>NZ_JBGCCP010000036.1:0-97272 GCF_041262705.1 Catenulispora sp. MAP12-49 | reverse complement strand
GTGCAGTCGCGAGGGAGTCCAAGTCAGTCTTCACACACCGACCATGGACTCCCTCGTCTCATGACCGCAGGGACCCCTTGGACTCAGTCATCTAGAGGCATTCGCTAGAAACCAGAAGGCTGCTCGCCAGGACGGTGAGCCACCTACAACAGCGAGCCCGAGGTGACGAAGGAACGCCGGCAACCGGGGGCAGGACCAGATCGCATGCGGCCGACGACCTAGCATGGGGTGGTGAGTTGCCGAAGGCCTGAAAGGCTCTCTACTGCCGATTCGGTCTGATCCCCGCTGCTGATCGATAGAACGCGTCAGGCTTTCCCGCGACGACGGGCAGACATCGACAGTCGCCTTCTGGGCGCGTCGGGTTATTGACCGGCGCCTGATCGGCGCCGCCTACCCAGTGCGCCCTGATAGCTAAGGCCGGGGCCAGGCCCGTCCGCCCAGCCGCTCGATGTCGGTGTTGAATCGCCGCAGGTACCCGGCGAACGCTGCCACGTCCTCCGGAGTCCAGTCGGCGAGCACTTCGTCCAGGCCCCGGATGCTCGTGGAGCGCGCATCCTCCAGGCGGGCCGCGCCTTCCGGGGTGAGCCTGAACTTGCGGGCGATTCCGCCCTCGGGGTCGGGGATGCGCTCGGCGAGGCCGGCCTTGGTGAGGGCGGCGGTCTGGCGGTTCAGGGTCGACACGTCAAGGTCGAAGGTCTCCGAGAGCTGGCCGATGGACATGGCGCCCTCCATCTGCAGGCGGCTGAGGAGGGTGTAGGCGCTGCGTTCCAGGCCGGTCTGGGTGCGGTTGCCGCCGGTCCGCATGTGGGTGTGCCGGCCGAGCAGCATGGTCTCGAACTCGATCCGGTCCGTGCGCTTGTCCACGCTGGCCTCTCCCGTTCCTCTCTGTGACGCGATCCCGGACGAGCTCGTCCGCACCTCATGGGTCGATTCTAGCCGATGTTGTGCATGGCGCACATCATATGTACTCTGCATGGCATGTGCATAGTGCACATCGCTCGCCGTTCGTCAGATGCAGGGGATACTCATGAACCACCCAGCCGCGGCCGCTCGGCCAGGCCTCGTCATCGGGGTGCTCGCCTCGGCCGGCATCGTCGCATCGCTGATGCAGACCCTGATCGTGCCGCTGATCGGCGAGCTGCCTTCCTTGCTGCACGCCTCCGCGTCGAACGCGTCCTGGGCGGTGACCGTGACGCTGCTGGCCGCGGCGGTGACGACGCCGACCATGGGGCGTCTGGGCGACCTCTACGGCAAGAAGCGCATGCTCCTGGTCTCCTGCGTGCCGCTGGTGGTGGGGTCGGTGGTCTGCGCGCTGTCGTCCTCGCTGGTGCCGATGATCGTCGGGCGCGGTCTGCAGGGCGCCGGTGCGGCGGTCGTCCCGCTGGGTATCAGCGCTCTGCGCGACGCGCTCCCGCCCGAGCGCCTCGGGTCGGCGATCGCGCTGATCAGTTCCAGCCTCGGCATCGGCGGCGCGCTCGGCCTGCCGTTGTCGGCGACGGTCGCCCAGCACGCCAACTGGCACGCCCTATTCTGGCTGTCCGCTGTGTTGAGCCTGTTGGTCGGCGTGGGCATCTGGCTCGTACTGCCCTCGGCGCCGGCTCGGGTCCGAGAGCCGTTCGACTACCTCGGCGCACTCGGCTTGGGCGCCGGACTGCTCTTTCTGCTGCTGGGAGTGTCTAAGGGCGCGGACTGGGGCTGGGGCTCGGCGTCGACGCTCGGGCTGTTGATCGGCGCCCCGATCGTGTTCGTGCTCTGGGGCGCATGGGAGCTGCGCACCGAGTCTCCGCTCGTCGACCTGCGGGTGACGGCCCGTCGTCAGGTGCTGCTCACCAACGCCGCGTCGCTGGTCATCGGCGTCGCGCTGTACGCCCAGTCGCTGATCATCCCGCAGCTGCTGGAGTTGCCGAAGGCCACCGGTTATGGACTCGGCCAGTCGCTGCAGGCCACCGGGCTGTGGATGGCGCCGGCCGGACTGATGATGATGCTCGTGTCGCCGGTCGGGGCGAAGGTCTCGCAAGCGTACGGACCGAAGGTCACCCTCGTGCTCGGTGCCCTGGTCAGTGCCTTGGGCTATGGCGTCGCGCTGGCCTTGATGGGATCCACGCTCGGGCTGCTGGTGATCAACGTCATCTGCTCGACCGGAACCGGCCTGGCCTATGGCGCCATGCCCGCGCTGATCATGGCTGGAGTTCCGGTCTCGGAGACCGCCTCGGCCAACAGTTTCAATACCCTGATGCGCTCGATCGGCACGTCGGCCGCGGCTGCTGTGATCGGCGTCGTGCTGGCCCATATGACCACCGATTTCGGCGGACAGCAGCTGCCATCGCAAAGCGGCTTCCGCACTGGGTTGCTCATCGGCTGCGTCGTGGCAGCGCTGGCGGCCGCGATCGCCGCCACGATCCCGGCCCGGCGCCGCGCATCGGCCTCCGTGGGGACGGCAGGCAGTGAGCCCGGTGAGGCTCCGGCTGCCGCATGAACGGACCAGGGCCCGGCCCTGATCGTGTACTACGGCACCGGGTCGGTGCCGTACCTGGTGCTCATGCTCACCGGCCCGATGCCGAGGACCTTCAAGGCTCTGCGAACGGCGGGTATCACAGTGTCTGAGCTTGCCCCTCTGCTCGGACTCTGAGGTGATGACACGGTTTCCGGAACGGGCATGAGGTGTTGCGGCTGCTACCTCATTTACGGGAGCTGTCGTGCCGAAGCCGTATCCGGCGGAGCTTCGCCGTCATGCCCTGACCCTGATCGCCGCGTGCCGGACCGCTCTCGACGCAGGCGACCGGCTGAGGTGTCAACGTTCTGGGGTACCTAGATGGTATGACTACATAGAGTCAATTACGGGCGGCAGCGGGAGATGGAGCGAGATGACGGACACAGGAGCACCTAGCGCTGTGTCCGGGCCGGTCTTCATCGGAATTCCGGAGCCGGCGCAACCGTCGATGGTTCTGCTCACGCCACGGATGCAGGGCGCACCAGTGCCGACCCCGCGTCACTATCTGCACTTCTACTCCGACCAGGAATGGGAGGAGTTCACGGTGGAGTGGGTCCGCGCGTTGGGGGAGCCGTACGTGTTGGTGACGCGGATGGGTGGCGCTGGCGACCGTGGAGCGGATGTCGCGGCTTGCTTGACGGATCAGGGTACTGGCGGCCCGTGGCACTGCTACCAGTGCAAGCATTACGCAGAGGCGTTGCGGCCGGCCGATGTATGGCCCGAGATCGCGAAGATTTTCCTGGCGAAGGTGCAAGGGACTTACGAGTTACCGGCCAAGTACATTTTCGTGGCTCCGAAGATAGGACCAACCCTGGCGCGGCTGCTGGTGGCTCCGGAGCGGCTGAAATCCGAGTTCTTCAAAGTGTGGGATAAGCAGGACTCGCCGCTCGGGGCGGAGTGGGATGCTGCCGATCGCGTCGCGGTCGGCTTGCTTGCTCGGTCCACTAGCTTTTCGATCTTCAAACCCGTGGACATGGACCTCATCCTTCAGCTGCACGCCACCACCCCACACCACGCACGCCGATTTCCCACCGTGCTTAAGACTCGGCCGGATGTTCCCACGCCTCCGGAGGAGCAGGCCGGCAACGAGGCTGTTTACATTCAAAAGCTGCTCACGACCTACAACCAGAAGCACGGGCTGTCGCTGACCACGCTCGCTGAAGCCAGAGAGCATCTGAAGACGAAAGAGCATGTGGCGCGCCAGCGGCAGGCGTTCTTCAGCGCGGAAGCACTGCGGGTGTTCGCCCGCGATAGTGTTCCTCCCGGGACCTACGCCGCCATCGAGGACGACTTGTTTGAAGCAGTCATCGAGGTCGAGGAACGCGACTACGACACGGGCTTCGAGCGCCTGGACGCCGTTCTGCAGGCTGCGGCGAACCACGCACCCAACCCGGGGAACATCCTGCAGCCCATCGTCACAGTCCGCGACCGCAAGGGCCTGTGTCATCAGCTGGCCAACGAAGATCGACTGACCTGGTGCAAAGATGACGGCGGGGAGTCCACATGAACCCGTTGAACAGTCCGCTCGAAGTGGGGATCCGGGCGCTGGTCCTGCTGGCGGAAACCTTCCCAGAGCGACTGGACGTGGCGCAGCTGGTGTACCTGGACCATGCCATGGTCCACAGTGGCGATCTGCGCGGTGGCCCGGCCAGCCTGCATCCGGACCTGCCCGTCGGCCCAGGCGAGCTTGGCATGCGACGCAACCTGATTGAAGAAGGGCTGGTCGTGCTTATGCGAGCCGGTTTAGCCGAGGTGGTCATCGAGAGCGGCGGATTGCTCTACCGGGCCACGGAGGAGTCCGAGAGCTTTCTGGGAATCATTGAGGCTCCGTACTTGAATGAGCTGAAAGACCGCGCTGCTTGGCTCTTCGAAGCGCACATGCACGAGGAACCGAATGTCCGCGAAGGTATGAAGGCGATCACCGCGCGATGGGCCGATCGCTCCGGCGACTCAGGCAACGAGTGATGACGGGGAGGACGGCTACACCAGTGAGACCTCTGACTTTGCTTCACCTCACCTTTGTCGGCCCTGGCAAGGCCCCCGCAGCGGTGGACTTCCATCCCCGGCTGACCGTCATCTACGGAGCCTCGGAGACCGGTAAGTCCTTCGTTGTCGAGGCGATCGACTACATGTTCGGCGCCGGGAAGCTCAAAGAGATTCAGGAGGCGCAGGGGTATACCGACATTTTGCTCGGCCTGCGCCTAGCCGACGGACAGGCCGTCACGCTGGTGCGCCAGCCTGGGCTCAATAGGGCGGCCGTCTATCACGGAGACTTCCGAACGGTGCCGACTACTCCGCCAGCCAAGGTTCTGCCTGTGAAGCACAACCCGCGATCGGATAACAGCCTCTCCCGCTATCTCCTGAAGATCCTGCAAGCTGACGGTCGTCAGATCTTGAAGAGCGCTCGTCCCACGCTACGCTCGCTGAGCTTTCGAGACCTGGCCCACCTGTGCATCGTCAGCGAGGGCCAGATGGCCGGTTCGCGCTCACCGGTGCTGCCCTCGGGCCAGAGGACCAGCGAGACAGGCGAGAAGTCAGTGTTCAAATATATGCTCACCGGCCAGGACGAATCGGGGCGAGTTGTCGGTCCCACTGACGTTGAGAAGAAGGTCGGCAAGGGAAAGGTTGCCCTACTAACCAGTCTCATCGACGAAGCCCGCAACAGCCTTGCCTTCGATGTGCATCCAACGGAACTGGAGCGTCAGCTGGGGCAGCTCGAGCAAGCTGTTGCGGCGGCATCTGTGGACGTTGACGGCTTGCTCGAGGAGCGCAGGCTGTATACCGATACAGTGCGAGGCCTGGAGAACGACCTGGCCGAAAACCACAGGTCCGCCGACGAGACTCGGATATTGCTCGGCCGCTTCGGACTGTTGCGTCAGCAATATGAGTCGGATCTGGCTCGCTTAGAGATGGTCGCCGAGGCCGGAAACCTTCTCGGCTATTTCCATACCGGGACCTGCGTTTTCTGTGGCGCCGCGCCTGAGCACCAGCAGCCCGGACACAACGTCGACGAGACTACCGAGCTGCACGCTGCCGTCGGTGCCGAGCTGCGAAAAACCATCGAACTGCGTACCGACTTGCTGACCACCATTGAGGACTTGACCGGCCAGCTTGCGGCCCTGGGTAGTGGGGACGCCAGGCTCCGAGCTCAAGTGGGAGAGGCAGAAGAGCGCCTGGCGGTTCTTAGTGTTCTGCTTGCTCCCCTGCGTACTGATACCAGTGAGATGCTCACGGTTCGAACGAAGATTCAGCGCGACTTGACGATCCACGCTCAGATCGAGCGTTTGGAGGAGCTCAAAGCCGATTTCTTGAGTGCGCCGACTCCGGTGCCGGCGCGCCAGGATGGAATCTCGTCGTCCCAGCTCGCTGAGTTCGAGGAACTCGTCCAACAGGTCCTGTCGTCCTGGCAGGTGCCAGGTGACAATGCTGTTAACTACGACGAACAAAGTGGAGAGATCAGCGTCGGCGGGCGCGAGCGACATAGCCGTGGCAAGGGTATGCGCTCGATCATCCATGCGGCCTTCTCCACTGCACTCGTCCACTACACCATGCGTCACGATCGGCCACATCCCGGGTTCGTGGTGCTCGACTCCCCGGTCCTCACCTATCGAGAGCCCGATGAAGTCGACATCGCGCTGACGCACAACGTCGTCGAGCACTTCTACCGAGGATTGCTGGAAGAACGCAGTGCCCAGATCGTTGTCGTGGAGAACGGAGATCCGCCCGAGGGCCTGGGAGACGACGTCACGACGTACGCCTTCGGTACGTCCGGATCCACTCGCCTTGGATTCTTCCCGCCGCAGAATCCGACAGTGGTATCGCTAAGCCGGTCTTATAGCGAGAACGCCCCCGGCGCAGGCTAGCGTTGTGTTCTGAGCTCCTACACTTCTAGCTACGGTGGAGCTATCTGGTTCTCAAGAAGCATCTTCGCTGGGGTGGCGGCCAGAGAATGCGCCGTTTCCAACCTGTGGTGCGTTCGGATCGGCGTCAGGACCGCTCGTCAGCATCCCCAAACACCGGCGCGGCATAGTTCACATTCGGTTGCAGCGCGGACGCTGGCGCGACGCAGCGTAAAGAGGAGGTGCCGAGGTAGAAGCGACATATCACGCTTGCCCGGCGCCCGTGCGCCGGGCGGTCACGAAAGGGCTGCCGTCCAGATCACCGTCGGCGAACACCGCCTTCACCTCCGAGTCGGACACCAGCAGTGCTTCAGACTATTCGCTGCCGGGCCCGCGTTGGCCCCGGTACTCGATGGCTGTCTCCTGCGCGAGAGGGGCGAACGCATCGACCTTGACGCCAAACATGCTGGTGAGTTCCCCAAGGGCACCGCCCGGTACGACGCGACCGGTCTCGTCAGTGATTGCCGACTGGTAGGTGAGCAGCAAGTGCCCGCCAGCTTCTACGAAACGCTGAATGTTCTGGGGCGTCTCGATGCTCACTATGAACATGGGCCTGGTCGCGCCTGGAGCGAAGCCCGTGACCTACCCGACTGCTCGCCCAGACATTCCGGCCGTGGTGGCGCAAGGAACATGAGCGATGAGTAGTAGAGATCAGATTCTCAACCGGATTTGCCAAGCCGTGGCGCCGATGACTGCGACTGAACCGACGATGACCGGCATTACGCGCAGCAGCACGGCGATCCGACGACCGGGCAGATGGTGGATTAACTCGCCGAGAGCCTCGCGGATTACCGGGCTGTCGTGCGCCGTGCGAGCCCTGTCAAAGTCTCGCTCGCGTTCGCGCGACTCCTGGCTGCGCGCGAGGTACACAGCGTCCTGATAGCGGATGGCCTGCTTCCAGAGTACGCGTCGGCCCTTGACGGCTGGCTGCTTGTTCTGGTGGCCGATGAAGCCCCGAACCTGCCGCCGAGCTGGATCGTGTGGACGGCGTGATCACTGAATGCGCGCTCGACCTCGCCGAGACCGGCACCATCGTCCTGGACGGCGGGCCCGGTGAGGGCCGCCGTCGAGTCACGCTCATCCCGACCACCACATCTGCGTCGTCCGAGTGCCCGACCAGGTCGTCTCCTCAGTTTCACAGGCCGTCACTCGCCTGAACCCGACTCGGCCGCAGACATGGATCTCCGGCCCTTCGGCGGTATCCATTCAGATGTGAAGGTCAGGATCTGATGGTGGCGGGACCTGCTTGATCTGTGACAGGGTTCTGTCTCGTGTTGTCGGGGCTGGAATCGCTGTCGCGGGAGGACCTGCTCGCACTGCTCGCCCTGCAACAGCGGCAGATCGAGGATCTGAAGTCCACAGTCGTAGCGCTGACCGACAAGGTGCGTGACCTGGAGTCCCGGCTGGGCCGGAACTCGGGGAACTCCTCGATGCCGCCGTCTTCAGATATTTTCGTGAAACCCGAGCGGCGTAAGAAGCCCAGCTCGGGGCGACCGCGCGGCAAGGAGCCTGGTGCCCCGGGCATGTCGCTGAAGCTGGTGGAGCGCCCGGACCAGCAGTTGGACGAGTTCCCGCCGGAGTGCGGCGGCTGCAGGTCGGCACTACCGAAGGCCTCGGTCGGGTTCACCCGCCGCCAGTGCCACGACATCCTGCCGATCAGCGTGCAGATCACCGAGACTCGTTGGCATCGGGTGCGTTGCGGCTGCGGGCAGGTCACCGCCGCGAAGGTCCCGGACGATGTTCCGGACTGCCCGTATTACGGGCCGCAGTTGGCGACGCTGGCGGTGTATCTGCTGGCGTATCAGCATGTCCCGGTCGAACGCGCGGCCAAGCTGATCCGCGATGTCACCGGCGCTGCACCCTCGACCGGCTGGATCGCCTCGCAGTTGGTGAAGGTCGCCGGCCTGGTCGAGGCCCCGAACAAGCTCATCATGGCGCTGCTGATCCTGGCGTCAGTGCTGCACGCCGACGAGACCGCGACCAACGTCGCGGGCAAGAAGTCCTGGCTGCACGTGGCGTGCACCAACAAGCTGACGCTGCTTACCCTCGCGCCCCGGTCGAAGGCCGGTGCCGCGGCCGGCGGGGTGCTGCCAAACTTCACCGGCACCATGTTCCACGACGCGCTGTGGCTGTACCGCGGTTTCCCGGATGCCGACCACCAACTGTGCTGTGCCCACGTGATTCGCGAGCTCACCGCGTGTGACGAGAGGTTCCCCGGCCAGATCTGGGCCCCGCAGATCCGCTGGTCCCTGGCCGAGATGATCAAAGTGGCGGACGCGGCCAGGAGCGAGGGACTCGATCACATCCCGCCCGAACGGCTGCGCCGCTGGCTGATCTACTACAACTCCGCGATCCAGGTCGGCCTGCACCATCACCCGGTGAACCCGCAGTCCGACAAGCAGAGTATGGAGACGAACCTGCTGCTGCGCCTGCGCGACTACAAGGACCAGTACCTGCGCTTCACCGTCGACCTTGCAGTACCAGCGACGAATAACGCAGCCGAGCGAGACCTGCGCCCGGTCAAGACCCAGTTGAAGATCTCCGGCTGCCACGCCTCGGCCACCGGCGCGAAGAACTGGCTCGCCGTCCGCTCCTACATCGTCACCGCGATCAAGCACGGCCTCGGTGCCTTCGACGTGATCCGCCAGGCGATCACCGGCCAGCCCTGGATGCCATCGATCGAGTTCGCCTGACTGTTGCCGCCCGATCGTTAAGGTGCGGGGTGCGGCGCAACAGTCATAGAGCGACGCCGGTATCGGCACCGTATCGGGGCCACTCAGCCGTGGTCGAGCGGCGTGTTACGTCGTTCGCTGAGATAGCTTCGCGGGTCGTAGTACCGCATGGCCTCGGCCGACGGTGCTTCCGCCATGACGCGATCTCCGGCGTCGGTCGTGGTGACCCACAGCACCTGTTCCAAGCCCTCGTCGTCGTAGAACCAGTTGCGCGGATCGGCTGTGGCACGGCCGATGGCCTCGATCGGCATGACCGGATCGCCAGCAAGCATCCCGTCGTGCACGACTACGAGGCCGCATGCCACGAGCGCGCTGACCGCCGCTGCGAGTTTCTCGGTGTAGCTTGCCAGGTCGTCCGGCTGCCACCACGGGTCCCAGTTGTCCAGGATCCAAGGCAGACCAGAGCCGTCTCCCGATGACGCCGCAGCCAGAGCGCACCGCTGGTGCTGGCTGAGGTCGCGCCAAGCCGTGGTCACGATCGCACCCTACAGCCAGCTCGGTCCAGTATCTGCCGCTGCTGCAGGTTGCAGATACCCGCCCAACAGTGACTCCAGCCCCGACGCCACGAGACAGACCCCGTCAGGCTTCAGGCAGGTCCTGTCAGAATCAGCTCCTGATCTTCAGATCTGAATGAATACCTTCGGCGACGAGCGACATCGAGCTCGACCGTGTCGAGGGGGTGCACGGTCCGTGCCGACTGGAGCTGATCCTTGTCGGCTGATCTGTGTGGAGGAACCTAGGCAACCGGGCACACTCCGAGGCCGCGCGCTTGCCGCCATTCGGTGACGGAGTGACTGCCTATTCCTGGTGTGTCGAACGCTACACAGCCGGATGCAGTAGCGCTTGCAGCAACTCGTCGCGGACCTTCACGACGCCCTCCTGCAGCCCGCGTACATCGCCGTCACTCTCGGCGACAAGGTTCAGCAGCTCGACGACGGAGCCTGCCAGCGATGCGGAAAGTTTGACCTCTGCTTCCATTCCTCCAGCCGGCTCCCCAAGCTCCACTCGCCAGCCAACCTGAAGATGGTGGTCGTTGTCCGCGACCACGGCTTCCAGCGCTTCCCCGTCATCCACGCCGCCTGCGCGGGCATGTGCTACGAACTGTGCGAGCTCTCCCAACGTGATCCTGTCGCCCCAGGACAGTTCGATTGCGACCGCCACGAAATCCTCCTCATAGTGCCGAGGCCATCCGATCGGCTAACGCCGTCGTTTCTTCTTGCTCTTCCGTGTTGAACGCGTCCGGCCACCCGACGCCGGTTGCCCCTGAACCGCTGCCTTGTCCTGCTCTGGTTGCACAGCCGCTTCTTTGTCGTCCGCGTCGGTCTCAGCAGATCTTCCGTCGTCGACTTCGCTCGTCTGCGCCGCGGCCGTACCACGGTGTTCTGCAAGCGCGTCATCCCATCCGAGGAGAACGGCTTGAGCCGCCGTTGCATCGTCGGCACCCGCACGCGCGGTGAGGAGGGCTATCTCCACCGCAGCCATAGCAGCCTCGCGAGTGCTCGCGGTCTTGGCGTAGACGTCATAGTGGCCCGCGAACTTCTCAGCAACTCTTGTCTGGGATGCGAGCGTTCGTGAACGACCCCAGTGCGATCGCATTCGCTCGAGCTCATCGCGAAGCAACTGGCCGTCCCAGTCACCCAGGTCAACGCTCTTCATGACGCGATCCGCGGCGGCCGGCCAGGCCCACGAACCATCGTCAGGTACCGGGATGCCGGCCAAGAGCGCTCGCGCCTGGTCGACGGTGAAGTCGAAGGGGTCGGCGTCGAGGACCACATGAAACAGCGTTCGTGTCATACCGGCGATGGGCAGGTCGGCGAGCTGGCCAAAGGGTGGGCTTGCCGCCAGAGACTTGTCACTCGCGAAGTCTTCGAACCTGTTCACGGCGTGGGTCGTCATGTTCGGGGAGTTCGGCATGCCATGCCGCTGTGCTGCGACAGCGCCGTCCCGCACCGCTCGCCAGGCCTGACAGTACAGCCGGCCGAGCGACATGTAGCCTGCGGCCTTCCGTGCCGCCTCCCGAAGCCGCGGACGATGCTGCTCTGGAACCGGCGGCAGCGACTTGTCGTCGATTTGGTGATCGAAGTAGCGCACTGCTTCATCGGCAATGGCATCCGCAAGGAGTGCGAGCAGCTGCAGACGGTCGGTCTCGTCCAGTTCTTTCAGTCTGAGTCGGCCGGAAAGATGGTCATCCATCCGCGCGACTGCGGTGCCCATGCTTGTACCGAATGGGACGTAGAAGCAGGCCTCCTCCGGGAAGTATCGGTTCGCCAACTGGGGCTGAGCAAGCTTGTCGACCTCACCGTTCGCTGCGGACCAAGCGTCTGCGAAAGTTGCGGGCTCAAACAGGAACGTCGTCACAGCGGTCAATGGGTGGATGCGGATGAGGCCCGTACCGTTCAGCTCGTTCACGAGCGTTGAGGTATCAGCCGTTGCGGTGAAGCGATGACGCCACTTGTTCAACGGAAGTATCAGACCTGGGTTCGCATCGGTCGTAGGTCCATGCCACAGGATCGTGAGCAGCGCAACGGCGTGTTCAAGCCGGCCTCTGGGGATTTCCTTGTCAGGCGTGAATGAGACCTTATAGCGGTCGTTGACTACCTGCCGGCGTTGCGCGTTCCAGCGCTGTTCTGCATCACGAGCCACGCGCTTGGCCGCTGTCTCGGCTGTCGTCTTTTGATACCGATCGCTTCCGAAGACGGCACGCGCCTTTTCGGCGCCGTCAATGTACTTCGGGTCGCAATCCACGCAGGTGGCTGCTCCGCCGGCCAGCACGGCGCTGAAGTCGCTTCGCGTCCGCACGGCCAGTTGATCTCCACAAGCTCGGCATACCTCACCGGGTACGAGAGCGCGTACGCCAGCTGCCGCGACATGCTGAATGGCGCCCAGGCCTTCCGTGCTGATGTCGCGTGTCGACCATGTCCAGCGGGCTACGCCTAGCTTATCGACGCTCTCCAGCTGCCAGTAGGCCAGACCAATGTCAACAATTTGATCCGGCGCGCCATCGAGAACGGAGACCACCAGATCTGGTGGTGCGGTCGTGTCTTCGTGGCCCGAACCCTGCTCACCTTGCCTGTCGCTCCCCACCCCAGACAGCGTAGCTGAGGGTACTGATTTCCAGAACGTCTGCTGGCGCTTCTGACGCTGTAGGCGCGGTGTATGCGCGTGCCAGGAGGAGGGTCAACAGGCAAGGCGGCGCCTCCGCGCGGGACCGCGGAGGCTTGCCTATTAATCTGTGAACCAAGCAGTTCACGGGTTGCCAGGTTCAGCCTGAGTGTGCTGACTCGTAGCGCTGCATGAGGTCGGTCGAGATCCGGCCGCGATCGCTGATCTCGACTCCTTGGTCGCGGAGCCACGCTCTGATGTGCTTGGTGTCGCGCCGCAGGAGAGTTCCTTTGCTTTTCACGCGGCCGGCGACGATAGCAGAGGCAGAGGCCCGAACTGGTGTTGCCGCTGCCACGTACTTCTCGAGAGCGGCCCTGAGCTGCTTCTCGTTCTTACCGTTCAGATCGATCTCGTACTGCTTGCCATCGAGGCTGAACTTGACAGTCGTTGCGTCTTTGGAACCGTCCAAGTCATCGAAGACTTCGATCGTTGTTTTCCTGGCCACTGGGTAACCGTTCTTTAGGCGTCGTGTCGGTCATGATGGTGCCCGACTGCCAGCTAGTTGAGCAAGCCACGCCCCATATTTTCATGCTGGCTCGACATCGCTGGCATCCACAGTTGACATGGGGACGTAGTCTCGCCGACGACATACAGCTCGGGCCGTTCCTTGAATGTGGCAGTAGGCGACGCGCTGGGCTTCAAGACCTCAAGGAAGCGACCGACCGCGAGCTCGAACTCTTCTGACTAAGAACACTCATGATTCGAACGTAGAGATCCAAGATGCCCGAGGGCGGCGTGGGGTGCTCGATCGCGAAGCACGCCCCTACCCGCGGCTTACTCCGCCCCCCAATAGCTTTGGCGTTGTCGTATATGGCCTGGTCAACGCGTCCAAGAAATGCTTCGAACTCCCCAGCCTTCGTGCCGTCGTCACCGAATCGGTCAGCCAATGTGAAGACGCCGACCTCTCGCCAGTAGTCGCGCCAGGCTTCGAAGTCATCGCGGTCACTGGGTGGACCAGCGGGCAGTCCCTGTCCGCGCCCGGCAAGCTGCTTCGCCAGCACGCTGTCGCCCCGGAGCGCCGGCCCATCGGCGATGATCGCCCACGGTACGCCGAAAGCATCGAGGTAGCTGCAGTACGAGCCAAACGCCTTATCGCCTCCGACGCTGATGATCGGGATGTGAGCAGCTTCTGGGTCCGGCAGTCCGACCGTACTGGTGTCGCGCCACCACTCCGGAAGTGCACCGGTCTCTGTTTGCCCTTCACAGAGGATCACCCCGGCAGCGAACAGCAGTCCACGGACGTGAGTCGGCTCCAGTAGCTTGCGCCACCCGAGCTTCTCGTCGGCTTTCAGCGACGGGGCTCGGCGAACTTCGACCCCATCGACGGTCGGAGCAAGGCGCGTGATCTTTTCGAGATCGTCAACGCCATCGATCGGCACCATGTCAGGGTTATGCGTGATGACGAGCACTTGCCCGGCATCACGGAGTGCGGTGATGAGGCGGCGTTGCATAGTCGGCTCCAGGTTGACCGCTGGTTCGTCGAGCACCAGGAGCCGACCGTATTCGCGCGAGAGCAAGGTAGCCAGCACAAGCGCTTCCTCCCGACCTGTGCCGGAGAAAGACACCGGGATCTCACCCTGGTCACTTACCACCGTCGGCTCAATGCGCAGGTCGGCCGATCCTTCACTGTCGATGGGCCGAGTGCGCAGCCCGAGCTGGCAGCTGGTCAACTTGGCGTATAGCTCAACCAGCCGTTCGTACTGCCGCTGCTCAACCGCGGAGCCGTTCTTAAGACGGAACAGCTCCGCAGCGACTGCACTCCCGTCGCGTAGATCAACAGGACCGCTGGTTAGCTCCTGAAGGGCGAAATCACTTCGAGCTGGCAGGCGTCGGTTCTCAGTAAGGACGATGCCACGCCTCAGGATCGCCTCCATCACGTGCACGAAGCCGAAGATGCGGTTGTCAGCATCTGTCACGCCCAGCTGATGGGCCAGCTCCTGTCGACTTGCAGCCCGAGGCAAGGATGCGTCAGTTGCGGTGGAGACATCGAAGTCAATGCTCTCGATTGCCGATGGCAACGCGTGCTCAAAGCTGATCGAACGCTTGTAATATGCTCCGTCAAGCGATCCGTTGGACCCCACACGTGTATCGACTGCGGCGTACAGGGCCTGTGTAAAGCTGCGAACTCTCCGCTGCTGACTGAACGCTTTAGTGCCTGAGCAAAGGCGAATGTGCCCAGCGTTATTGCCAACTAGGCCGATCTGCCAACGCTCGAAATCCACGCCGAACTCCCAGACTGCGGACCACGGCATCGGCTGACGTTCGTCGTATTGGACGCGAAGGGCGCCGTCGTGTAAGACAGAGATCGAGTCCTCGTCAAGAACGGCACGAGCAAACCCGTCGAGCACCTCCGGTGTGTTTTCCTCTGCATCCTCCGGTTGGGTGCCATACGCGCATGACGCGCGTACGAATAGCCAGACCAGGTCGCGCTCCCACTGCTGGTTCATTTGCAGTGTAATTACGACTTCGAACGTATCAGAGCCCCAGCGGCCTGCCTCCCTGTAAGCGTCGGCTCGCTGTATTCCAGTGCTAGCCCGTGCGTAACGCTCGATGACCGAACAGGCGAGGTCGAGGCACCGGCCAAGATTGGACTTACCGACGCCGTTGGGTCCCGTGACGATGGTGGTTCCGGGGCCAAGCGTCGTGTGCAAGTCCGAGAAAGACAGAACGTTTGTCGCGCTGATACTTGTCACCAACATGTCGCGTCCGCTTCAGTTAGGGAGGATCCATCTTCCCACCAAGGACGCGCTGGACGGGCCGAGTTGACTTGATGCGTTCAATACCATCTCGCTCCTCAGCGCTGGCACCGTCGAGCAGTACGCGTTCGTTCCCGCGCATTGCCGGCTGGAGTTACCCGGCGGGCTTATCCCCGCGTCTCAACGCTGTTGGGCCGGCAGACCGTGCTCCCATCGCAGGGGGATGTCGGCCGTGCCATGCTGTCCATTTTCATTGTGTACGGCTTCGCAGCGACGACGCGCGGCCCACGACAGAGGCAGTGGTTCGGCTGCGACTCAGCCGCCGGCCAGCGCGTCGGCGAACTGCGCGGCGTACAACCGCGCGTAGGCACCGCCGGCATCGAGCCACCCGGTGGGGTCCCTGTTCCATGATCGCCCCGTCTTCCATCACCACGATCGTGTCCGCGTCACGGATGGTGGACAGCCGGTGGACGATCACGATATGGTGCGCCCCTCGCGCAGTCGCGCCATGGCCTGCTGGATCATTATTTCGGTGCGGGTGTCCACGGAGCTTGTCGCCTCGTCGAGTACCAGGATCGCGGGTTCGGCCAGGAACGCCCGGGCGATCGTGAGCAGTTGCTTCTCTCCTGCGCTCAGCCCCGAGCCGCCGTCGTCGTCCAGGACCGTGTCGTAGCCGTCCGGCAAGGTCCGGATGAACCGGTCGGCGTGGACGGCTCGGGCCGCGGCGACGATGTCCTCGCGGGTGGCGCCCGGTGATCCGTAGCCGATGTTCTCGGCGATGGTCCCGCTGAAGAGCCATGTGTCCTGGAGGACCATCCCCACCCGGGATCGAAGCTGGGCGCGTGTCATTTCGGTGGTGTTGACACCGTCGACCGTGATGGTTCCCTCGTCGATTTCGTAGAAGCGCATCAGCAGGTTGACGAGGGTGGTCTTGTCGGCCCCGGTCGGCTCGACGATGGCGACCGTGTGGCCGGGCTCCGCGACGAGCGTCAGGTCCTCGATGAGCGGTCGCTCGGGGGAGTAGCGGAACCCCTCGTGGTCGAACTCGACTCGGCCTCGGTCCCGAGTCTGGAGTGCTGGCCGGCTTGGTGCGTCCGGCGATTGCTCCGGTGCGTCGAGCATCCTCACCGACGGCGGTGCCTTCGGCCTGTAGCTGCACGACGCCGCCGCATCGCCGCGATCGGCCAACAACCCGCCGCGTCGGGCCGTTCCGAGCGGTCGGCCTTGCCGACGGCGCGCCGCACATGTCCGGCGGACAGCTGGTGTCGCCCTGACCGTCCGTATTCAGCTGGCGTACACGCTGCTTTAAGGTGTGATCATCAGGGTTCGGCATCGTGCCTACTTCTCACTCGCGCCTCGGCGCCGGAGTGACGGCATCCCGAAGGCCGCGCCGCTGCCGAATTTCACGGTGAGGCTGGAGCAGTGGCGCGCGGTGGAGGATTCTGATGACCCGCCCCTGGCGATGGCCCCGTTGTTTCGGCGTGGCATGGTGGAAGAGGGCTACCCGTTGCCCGATTCGACGGAGACTGACGAGGATTCGGCACCCGAAGAATGATCGTCGATGTGGACGACCCCAGTACCTGGCCGGCCGCGGTGGCGGAGTTCGTCGACGACTGCGAAGCCGAGCTGCAAGGCCTGGGGCTCGCGCCGACGGAGCTTGTCGTGCCCGCAGGTGTCTACGACGAGCGGCTGGTCCATCTGCTGGCTGGCCATCGGCTGCGGGCCTACCACTGCGCCCGGCTCCTGGAGTGCGAGGCCGCCGCCATCCGGTCGCAGGGCTTGAGGCCGTTGAGCGGGGAGCTTGTACCGGACAAGCTCGAGAATGCCGTGCGCTGCGGGGCCATCACGGCCGAGGAGCGCGCGAGGCTGCATGAGCACCGGCGGCTTGATAGTGCCGGGCTCGTGGTCGAGGGCCGGGTCTGCCTGGCGCTGTCGACGGCCGACTTCGGACTGGCCGCCCACTTCTTCAACCCGCTACCGTCGTGCTGGGGCGGTGAGGCGATCTACGCTGCCCACGAGAGCGGGGCCACGGGCCTGGCCGGGCTGCTGCGCGGCCTGGGCCGCCCGTCGATTGTGGTCGCCCAGCTCGAGGCCTCGGCAATCGCCGCGACCCCGTCCTTGACCGGCTCGTTCGTGGCAGTGGCCGCCGGCTGGCCCGCCGAGGAGCATGGCGCCGACATCGCCTACGCCGGGCCGGTGCCGCCCGATTTCGTCGAGGACGTGTGGCATCCCGGCGATGCCGACTACGACCGGTTCCCGGACCTGGTTCGCGACTGAGACTTCTCCAGGATTCTCGCCTGGGCTGCCGCCGCAGTCTCGGCGGCGATGGCATCGACGCCAGGGCTTGCGCGGCGGCTCCAGGATGTACCGGGCGAGGCGCAGACTGAAGGTCCATCGCGGAAGTGAATGCCCCGATTCGGGCCGTCTGCTCGTGTGTTGCATGGGATCCTGGAGTTCCGGCAGCCCTACGTCTCGTCCATGGATTTTGCACTTAAGGGTTCCCGATCTTGGAGGCCCACCATGGCGCTGACCGCACAGCACGCCGAACTCGGTGCCCTGGATGCCACCTGCCCTGATCGAGAAGCAGGTGCGGACTGGGCCCGTGTTCATTGCACGAGGCCGCGGCCGCCGCTGTTATGCCAGGAGTGCGCACACCGGCATGCCAAGGTGTCCCCGGCGGGAGGCTTGTGCTACTTCGCACGCGATGCAAGGGCTCCAGCCTGTTCCTCGGTCAGAGAGTCAGTGGTGCACTACCTGCTCAAACTCGAGCCGGCGGTCGCGGTGCGAGCCGCAGGGTGGGCGGCAAAACTCCATGTCACAGGCCAGGACAGCGGCTGGCGGGCTGATGTGCTGGGCTGTTCCCCCGACCGCTCGCGCCGCATCGCCTGGCTCTTGGCCCACGCACGCCCCGGCGACACGATCGTCGTCCACACCCTGGACCGCGTCCCAGCAATGGATGCGGCTTGCCGGCCGCGCTCCTGTATGGAGGCTAGATCGTGAGCCTGTTGCGTACGCGACGAGGCGTGCTGGTCGTTGCCGCCGCGTCGTGTGCGATTGCCGCAGTCTGCGTAATCGGCATTCGTACCCGGCAGCCCTCGCCGTCGTCGCCGGCGGAAACCATCTCAGGCCGTGTGTCCTGCCTTTCCGGGCAGCCGGTCGAGGGGGTATGGGTCGCGGGGCAGACCGACATCGGGCTGTGGGCCGAGTGGAAGCCGGTGGACGCGTCCGGCTCGACTGCCGACTACAAGGCCACGATCCCAGCATCAGTGGAATACCAGCTCCGGGTCGGGTGCGGTGGAAGCCCGCAAAACTGGTCCAAGACCATTACCTCGGCCTATACGTCTGAGCTGGCGTTGGCCTTGCAGTGCCAGGACATGCCGGGTTCGCCGCGCTTCGGCTCGTGCCGCTAACCCGGATCCTTCCCGCGGCGGCAGAGAAGGCGCGAGTCGACCAGCCGCACCCGTGCGGATGCCGACGGGAGCGGCGGCCGGCGCGGCGGTTGAGCGCGTCCCCCGATTCGGCGACGGGCCTTGTACGTGTTCGGTCTCGGGCCGCGTGACATGAGGATAAGTGCATGGCAGCGCCCTCCATTGAGATGGTCACCGAGGTCGACGCCGAACTTGTCGACGTTTTCAACCGGCCTATCTCGCAGCTCACGCCAGCCTTTCGCCCGTTGGACAGGTACGCGCTGTCGCAGGCTGTAGGAGCACCGGCCAACACGGTGCTCGCGGCCAGGCTCGGCGACCGGATCGCTGGCGTCCTTACCCTGGTGATCATGGCGTTGCCCACGGGGAACACCGCCCGCATCGAGGACGTGGTGGTGGACGAGGCCCGCGCGGCCAGGGGGTGGGCCTGGCGTTGCTGAATCGTGCGCTGGCCGTGGCCAGGGAGACCATGCCGCGCGCGGTGTCGATCTCCCATCCGGCGCCCAGCGTGTCGCTGCCCACCGTATGTACGAAAAGGGCGGGTTTGAGAGGCACGAGACCAGCGTCTACCAGCATCTGCTGGAGTAGCGGGCCGCCTTGCGCGGCCTGAGGCCTATCCGTGCGCCGGGGATGTGACCAGCTTGCACGTCTGGTATGCCGTTTCGCCGGCGATGTCGTCGCAGTGGACGTTGAGCGAGGCTGCGGTGGTGTTCTTCGACGAAGCCGACATGCCCCAGTGCTGGGCAGTTCCTCCGCAGCCCACGTGCAGTTGGTATGCAACGCCCTTGGGGATAGCAGCCCGGTACGCCGTGGCCGATGGCATGTCCTGATTCGGCGTCCTGGTTGCGTAGAGACCGACGCCCGTCTCCTCGGCGATCCAGATGTTCGCCACGGCGCGTCCAGAATCGCAGTAGACCAGACCGGTGATGGTCTGCTGCGGTGCGGGTGACCAGGGCAAGCGGCCCTTCCCCAGGAGCAGGGGGGATGCCACGGCCACAACCAACACCGTCGACCCGATCAGCCAAGTAGCAGTGTGCCGATGCATTGCGTCCTCATGGCTCTTGCGTGCCGTCGTCGTGGCCGGGATCGTCGGGGTCGGGGAGGATGTTGTCGTACACCGCCTCGAAGTATCGCCGTACTGGGTTGTCGATCGGACGGCCCGCTTCGTCGTATTTTTCGGAGATGCGCTTGAGGTGTCCGCGGATAGTGTCTTCCCGAACGGCCAGCCTCCGGGCGACTTGCCCAGCGGTCAAGCCTGCGGCGGACAGGCGCATCACTTGGGTTTCCCTGGGGGTCAGCCTTGGGGTGCCTTTGCCTTCTTGGAGCAGCACGTCGGTGATGAACTGCGGGGACAGTACCCGGTCGTCGCCAGCGGTGGCACGGATGGCAGCCAGGAAGGTTTGATCGTCCCGGAGGTCTTGCTTGGCCAGGAAGTTCAGTTGTTGTCGACGGACGGACTCCAAGATGTCGGCCCGGTCGGGCTGGGAGCTGGTAGCCAGCACCCTGGTGCCCCACTGGCGCAGGCGGGCGACGTTCTCAGCCAGTCCGGAGCTGCGCCGGCCGAGCATGACGTCGAGTACGACAACGTCGGGGGGCGCCCCGTGGATCTGTTCGACGAGCTTGGCGACGTCAGGGCTTGCGGCGACCAGCAGGATCTCCGGCAGGCGCGCCAGGGCCTCGGAGATGGCGCTGACGGCGAAGTCGTCGTCGTCGACGATCGCGACCGAGATCGTCATCGGCCCGCCAGGGCAAGCCACACCAGCGCGGTCCCCGGCCAGGGGGCCTCGTGCCGATCGAAATCCAGGTCGAATGCCAAAACGGCGCCTTCAGCGGTCGTGTAGTGCTCCACGGCCGCGCGCAGCGCGGCGATGTCGCTCTCTCGGACGGTGCATGTCAACGTCATGCTGTGCGCCTGATGCTGGTTGTGCGGATCATCGTCGATCCCGTCGTGACGTGTCATGTCCGCGTGTTCGTGGAGCATGATCCTTGCTTTGCCCGGTGCGGCCAGCCGCAGTGCCTGGGCCATGACCACAACCATAGGTGCGCCAACAGTGGCGGGGAAGGCAGCGAAGCTGTCGCCTAGCAGTATCTCCAACTCCAGGTCGGCGGCAATTGCCTCATGGCTGAGGGACGCCAGAGCGTCGGTTCCGGACAGTGCCGCCGACAGCGCGTCCTGTCTTCGCAGGCCCCGCTCGGCGGCGCGGAACAGGCGCAGCGTGTCGGGATGCTCCGGGTCCATCACCCCAGAGCTGACCGACTCCAGCAGGGCGTAGGTTTCCTCGTCGATCACCGCAGCGCGGATCGTGCGCGAGCGGTGGGTGATCTGGGCGGCATACAAGCGGGCGCGGGCGATCCCGGAGTTCCAGGCCGCGCGGGCGGTGACGGTCGTGGTCCGCGTCAAGATGACGAAGGCGATGGCGAAGCCGGCCTGGAGCATGGCGTTCTCCAACGCGATCGCGCTGAGTTTGAGTAACCCCGGAAGATCCGCTCCGATCTTGAAGGCGATGATCGTGGTCTGGATCGCGTCGTGGACGGCCACCGCGGCCACGACGGCCCTGATGGGCAGATATGCGGCGACGAACGCCAGCGGCCATATCGTCGAGCCGAACGACCAGTTGGCAAAGCCGAGCACGCCGCGCGGCCGACAGTCGATGGTGACGCTTGCAGCTGCCGCCACGATCACCGCGACGGCCGCCCACATCAGCCAGGGCCGAGCGCTGTGTCCGATACGCGCGGCCAGAGTAAGCCCGGCAGCCATCTGCACGGCCCAGGCGGCGGGGGGAAGCCAGGGGTAGAAGTAGTCGGAGGCGTAGTGCAGGGAGGCGTACAGGGCCAGCAACTGGAATACGAAACCGGCCGCGGCCAGGAGTTGGAAGGTGTCGGCGCCGTAAAGCCGCAGCGCGATCCCGGTATCGGGTGAGTCCCCGGCCGGGACGACACCGGGACGCCATCTGAGAACGACGGTCGTCCCCAGGCCGGGTGCCGACCGGATCTCGGCGGTGCCCCCGATGTCCCGCATCCGGCCGACGATCGAGGAGGACAACCCCTTCCCCGCCCGCGGTGAGCGACCGGGGTCGAAACCGCGCCCCCGGTCGGTCACGGTGATCTCCACTGTGCCGTCGGCGACGGCTAGGCCGACGTCCGCGGAGTCGGTACCGGCATGCCGATGGACGTTCGCCAGCGCCTGACGAGTCGCCTCGCCCAACTCTGTGCAGACCTCCGCCGGCACTGCGGGATCGGCCTGGCTGACAGGGCCGATGGCGTACCGGATGTCCAGCCCGAGGGATCGGGCCCACTCGAGGGCGCCGTCAACGGCGTGGGCGACAGAATAGGCCTTGTCCTCGGCGATGCGTCCCTCGCGCAGGTCGTGAAGCGCCGCAAGCGACTCCTGGCAGTTGCGCACCGCGGTGGCGCGGCGGCGCCGCAGGTGCCCGTTGCCCACGAGCACCAGGGCCGACCGGACTTTGTCGTGCAGCATGCGCTCTTGAGCCGCGCGCTCGGCCTGCTTACGCTCCTCCACGATGAGCTTGCGGTTGTCGGCGACCTCCCGCTGCAGCGCCGTATCAGCGCTTTCGGCGTTGCGCCGCAAAGCCCTGACCACGCCAGCGTCCAGCAGCCCCTGCACGATCAGGACCAGCGACGTCGGCACGCCGTCAGGAGTCAAGACCGACTCCCCCGCAGAGGCAATACCCGCCAGATAGGCGCAGATGATCACCGCCGTGACCGCGACGGACCCCGCGGTGCTCAGCAGCATGGCGGCCATCAGAACCGACACCGACGCTCCCGCGAACACCCAGTTGGTCCCATCCCCGATCAGCGGAGCGGGAACCAGGGAGGCCTCCCCGACCAGCAGCGCGGCGAAGATCGACGCATCCAGCCACGCTACCGTCCGCACCGGGAAATCGTCGTGGACAGCCAACCACGCCACGAAACCCGACCAGCCCAGGGTCGCCGCCACGACCGGCGCCGCGGCCGCAGGCATCGGGACGGCGAACGACGGCCCCGCCACCGTAACGAGGACCAGCACCGACCACAGCAGGCGAAGCATCGCCGTGCTGCGCACGAACACCGTCCGGACCGAGACGCGCATCGGCTGCTCCGCCAGGACATCACCCTGTTCGGAGGCCGCCCGCCACAGCCAACCGCCGATGTCATTCCCCCAAGAAGAACGCCTGCCCACGCTCCGCTCCTCTCATCACAGACTCCTGACAGCAATCCTCTGCGATGGTGATGGCACCGCGGCACCCCTCAAAACGCGAGGGTGGCAGCCACCGAATTGGGGCGTACCGCCCACCAAGTGCCCCACGGCAGCCTGAGCGCGTCAGGATCTTTCTTCCCTCACCAAGGAGACCCGTGGACCGCCCCTTCTCGCCGAGCACTCCGGAGATCGTCGCGATCTCCCCACATGCCGACGACGCCGAATACGGCGCTGGCTGCCTGCTGGCAGCCCACGCCGCCCTTGGATGCCGAGTGACCATCGTTTTGATGACCGGTGCGAATGAGACGCGCGTCATCGAGGCCAAGGCCGCAGCCGCAGCCCTGGGAGCCGACCTCATCCTCGACCCCTCCGGTTCAGACGGCTGCCTGGAGATCACCTCGGACCGCATCAGCTGGCTCGAGACCCAACTGGCCGCCGCCAGCCTCGTCTTGGCGCCGCACCCCGACGACACTCACCAGGACCACCGCGCTACGGCGGGCATCACCGCCACCGCGCTACGCCGCTCGGCCACCGCCTTGTCCTGGTACCGCACTCCAAGTAGTGGTCCGGGCTTCAGCCCCACCGCGTTCTTCCCCATCCTGGACGAAGCCGCAGCCGTCCGTGGCCGCGCCATCGACCAGCACCAGACGCAGGCTGGACGCGCCTATCTGCGGCCCGAACACCTGGCACTCAAGGACTCCTGGTTCGGCTGGCTGGGCGGCCACCGTGCGGCCGAGCCCTTCCAGGTCGTACGCCACCAGTTCGGACAACTGCCCAGGTTGGCGAACACCGACAAGTAGTTGGACGCCTGCTTGGCCGGCCGCCTGCTCGGCCGGCTGTAGCAGGCCCCCGCCTCGCCGAATCGGCCGCAGCGGCAGGTGGCGCAGGGAACCCGGCGGGCGCTGGCGACGCCCGGTCCGTTGCCCGCGGCCGGACCTCACTCCTAGCGGCCCACCGCCTTGGACGGACACGACCGAACACTGACGGCCGCGGGCCTGTGTGTCCGCCAGTACTGATTCCGGGTCGTCCATGAGTTGTCCTCGCCGTTCCTGGCCCCGCAGCCCGATGTGTCACGAGACTACCGCGCAGGGCTGAACAGTCGCACATGCAAGCGATCGCCGTCGCGTGTCTGCTTCAGTCTCGCGGTGAATTGGAGGCCGATCACCCAATCGGCTGATGGAAAACCTCGCCAGGTCGTTCGCGGGTGGCCGGGTCCGCCGAGCTGAACATCGGCCGCGCCGGCACCGTCTACTCGACCATGCTGCATGTGCGCGGTGAGCAAGGTCATCGCAGCCGGCGACGGACCGCAGCTTCGACATGTGTGAGCAAACCGGCAGATGCCCCGGATGTCACCGGGGTCTGCTTGTGCGTCGTCGGTGTGTCCGAAGCTTCCCAGGCTCCTAGCTGCCTGGCGATCACGAGCGATACCTCGAGCCTCGCGGAGGAGTCAGTATGCTCAAGTTGCTTGCTCAGGAAGCGAAGCAGCAAGGCGTGATGCGCGAGACGAGTCAGCGGAACGGAGACCGCGATCACAACGCTGGCGGCGAGCATACTCGTCACCGATACCACGCATCCATCCGCTGTCGTCGTTCGTCGGGCGTCTCGCTGGGGCAGGTCTGGCCACTGCGCAGCGTCAACAGTGGCTCACTGCGCGAGTGGCTGTGCTCCTGCCGCTCGATGATGACGGTCCCGCGTTCCGGATCGGCTCCCAGGTTATTCCACGGGGTGATATGCGCAATTTGATGAGTCAAGCCACTCTGGTCTAGGAGATTGCGCATTTCGAGGTGGCTCACTCCGCAGCACCATTCGAGAACCAGGTCCGTCCCATGAGTGTATGAGTTCACAAAGCCGTGGCTACCAGCGACGCGATTGACGATACGTGGACGTCGCAGAAGGCGGCTGAAGAGAAGATCCTCAGCGTTGAGGATCGATTGTTCCACGGGCTTGTCAAAGCCGGGACGACCCTTGGACTCCCACCAAGCCCGCTCCTCAGTCTCTTCGGCCGTCATCGTGTGCTGACGCCAATCCGCCCGCATCTCGGGGCGCGGAGTGGGATTGGGCGGTGCGGCGGCATTGGCCATCGCGAGTTCAACCGCGGCGTCTCCGAGCCGATCGACGATGACCAGCCGGCCGTGGGAGTGCACCGGTCGTGCACCCGGGAGGCCACGAACGCCGCCGTACTCGCTGTCGTAGTGCGGCAACAGCAAGGAGATGACGTAGCTGGCCATCGTCGGATGCAGGATGAGCTTAGGTACCCATGCGCGTACATCCACGGCAGTGATTCCGAGGACGGCCCCGTCGAGCTGCCGATCACGCAACTGGTCGGCAAGAGTGTGGACCACCAGTGCCTCGAAGTGGGCTTGAGCCCTGGACCACGGATCGGGGACAGGAACCCAATGTGATGAGCGACGGTCGAGTGTGCTTTGACGGCACGACTGGTATGTCATTCCGGTCGCATTCTGCATGAGCACGGCGGTGCGGAATTTCGACATGACGCATCCTCCGCCAGCCCCGGCACTGCTGACACGATGGTGAGTCGAATTTCCCTGCTGTCCACGCCGTACCGCTGCGTGACCTTCTGCGGCCTTCTGCCCACCTGGACGTGCCGGGCCCAGGGAAGTGGACAAGCACTCGCAACGAGCGCCTCGTCTGGCAGGGTACTGAATGTGATGGCCGCCTCGCAACGCGGTCAAGACGGACCAAAACCGTGGGGACAGCCCCGCCAGTTCAACCGCTTGCTCGCAGAGATCAGAAGGACGTACTACCTGGGCGCAGGACGGCAGCTCGGCGATCTTGCGAAGGCGCAACTTAGGCGCAGACTTCTCGGGAAAGCGAAAGACCCAGCGGGAACCTACAAGCTCACTGGATTGCGCGGCGGATCGCGACCAGGTTTTCTCTCCAGTATCCAGCCATAGGGCTCAGTTGAACCTTCAGCCCGGTGTGTGGAGCCTCCACCAGCATCCCCTGACCCAGGTACATGCCCACGTGTCCCGGCGCGCTCACCGTTCCATCCGATCCCGGGACGAACAACAGGTCGCCGGGCCGCAGCTGCTGCGTGTCGTAGACCGGCACACCGACGGTGGACTGCGCGATGCTGCCGCGGGGGATCGTGACGCCGGCGGCGCGGTAGGCCATCATCATCAGACCGGAGCAGTCCCAGCCAGCCGGGCCGGTTCCGCCCCAGACGTACGGCTTGCCAAGCTGCGCCAGCGCGAAGCTGATGGCCGCGACTATCGGCGCGGGTACGCCAGCGGGGATGTGGTAGCCCGCGAGGTTGGCAGCCACCGCGGCGACTGTCACGTCGCTCGAGTCCTCCGGCGAGCACTTCAGGCCGCCGGTGAACGTCATCGCCAGGGCTGCGGCCTCGTCCTGCCACTTGGCGTAGGCGCCGGGGAAACCGCTGCGTTGGACGGCTTGGGCTGCGCCGGTGGTGGACATCGAGCGCCAGCCCGGGACCTGGAGCAGCCTGCTGTAGAACTGCTGGGCGGCGAACGTCGGGGTCAGGATCTGAGCGGGGTTGCCCCAGCCTTGCGAGGGTCGTTGCTGGAACAGCCCCAGGCTGTCGCGGTCTCCGTAGTTGAGGTTCTGGAGGCCGGATTCCTGCAGGGCGGTGGCTATGGCGATCGTCTCGCCGGGTGCTGGGACGCCCATGCCGACGCCGACCTCGGCGATGATCTGGGCGTTTCCCAGTTGGACGGGGCTCAGATTCCCGATGTGAGCGGAGGCCTGGCCGAAGCCAGCCGTGCATATGGAGGTCGTGGACGAGTCAGACCCGGCGACGATGGCTCCGGCGATGGCCGCGACCGCGGCGACAGCGAGCAAGGGCGCGGATATCGCGGCGCCAATGGTGAGCTTGACGGGCATGGTGCTCTCCTCATCAGGCGGGCTGTGCCGTGAAGGTGACGGGTAGCGTGGTCAGACCGTGGTGACGGTGGTCGGGGTTCCAGGCGAGCTCGTGTTCCGGCATGGCGAGCCTGAGATTGGGCAGCCGGTGAAGAGCGGTCCACAGGGCGGTCCGCACTTCCATGCGCGCGAGCGGGGCGCCGAGGCAGTAGTGCGGTCCCTGGCCGAACCCGAGGTGCCCGTTGCTGGGGCGTTCGAGGTCGATGGCGTCGGGGTTGGTGACGAACTCGAGATCGCGGTTGGCCGAGGCGAGTGCCAGCAGGACTGTGTCGCCGGCGGGAATGGTTCGCTCGCCGATGCGGAGGTCGTCGAGGGGGAAGCGCCGGATCGCGGTAAGCATGGGGCCGTCGCGTCGCAGCAGTTCCTCGACGAGGGCGGCCATTCGGGACGTGTGCGGATCGGTCTCTTCCCGGACGAGGTCTGCCAGCTTGGGTTCGCGGAGAAGGGCGGCGATGCCGTTGGAGATCAGGTGCACCGTGGTCTCGAAGCCGGCCCACAGGATGAGGAAGGCCAGTGAGGTCAGTTCGTTCTCGGTCAGCCGGTCGTCACCGTCTCGCGCTGCGATCATCGCGGAGAGCAGGTCGTCGGCCGGCTCGGCGCGCTTGCGCTTGATCACTTTCACCAGGCAGGCGTGCATGCCGGCGACGAGTTCGCGGCCGGAGGGCCGATTCGGATCGTTGGGTGTCAGCAGCGATCGGGTGAAGGCCTGAAAGATCGCGCCGTCCGACTCCGGGATTCCGAGCAGATCGCAGATGACGACCATGGGGACCGGGCCGGCGAGGTCGGCGACGAGGTCGGCGTGGCCGTTCGGGGCGATGGTGCTGATGAACCTTTCGACGGTGGCCTGGACGCGCTCGCGTTGGGCCTCGACGCGGCGCGGGGTGAAGGCGGAGGAGACCAGTCGGCGAAGCCTGGCATGCGCCTCGTCGCCGATGTTCAGCAGATTCTCGTCCAGGGCCGGTGGCAGGCCGAAGCCCTGGTACCCGCGTTGGGAGTTGCGTGCCTCGATGGACATGCGCGGATCGGACAGCAGTGCCTTGACGTCGGCATGACGGCTGATCACCCAGACCGGCCCGCCGCTGGCCTGGATCGCCTGGTGGACGCCGCCGGCCTCGCGCAGCTGTGCATACGCGTCGTACGGGCATCCGGAGAGATGGGGGACCATCTCGATCGGCTCGGTGAAGGGCTGGCTGGGGTTCACGCGATTCCTCCGGTCGGTGTCGGGTCGGCTTCGGCGAGCTCGTGGGCGGGGGCTGTCGACTGCTCGGTGAAGTACTTTGTCACTCTCAGCAGCCATGCCAGTTCGGCGTCGAGGTTTGCGGGGATGTTCCCGGCTGTTCGTGGCAAGGGATTGTCGTTGTGTGTCGCGGCTTCACCGGCTTCGAGCGCGGCACGGATCTGTGCGGCGGTGACAGCTGCGTCGAGGTCGTCGCCCACGAAACCGCGGCCGACGAAGTGCGCCCTGAGGCGTTCCGCGTTCACAGGGTCCAGATATTGCCGAAGCGTCAGAATCCCATCCCGGATCTCCACGACGCGGCGCGCGACGTAGTACTCCACATCGCTCAGCACACGTGCCGCGGCGCGAATCCTGCCCAAGACGCTCCCGGACCCAGTGGCCAGTTGGTCATCGAACGCGATGGAGGCGTCCAACTCGTAGAAGCTCATCCACAGTGCATGCAGCCTGATGTAGGCGACCAGTCGCCGTAGCCGTTGCGCGAGTCCGGAGATACGTGGCCCCCACCAGTGCAGGGTCAGGCCACCCATGACGAGTAGCGCGCCAAGCCCAGCGCTGACTTCGGCGACGTTCTCCCACGGGCCGATGTCCACCTTGGCGCGAGCGACGACGATGTCTGCCAGCCGGGTGATGCTGTAGAGCAGCCCGAAGGTCGCACCGATGCTCGTGGTGATCAGGCCGGTCCGAAGCCAGCTGGGGCTGACCACCTTCGCGTACCGGCGGCACAGACGGATGACCTCGACCTCGCCGATCGTGAAGGTCAGCAGGTAGATGAGTAGGTAGGCCTCGTACGCGGCCGACGCGCCGTACCACTCGGAGAACGACTGCTGGAGGCGGTGCGCCTTGAACGACTGCTGGAGTGCGTGCATGGAGTCGCTGCGAATGAACAGCGCGATCATTACGGCGACGACCACTGCGACGGCTGCGATCGTGACCCTGACACGGCGCCGCGCCCGATCCGGGGCGTAGGACCATACCTGCAGAAGGGCAAGCTGGCTCGCGGTGTAGCACATGACGAAGCACATCGAGATGAGTGCGTTCGAGCCGCGCAGGCCGGTCCAGGCATCGATCCGGTCCCAGACCCCTGCCCAACTGACCGTGAAGATCAACGCGAAGCACACGTAGAGGTACCAGGTGGCCAGGCGTGTCGGCTCTTTGCGAATGGCGGCGAGGTGCTTGGCACTCGAGAGCACGACCATCCAGGCGAACAGCGCGGCCAGCGGATACAAGGTGGCGTTCACCGCTCACCTCGCGACAGGGAGGTCGCGATGCGCGCGATGACGTCATGAGCGCCGGGATCAGTGGCCCGCGGCAATTCTCGAAGCGGTTGGCGTCCGATCCGGCGCAGGATAAGCGTGGCGATGAGTTCGGCCTCGAACTCGTCGTCCTCGGCGTAGGAGTCGCGGCCGAGTACCCGGAAGACATCGGTGATCTTCATGCCGGCAGCGATGGTCCGCGCCAGGTCTTTGCTGAGTTCCTTGCCGGGCACGTGAGCACGGAGGATGTGCCCGATCTCGTGAAAGACGATGTGCTGCTGGTGCAGCTGCGATGTGTCCTCTTCGTAGAAGACGTAGTCGGCCTTGGCTGTTCTCATCCAGGCGCCGCACAGTCCGCCGATCGCCATCGAGTGCGACATCAGGACGAGACTTCGGCCGATGTGCCGGCCGAGCCGTGTGCAGAAGTCTTCAAGGCCGAACGGGTCGGGCAGGTCGAGGTCGGCGACCAGCGCTGAGCACTCGCGGCGCGCCTGGTCCCGGTTCACCGGAGTGCACCAGAGACACGAAGACTGGCGAACCTATGTTCGAGAACTAGTCGTCCGCGGCGGGATGTGATTCGGCCGGAGGCAGCCCCTCGACCTCGCGCACGCGGTCGATCATGCTCAAGACCAGCTTCACGCTCTCCGGCGGCAGGCCGACCGTGCGCATGGCCACGTCCTGTACTCCGGCGTGCTGGAGCGCGGCGACCAGCTTGAGCTGCTCGTTGGTCTCCTCGGTGTCCTCGTGCTCGTCGAAGTACGACAGCGGGACCCCGAAGAACTTCGCAAGGCCCTGGATCGCATCCATCATCGGGTTGGTTCTGACCCCGTTGACCAGCTGCGACAGGTAGCCGACCGAGATCGAGGCTCCGCCGGAGTCCTCGATCGCCCGGATGGCCTCCCGGTAGGAGTACTTCTTGCCGTCGGGCTTGCGCTTGTTCTCGAACAGGTACTGCAGCCGCTCGGCGATGACGCCCGGGTCGGCTGTTCCGGCCTGCGGTGAAGTCGGTTCGTCGGGCGCAGCAGGTGTCGCCGGCTCCTCGCCCGCTCCCTTGGCCTGCTTGCTCATCGACGGTCCCTTCTTGGCGTGGTTGCTGCTCGATTGTCGTCTGCTGTGGTGAACACTGCTGGGTCATTTCAGCGTACCTCGTTCGCTCCGGTTGACGTGTCCGATATGGCACAGCTTATGGTGTATTCACACTGTTCGCAGAGATGAACAGTTGGAAGGTCGCCAACCAGCTAAGGAGCAGGTGAAGGTCATGATCGCGATGTTCGTCCAGCAGGCCGCGGTTCAGGTACTCGCTCACGCCGCCGCTGTTATCCCCGACCCGCCGCCGGCCGCGCCGGTCGGCTCCGGCGCCATCGCCACCCTGTTCTCCTGGCTCAAGTGGGGAGCCCTGACCTGCTGTGGAGGGGCGGCTGTCACCGGCGGCTGCATGATCGCCCTCGGCAACACCTCGCGTCGGGCGGAGATGGCCGAGCGCGGGAAGGTCACCCTGTTCAGCTCCGTCATCGGAGCGGTCATCGTCGGCGTGGCGGTCACGCTGATCACCGCTTCGTACGGCTTGAGCTAGGGCCGCCACCGATCCCACGCGTATCGCCACCACCAGGAGTCACAATGCGCAACCTTATCGGCGCAAAGCGCCTATTTCCGGGAGCTCTCGCTGCCGGTGTCGTGCTGGTCATCGGGGTGATCACCGTTCCGCTGATCGGCGGCCGCGATGGCGGGGACGGCGTGAAGAAGCCCGTGACAGCGCCGCCTGTCGCAGTGCCTTCGGGCCTGCTCGCGGTAGTCCCGGGCGCTCGTACGGCCGATGGCATCCAGGTCGGCTTTCCGCACACGACCGCCGGTGCGGTCAGCGCGGCGTCAGAGTACGTCGATGCCGCGGCATCCACGCTCGATCCCGACTACGCCGCGTCGGTGATGCGCGTGGCCGGCGATCCCAGCAACACGGCTTTGCCGGCGAACCTCGCTGCGAGCACCGTCAAGCTCCGCGGGGACTTGCAGCTGCCATCCGACGGACCGCTGGACCCGCCGGTGACGTTCCAGACGACAGCACAGATGTATCAGCTGCGGAACGTCGCGCCAGATGAGGTCCTGGTCCTGCTGTTGACCGGCAGCACGTTCGTCAACTCGCACGGAGCCATGGCCCAGACCACCGGCGTCTTCCCGGTGCAGATGCATTGGGCCGCTGGCGACTGGAAGATTCAAGCTATCGGCCGCACTGGTCAGGACTACTCCGGGCTGATGGCTACCCCTGACACTCAGGCCGCTGTGAATCATGGGTGGCTGGCCCTCATTGCCGCCTCCGGTGGTGCATCGTGATTCCCGCGGGAGCGGTCTTTGAGCCGCCTGGATCAGGTACTGGGTGCCTGGACGGAAACCTCGGCACATGCTTCGCGGACGTAACCGGCCTGCCGGGCAAAGCAGCCGGAGCGGTCGCATCCGGGGCCGAGTCGGCGGTCAGCGGCGCGGTCGGTGACGTGGCCAGCTCGGCCTGGGACTCGATCTGCCATTCCTTCGCCGATGCCTTCACCTCAGTGCTGAAGTGGTTCGGCGGAGTGTTCACTTCGATGCCCGATCCGGACCTCGGCTCCATCCACGGCGTGTACGCGATCAGCCTGACGCTCGGCATGGTCGTCGCGATGTTCCTGCTGGTGCTGCAGGCCGGCTCTGTGGTGTGGACTCGTTCGGGTGCGCCGCTGGCTCAAGCGCTGACCGGATTGCCCAAGGCAGCGCTTGCCTCGTTGCTGACTCTCGCCGTCTCCGGGCAGATCATGGCTGCCTCGGACGACGTGGCGAAGTGGATCGTGTCGTCCAGCGGCAGCAGCCTGGACGGCTTCTCCCAACGGCTGACGGTCCTGCTCGCGCTCAGTGCGCCCTCGGGGCCTGCGATTCCGTCGGTGTTGCTGCTGTTGTTCGGCCTGACCGGCATTGGCGTGGTGCTGGTGTTGTGGTCGGAACTCGTGTTGCGCAACGCGGTGTTCTGCGTCCTGGTGGCGACGGCGCCGATTGCAGCGGCCGGCCAGATCGGCTCGTCGACGACGGAGTGGTGGCGCAAGCTCGTCAAGGCCGGTGTTCAGCTGGCCATGGTCAAGCCGGTGATCGCGCTGGTCTTCGTGATCGGCTTCGACACGGCCGGGAACGCGACGGGCATCACCGGGGTGATCTCCGGGATGGCTGTGCTTTTCATGGCTGTGTTCGCCTGGCCTGCCATCGGGCGCTTCTTCACCTTCACGTCGGTGTCGATGGGCGGAGCGATCGGCGCCGGTGCGCTCGTCGGGGCCGTCGCCAACCGGACCGCATCCGGCGGGCCGGGTCCTGATCCGGCGGCGTTCGGGCAGTTCTCGGAGCGCCAGGCGATGTCGGCCAATGCGGGACGGGGTGCCGGGGCGGGCGCGGGTGGCACTGCGGGAATCGGGGCGGCGTCCGCGGGGCCTGCCGGTGTTGCGGTCGCCGCGCTCCAGGCGCTGCACAAGACCATCAACGCGGTGGGCTCGCGCATGGAGCAGCAAGCCGGGCACGCAGGGCTGGAGGGGGCGAACCCCTCGGCGTACCCCGCTGGATATCCGATGTACGGCTCCGTCCGCATGCCACGCCGCGGCATCTCACCTGCCCCGAAAAGCGAGGAGGCGTCATCAACATGACCACCCGAGTCCCTGCCCGAACCTACGCCGGTTGGCAGCACGAGAAGGTGCACTTCCTGCTCGGGCTCTCCGGTCGCCGAGCTGCCCTTGCCGGACTCGCAGTCTTCCTCGGCCTGCAACCGCTCGCCAGCGGCCACCTCGTCGGCGCTGCCTTGTTCTGGCCGCTGGCGCTGCTGCTGGCCGGATGTGCCTACGTGCGCGTAGCGGGCCGGACCCTCGATGAATGGACGATCACCGTGGTCTCCTACAGCCTTCTGAAGTTCCGGAACAAGACGCTCTTTCTGTCTGGAGCCTTCGCTCCCGAGCGTGGGGTCGAGCCTTCCCGGCTGGATCTGCCCGGCGTGCTGGCGCCTCTGCGCATCCTCGCGTCCCATGACGGTGTGGGCCGGGAGATCGCGGTGCTGCATCACCCGCACGCCTGTACGTATACGGCGGTGGCGGTGGTCGACCCGGCCGGGGTGGGCCTGCTCGATGCCGATCGGGCCGAGGCGATGGTGCAGGCCTGGGGCGAGGTACTCGCCTCGCTGTGCACCGAGGAACAGCCGATCGCGCGACTCCAGTTCGTCTCGCGCACCGTGCCGGAGTCCGGGGGAGCGCTGCGCACCTGGCACACCGCTCACCTCGACCCCGCTGCTCCGCTCGCTTCGGTGATGGCGAATGAGGCGCTGCTGGCCGCTACGCCGGCCGCCTGCCGTCGCCAGATGTGGCTGGCGGTATCGCTGGACGCCCGCCGTGCCCTGGGGGCGATACGTGGGGCGGGTGGCGGCGATAAGGGAGCCTTCCGGATTCTCGGTCAGCAAGTACGGGCACTGAGTCCGCAGCTCGCGGGCGCAGGCATCCGAGTCACGCATTGGCTGGACACCCCAGCGATGTCAGAAGCCATCCGCACGGGCTTCGACCCCCACGCCGCAGCATTGCTGGACCAGCGCCGCGCGGAGGCTGACGATCAGCTCGGCCAGGGTGCGATGCCCGCGGTCCAGGCCGGTCTCGACCCCTCTGCCGCGGGGCCGGTCGCGGCCGAGAACTCGTGGTCGTCGTACCGCCACGACGGCGCCGTATCGGTGACCTACGCGATCCACGCCTGGCCGATATCGCCCGTCTACGCGACCGCGCTGGCATCGGTGCTGGCCGATGCGACCCACAGACGCTCGTTCTCGTTCGTCATCGAGCCGCTCGGGCCGCGGGCGGCGCAGAAGGCGGTGATGGTCGAGCGGACGAAGCGCGAGGTCGGCATCAGGCTGCGAGCCCGCACCGGCCAAGCGGTTTCCGCCTCCGAGCAGGTCGCGCTCGACCGCGCCGCGGCGCAAGACGCAGAGCACGCACACGGGTCTGGCCTGTGCCGCTTCACCGGCTACCTCACGGTGACGGTCGACGACCCGAACGAGCTGCCGGACGCTTGTGCGCAGGCAGAATCCGGCGCCGCACTCATCGGGATCGAGCTGCGGCGGATGTACGGCGCTCAAGACACAGGCTTCGCCATGACCCTCCCCGTAGGTCTCGGCCTTCCGGCGAAGCGGTGGTGAGCAGGATGCGTAGCCCTTTGAACAGGCGGCGCGAGCTCGTAGCCTCTACCAGCCTTCCGGCCGTCGCGATCACTACGCTCCGACCGCCGGTGCCCGCTGCTCATCCTCCCGTCGCATCTGCCGTGACCGGTCGTGCTGAGCTGCGCTCCCCGAGCAGCGCTCCGCGGCGGGGGATCAACAGGCCATATGCCGGTCGTGCGGTCCGTGCTCCGCAGCCTCGGGTTTATCGGGCCGCGACGTCGCAGCTCGCCGGGCTCTATCCGTTCCTCTACGGCGGCGGCGTACCCGCGATCGGACCCTGCATCGGTACGAACCTGCTCACCGGCACGGCGTTCTCCTGCCATCCGATCGCCTGGCTCAACAACGGACTGATCACCAATCCCAACGTGCTGTTCACCGGTATCCCCGGGGCCGGCAAGTCCGCGCACATCAAGGCCCTCTCACTGCGGCTGATGTCGTACGGCGTCAAGACTCTCGTCCTCGGCGACCTGAAGAACGAGTACAAGGAACTCGCGCACGGTCTCGGCGTCGAGCCGGTCCAGCTGGGCCCGGGACTCCCGGCCCGACTCAACCCCCTCGATGCCGGCCCGCTCGGTGAAGACCTGCCCAGCGATCCGGTCGAGCTGGAGGAGCGCTTGGCTGAGGTCCACCGGCGACGGCTCACCTTGCTCAACGCCCTGCTGGCCACGAAGCTCGGACGCTCGCTAACGCCGACGGAGGAGGCTGCCGTATCCCTCGCGATCCATGAGGCGACGGGACAGGCTGGCGGAACAAGCTACCTGGTGGACCCGACCTTGCCGCAGGTGTGGGCCATACTTCGGGACCCGACTGACGAGATGGCTCGAGACCTCCGGGTCCGTGGCGGGGACGCCGAGGAACTCCGCGACCTCGTTCGCGACGTCACCGACGCTCTACGTGCGATGGTCCACGGCTCGCTCTCTGGTCTGTTCGACGGCCCGACCACCGTCGCGCTTGACTTCACCGCGCCGATCCAGACCGTCGACCTGTCCCGGCTCGACGGCCGGGGAGACGAGACGATCGCGATGACCCTCGCGTGCGTCTCCTCCTGGGGCCAGTCAGCGATCGACGACCCGGCCGGCCCGGTGCGCCTTGTCGTACGCGATGAGCTCTGGCGCGCGATGCGGATCCCCGCGATGGTGCGCAAACTCGACGGCGATCTCCGCCTGTCCCGAGCGACCGGCACGATCCAGGTACTCGCTACGCACAGGTTGGCTGACTTCGAGACGGTCGGCGCGGCCGGGACCCCCGAAGCGGCGATCGCGGCGAACCTCATCGCCAGCTGCGACGTGCGTGTGTGCCTGGCTCAGGACGTCGCTCCGCTTGCGATGACCCGCGATGCCATTGGGCTCACGGGTGCCGAATGCGCCCACATAGCCGCCTGGGGCGCAGCCCACATCGGCCACGCCCTGTGGAAGGTCGGCCGGCACCATTCAGCCGCCGTTCGGCTGGAGCTGACGCCGCTCGAACGCGAGTGGTTCTACACCAACCAACGGATGTCGGCGTGATGGCTACCCGTTCTGCGGGCCCTTCGCCGGCCCGGTACCTGGTGCACGACGCCAAGGATTTGGTCCTCATGCTGGCTGTCGGCCTCTTCGTCATCGCAGGGGTCGGCACCTGGGCATGGGGCGAAGTGGCGGGGCTGTTGGCGCACGGGGGCCTGCCCGGCGTTTCGCCTTCACGGAGTCTGTCGATCGCCACGCGCCTGCTGGGACATCTAGGCGATCCCCGCATGGCGTGGCCGGCCGACGCGGCCGCCGTGCTTCCAGGGCCGGTGTCGTTCTACTGCGCGGGATGTCTTCTGCTCGCTGGCTGCGCTGGTGTGACCTTCGTCGGGCTGCGCCTGTGGGTGCGTTTCAAGCGGCGCGATGACGGGTTCGCCGCCCGCTCTGACCTCACAGTCCACCTGGCCGAGTCGGCGGTCATGAGACGTGGGCCGGTAGTGCGCCCGAGCCTGAAGGAGGCATCGTTCGGCCTTGCCGATGTCGGTCTGCCGCTTGGCCGCTCCGTCCCGGACAAGGTGAAGCTGGCGGTGTCGACGGAGGACTCCGTCGTCGTGATCGCAGCTCCTCGGCAGGGCAAGTCCTCGCAGGTCGTGATTCCGTGGGTGCACCGGTGGCCGGGCTCCGCGCTGGTCACGTCGATGCGGATGGACGTGCTGCTGGCCACCGCAGCACTGCGCCAGAAGCAAGGACCCGTCGCGGTCATGGCGCCGACGGGGATGACCTCGTGGCCTTCGATGGTCCGGTGGTCGCCGACGTCCGGCTGCAAGGACCTCGACAAGGCCCGCGAGCGCGCGGAGGTGATGGTCACCGTCGGTCGTAGTGAGAAGCAGGACTCGTCGAACGCTGGGTACTTCGGTGCCAACGCCACCAACCTGCTCACCCTGTGGCTGCACGCCGCGGCGCTCGCCGGCCGCTCAATGCTCGACGTGCTCTCATGGTCTCTGAACGACCGCGACGACACCCCGGTCAAACTCCTGCGCGATTACCCGGAGGCTGCACCCGGCAGTGCTCAGCTGCTGGACGGCCTCTACCGGACACCGCCCGAGACGAAGTCCGGCTTGTGGACGACTGTCCAGATCGCGCTGGCACCGCTGCTCTCGCCGACTGCACAGGTCACGTTCTGTCCCGAGGTCGAGTCTGCCGTCTTCGATCTGGAGTCCTTCCTACGGTCGAAGGGGACGGTCTACCTGCTGGTCGAACGGAAACAGGCCAGCGCGCTAGCACCGCTGATCGCAGTGTTCGTCGACGAGTTGATAGAGACCGCGAAGCGCATCGCCGACACGATGCCGGGAGGCCGGCTCGATCCGCCGCTCGCGCTGTTCCTTGACGAGATCGCGAACGTTGTCCCGCTCCCGTCGTTGCCCGACTTGATGTCGTTCGCCGGTGGCTCCGGCATCTTCATCGCCGCCATCCTCCAGTCCCGGGCGCAGGCCGAGGCGCGTTGGGGCGCGGAACAGGCCGCGATGCTCTGGGGAGCTGCCACGGTGAAGCTCATCCTCGGTGGTCTGTCCGGCGCCGAGTTGCGCGACCTGTCGGAGAATCTGGTCGGCGAATACGACCGGCACATGACTACCTACCAGCGCTCGGACGACGGTTCGATCACCACCGGAACCTCGGTTCAGCAGCACAAGACCATGACCGCCGAGGACATCCGCACACTCAGCTCTGCCGAGCGCGAAGCGCTGGTCATCCACGCCACCACTCCGGCCGTGAAGATCCGCATGACGCGCCACTACGAAGGCCCTGACGCGGCGCTCTACGCCCAAGCGGAAAAGGCTGCGTACGCGATCCTGGAGGAGCAGATTCCGTGAGCGTCTTCGATGAACGTCATACGAGCCCGCCGTCCGTGGGCCCGAGCGCTGGACGGCGGATCCGCGGGCGTCCTCGGCGAACGGCCAGTCGGCTCACACGCCGACCGCGGCCGACGCCGGAGCCCCCTGGGTACATAGGGGGCCGCCCTGCGACCGGAGGCGCTCTGGTGCCGCTTGCCGAATGGCACGCGATGACCGAACCGGAGTACACACTCGCCTGGGAACAGCTTCGCGACTGGACGGCGTGGCTTATCGGCCGCTACCGCCTGGTTCTCGAAGACCGGCTTCCGACCTGCTGGCCACAGCACCCAGAACTGATCGAGGAACTCTGGGCACTGCGCGCTTGGCGGACGGAGGCCTACGGGCCTGAGGGTACTGGGCAGTCAGCCGTCTACTGGCACCAGGCCCTTGTCGCCCTTCTCGGACACGTCTCCGTCTGGTGGGCAGGCGGTTGCCGTGCCGGGCACTCGAGCCCGAATACCGACCTCCGCCCCGAGCAGATCCGCAGGTGGAAGGACGCCAGCCCTCTTGCAGGCATTCCCAAGCCTCCGAACCCAACCTCGTCCGAACTTAACATCATCACCGCCGAGCAGATGCGGGCCCTGACGGACGCCGGGCTGGCCCACCCGCAGCACGAGACCATCGCTGCCTTCACCTACTACGACGGCTCCTGGTGGGCCTTCGGGCCACCCGAGGGCGAGGACGGCACCGCGATGTGGTTCCGCGCGGACGACGCGGACCTCGACACCAACACCGAAAGCGAGACCTTCCATGACCATCACTGAATCCCGTGACTGCCGGGCAGACCACCGGGCGTACATCGAGGCGGTGCGGGTTGCGCTGCTGCTGGAGGACATCCGCGTCGGCGACGCAGCCTTCAATACCGGCACCGTGCGCTCGGCGACGATGACGTTGCTCGCGCCCGATGAGGACTTCGAGGGGACCTGGCACCACACCTTCGCCAGCGCCGAGAACGTGGAACTGCGCTGGACCGAGGAAGAAGGCTGGTCCCTGCTGGCCCTTCACACCAGCGGTGACAGGCGCCTGCCGACCATCTGGCGGCCCGGCTTCGGGGCGGTCCTGCCGGCCAACGAGATCTGCGCCTGGCTCGCCGTCCTGCTGGCCATGCCGGGGGTCTCGCCGAGCCAGGAGGACGGCCCGTACCGCTCTCACCAGACCGACGATCCCGCCTTCGAAGCCTCCCTGGCCTTCTACGCCGTCTGAGCCGTCCGCACAGCCCCGGCTCGCCCGCCGGCCCGCACCACACGGAGGCCGCACCATGGCCGTATCCATTGCTACGAAGACCGTGGACGTTGTCGGTCCGATCAGCCGCGCTCGTGCCAGCCTGGCAGCGCTGGAAACACTCGATCGGCTACGCCGGGCGCCGCACATACCTCCGGCGCCGGAAGACCTGACGGTGCTGCGCGGCTGGTCCGGATGGGGACCGCTCGCCCCGGCTCTGGAACCCTCAAGAACTGGAAGCTGGAAGGAAATCGGCGAGCGCATCGCGTTCTTGCTGCCGGAGGATCAATACGACGCTGGAGTCCAGGCGACCTACAACGCCTTCTACACGCCGCCTCAGATCACGGCGGCATGCTGGCAGATCCTCGCCGATCTCGGATTCTCCGGCGGAAGGGTCCTCGAACCTGGTTGTGGTGCTGGGGCATTCATCGCCGACACCCCCGACGAGATTCCCGCGGCTTGGGTCGGGGTCGAACGCGACCCCACCACGGCCGCCATCGCCCGCATTCTGCATCCGGACGCCACCGTCCATGCCAAGAGGCTGGAGGAGACACCGCTTGCGTCGTACAGCGTGGACGCGGTTCTGGGTAACGTGCCGTTCGGTGACACCCGGGTCTACGATCCGACCACGCCGCGCGAAGTGACCGCGAACCTGCACAACTATTTCATCTACCGCTCGGTGAAGGCTTTGCGGCCCGGTGGTGTCGCCGTGCTGGTCACCTCGCGGTACACGATGGACGCGGCCGGCAGTACCGGCCAGATGGCTCGGTATCTGATAGCGCTCGAGGCCGAGTTGCTTGGCGCGGTTCGTCTGCCCAACGAAGTTCTTACCTCGGGCGGCACAGAGCCTCTTGTCGACGTCCTGGTGCTTCGCCGCCGTCGTACCGGTGAGAGGTCACTTCCCAACTCGGACCAATGGATCAAGACCAGCGCGTCGGTCGGTGGTCAGCAGGTCAACGATTACTTTTTGGCGAACCCGAGCATGGTTCTCGGCGAACTGACCGAGGACCACGCGCCGCGCTGGGGCCGAACCCTGCGCGTCGATGCGCGGCCAAACGACCCTCCGATCGAGCTGGCTATCGCGGCAGCCGGCAGTGAGATCGTGCGCCGAGCCGCGGAGGCAGACAGGCGATGGAATGTGGACGCCGGCGCGTCGCCGATCACGGTCGAGACCGCGCCTTTCGAGTTGCGTGCCGACGGAAGGAAGGAGGGATCCTTCCACTTGGTTGACGGCGTTGTGCATGAAGTCGTCGACGGTGCGCTCGCCGTGGTTGGGCGGCCGGGCAAGGAACTGCCGAAGTTGGTGGCCCTCCGCGACGCGGCACTTGCCTTGCTGGACGCCGAGACCGACCACAGCCGGCCCGACGAAGACCTTGCTCCGCTTCGAGCTGAAGCCGCGCGTCGCTATGACGCCTACGTCGCAGCACACGGATACCTCAACCGGTACACGGTCGTGGAAGGCAAGCCCGACGAGGACGGTTCGGTGACCACCTCGCGGCGCCGGCCGCCGATGGGCGGGTTCCGCCGCGACCCGGACTTCGTCACAGTCCTCGCCCTGGAGGACTTCGACGACGACACCCGTAATGCTACCAAAGCCGCCTTGCTCACTCGTCGTGTCAACCGGCCGCGTTCACGCGCTACGCATGCTGAAAGTCCGGCCGAGGCCATCGCACTGTGCCGGGACGAGCTCGGTCGCTTCGACTTCGAACGTGTGGTCGAACTGCTGGGAGTGGACGAGGAGGAGGCCGCGCGGCAACTTGCGGACGTGGCGTTCATCGACCCCGCCACGAACGCCTGGACGCCGGCCGATGAGTACTTGAGCGGAAACGTGCGGACCAAGTTGGTGCGAGCACGAGGGGCCGCCGCTGCCGACGGCGACCGCTTCGGACGCAACGTCCCGGCCCTTGAAGCTGCCATCCCTACGGACCTCGAACCGGAGCAGATCGAGGCCAACCTCGGTGCACCGTGGATACCAGCCACTGACGTACGTGAATTCGCTCGAGAACTACTTGGGTTCCCAGTCGTCATTTGGCATGAGCCACGCACCAACACCTGGAGCGTGACCGCGAGTCGACGTGCGGAGGAATCCGCGGCAGCCACTGCCGATTGGGGCACTCTGGAACTCAACGCGTACCAGCTGCTCGAACACGGCCTCAACGGCAAGGCGCCGGTCGTCTACAAGGCCGTCGACGACAAGCGGGTCCGCGACCAAGACGGGACGATCGCCGCGAACGATCGCCTCGACGCTATCGCCGGGCGCTTCGCGAACTGGTGGAGAGAAGACCCCGACCGCGCTGATCGCCTCACACACGCCTACAACCAGACCTTCAACGCGGTCGTGCCCAGAAAGTACGACGGCGGTCAACTGACCTTCCCAGGCCTGGATGCAGAGTTCGAGCCGTACTCTCATCAGCGCGACATGGTCGCCCGCATGATCTCGGGGGACGACGCTCTGTGCCCGTACCCGGTCGGCACCGGCAAGACGGCGACCATGTTCATGGCCGCCATCAAGCTCAAGGCCCTGGGGCTGGCGTCGAAACCGCTGATGATCGTGGTGCCTTCGACGCTTGAGCAGATCGCCCGCGACGGCAAACGTCTGTTTCCCAACGCTCGGATTCTCATGGCGGGCAAGGAGGACCTCGCGACTGCTCGTGGTCGCAAGCTGGTCGTGTCGCGCTGCGCGATGGAGGACTGGGACGCAGTGGTCATGTCCCACCCCTCCTTCACCTCGCTGCCTGTCCACCCGACAGTGAAGGCGGAGTACCTGGCGACGCTGGCCGCCGAATACAGAACCGCGCTCATCGAGGCCAAGACGGAGCGTGCCGAGCCGCGCAAGATCAAGCAGATCGCCAAGATGGTCGACAACCTCGACGCACAAGCCAAGGCGCTCCTGAACCACCCCACCGACGACGGGGTCTTCTTCGAACACCTGGGCACCGACTATCTGCTCGTCGATGAAATGCACTACTTCAAGAACCTGGGCGTGCCGGTGCACACCGACGGCTTCGCGATCAACGGTTCCAAGCGTGCCCAGGACCTGGACATGAAGCTGAGCTGGCAGCGTGGTCGGCATCCGGGCCAGGCCGTGGTCACCGGGTTCACCGGCACCCCGGTCTCCAACACTCTGCTGGAAATGTTCATCCTCCAGCACTACCTCCAGCCGCAACGCCTGGAGGAACTCGGCCTGACTTCGGCGGATGCCTGGGCAGCGCTGTTCGTGCGCTTCGGCACGGGAGTCGAGATCACTCCGGACGGCGGGTTCCGGCTCAACCGCCGGCCGGTGGAGATCATCAACATCCCCGAGCTGATGCACACCGTCGCCGAGTTCGCCGAGTTGCGGGCGCCCGAGGCATTCCCTGTGGTGCGACCCGAGGCGCAGCGGCACATCGTGGTGGTCGACGGGTCCGACGCCGTACGCGACTACGTGCGCGAGCTGGGGGAACGGGCAGACTACATCCGGGGCGGGGGAGTGTCGCCCAAGTTCGACAACATGCTCAAAATCTGCTCGGACGGCCGCAAGGTGGCGCTTCACGAGTCGCTCGTCGGCCTCGAATCCGAGGGCCCCGGCAAGGTCGGCGCCGTCGTGGCGAACGTCGCTCGCATCTACCACGAGACCAAGGACCTCGAACTCGCCGGTGACAGCGCCGGCATCCCGGGCCGACTTCAGTTGGTGTTCTGCGACCTTGGCACGCCGAACAAAGACAAGGGGAACCAGGTCTACGGCATCATTCGCCAGCAGCTGATCGCCGCGGGCGTCCCGCTGAGGGGTATCCGCTTCATCCATGAGGCTGCCACTGACGCCCAGCGTCTGGTGCTGTTCGACCAGTGCAACAAGGGTGAAGTCAACGTTCTGCTCGGGTCCACCGACAAGCTCGGAGTCGGCGTCAACGTCCAGCGCCGTGCGATCGCGCTGCACCACATCGACGCGCCCTGGCGGCCTGATCAGGTTGAGCAGCGTGAGGGCCGGGTGTGGCGGCCGAAGAACCTGAACCCGAACGTGGACATCTATCGCTACGTGACCAAGGACTCCTTCGACGCCTTCATGTGGCAGACCCTGGAGCGCAAGGAGAAGGCCATGCGCCCAATCCTGTCCGGCCAGATCACGGCGCGCAGCATCGAGGACATCGGCGATGTGGCCCTGGACTACGGCCAGATCAAGGCGGTCGCCACGGGAAATCCGATGCTCGCCGAACTGAACGAACTGAACGTCAAAGTCAAGAGCCTCGCGAGCCTGGCGGCGAGCCACCAGCGCAACCAGCGCCGCCTACGCGCCGACATCCAGACCTTCACCATGCAGGCTGCCGCCGCGGCGACCACCTGTCAGGCGTTGGACAGCGTTGCCCAGCTTGCCGTTGCCCACAGCGGCGACTCGCCATGGCAAGACCCCAACGGAAACGCCGTCCCTGCGGAAGACGTGCCCACACTCCTCGGGGCTCTGGCCGAGTCCACCATCGCCAACGGCTACTGCAACCGCGAAGTGGTCTGGCGCGGCATGACCATCGACTTCACATGCACCAGGAGGTGGCCGGAGGAACTGCTCTCTGCGCGCATTATCACCGGCGACAACCGGCATCGGGTCGATGTCCCGCTGAATACGGCCTGGACGGCGAAGGGACAACACTGGCGTATCCGGGACGCGATCGCAGCCGCGGTCGACGGCGCGCACGAAGTGGCGGCTGAGACGCGGGCGAACATCGAGGTGCTTCAGCAGCGGATCGCTGAGAACGAAGCCGCCCTGGGTCAGCCGTTCGCTGACCAAGCCGCCTTGGACGAGGTCCGCGAACGGCGCGCCGCAGTCGACGCCGCGATCCGAGAGCAGGCAGCCAAGGATGAGGAAGCACGTCGCAACCGGACCGCGCGCCCGGAGGAGGAGGCCGCGGGTGCTGGCGAGGACGTTGAGCGGGCTACGCTGCTTGCCCGCATGCTCACAGCGATATCCACCGTCGCCTCGCGCACGGAGGCTGAACGTGAGCCGGCGGCGCCCAATGTCGCCGAAGTTGCCCGCGGGCTAGTCCCGGCTGGCGACGTCGATGTGCCGGCACACGTCGACAGCGGTGAGCCGGTTGTGCACGAAGCTGCGCTGGTTGAAACGCGGCGTGCAGCAGAGGGGCCGTCGCCAGTTCAACAAGAGCAGAGCGTCGCCTCGACACCGATGGAGACCGAGCCTGAGCCCCAGCCGGCGCTCGAGCCGCGCGCGGCTCCGGCGGCTCCGGATCCGCAGCCCTCGCCCCCGACAGCGCACCCGACCGTTCAGGAGCCCAAAGCACAGGAGCCACCGCAGATGTTCGAGCGAGCAATTGCCCTGGCCAATCAGGGATTCCACGTCTTCCCGCTCAAGCCAGGCACCAAGAGGCCGATGTTCAAGGCGTGGGAGAGCCTGGCGACCACCGACCCCGAGCAGATCGCCCGCTGGTGGAAGGCCACACCGAACGCGAACATCGCCATCGCTTGCGGGCCGTCGAACCTGTTCGTCATCGATCTGGACAAGGCCAAGAAGCCCGGTGGACCGCGGCACGGCCAGCAAACGCTCATCCAGTTGGCGGCCGGACGCGAGCTGCCCAGCACCCTCACCGTCGCCAGCGCCCGTGGTGGCCGGCACCTCTACTTCCGCCAGCCCGAAGGCGCCACCCTACGAAACACTGTCGGCAGCGACACCGCCGGCCTCGGACCACTGATCGACACCCGCGGCCACGGCGGCTCCATCGTCGCACCGGGCTCGGTCTTTGAAGGCGGAAGCTACCGCATCGAGCACGAAGCCCCCGTCGCGTCGCTGCCCAGCTGGATCGTCGACGAGCTCGCGAGGCGGAAGACCGCCCCGGAGCTGACTCCCGCGCCGACACGTCTGCGCACGCCCACCACCGACCGCCGACGCAGCGCCTACGCCGACACGGCTCTCAACCGATCGGCCGAAGCCGTTGCCACAGCGCCTGAGGGGACCCGCAACGACACCCTCAACCGGGAGGCGTTCCGCATGGGCCGCCTCGTCGGTGGTGGTGTCCTGGAGCAGAACGATGTCGAGAGCGAGCTGGGTCGTGCAGCGCGCCAAGCCGGCCTTCCGCCTGGTGAGACGGCGACCACCATTGCATCCGGCCTGTCCGCCGGGACAGGCCACCCACGCTCCATCCCCGACCGGGATTCCCCTCCTCGTACCCGCCAACAGCCCAAGGATGACGACATGACCACCACGACCAAGAGTGAGCCGGGCCCAACAGCACAGACCGTCGCGTCTGTGACCGAGCCGGATGCCGCACGACCTCAGGCGCCGGAGCAGCGATCAGGGGGCCCTGAGGTCGCTGCGGCCGGTGCGGGCAAGGTTGAGAGCCTCCCAGGGGTGTTCAGCGAACCAGAACCCGCCACAGAGCTCGACGAAGATGCGCAAGGCATCTGGAACGATCTTCGTGCCAGCTTCGACGGTGCCCAGCAGGCTCTGCTCGCCTGGACCGATCACGAGGCGATCGACGATCTCCAACCGGCGCTGGATCAAGCGTCCAGGCGCATAGCTCAAACCGTCGCCAAGCGCGGGCTGGGCGAAACCCCGATCACCACTACCGTCTCGAACGACTCCGCGACCGTCGACGAGGCTGTGCACGAGGAAGCGATGAATCCTCTGGAGCCGGTGGAGGCCTCGTACACCAATGCCCAGCTGGCGGGCGTCTCCGCTGACAGCCCGGAGTGGACGGGTATCAATGCCATTCGCAGCGCCGTTCGCCACCTGTGGGACACCGTCAGAGCTGTGGCTGGCGGATATCTGGCTGAGCTGTCGGCCGATATCCACGTATCGGGGCCCCTGAATGCGCTCGCCACCCGGGCTGCTCGCGCAATCGCCAGCCTTGCCGGCCGCGCGGCCATCCATCTGGAGCAGCGTGGCCCACAACAGCAGCCTAATGTCGATACGTTGGCAAGCTTGCGCAGGGCCTTCATCGACGCGCGCAGCCATGTGCGTGCTCACGCAGCGACCCCTGAGTGGCAGCGCATCTCGGCTCTGTGGGGCACGGTCAACACACTGGCCCACCAGACGAACGACCCAGGAATCCGTGCGGTGGTCGCCCGCAGCGCCGATGCCATTTCCGACCATGCAGGAGCGCTCGGTCGACGCGTCGCTCACGATGTTCAAGTCGCGGCCGGCAATGCGTTCGCCGCCCTTGCCGGAGCTGCCGAGAGGCACGCCAGCGTCCTTCGTGCAGCCACTATCGATCAGGTTCCCGATATCGAACCTGCCACTGCGTTGGCTTCGTCAGCTTCTGCCGACGCGATTACGGCTGCTCGTTCAGCGAAACTGGGCGTGGAGGCACAAGTGCTTCAAACAAGGTCGCATGAGGTCGCTCGACTCGCTCAAGCCAGGCTCGACCGACTGTCCAAGACGCATGCTGTGCCGCGAACTCTCCACGATGCCAACGGGCAACGCAGTAAGCAAGGCGACTCGATGCGTTGGCGGCCGACAACGTCTCCGCAGGAATGGGTAAGAGGGCTGCGTTGGTGAACGTGCTGGTGTGGCCGTCGCGTCACCAGGGTTGTTGCGGCACTCTCGTACTCATTGGTTAGCCTCGACCACCAGTTCTATTTCGGGTAATTTGCTGTGCACATCGCTAGGTGCCGTTCGCCGACTTTGACGCGTGTGGGTAGCCATCCGTTATCAGTGGGGTGGCAACCCACACGCGTCTCTCTCTGAAAACGATCTGCTCAGCGCATGTCGTATCGAATCGTGAACTCGCCGAAAGCCTGTGCCGCCTATCCGTTTATCCGGCTGTAGGCATCAAGCTTAAGGTGTCGACGCCCGCGTTATAGCGGTTCCCAGTCGTTGCGCTGTTAGTGCCTGTGACGGTGAAGACGAATGAGTGCATTCCGACCGTGAGATTTGCTTTGCCGAAGGTGAAAGGCTGAGTCGTTACGCCGTTGTTGTAGCCGTCGAACGTGTTCGGCTGTGCGATGCCGTCGACGCTGACGGTTACCGTGCCGTAGTCGGCGGCTTTGGTCATTATTGGTGCGATGGCGTAAAGGCCCGGGTTGGCTACATAGTAGTTCAGGGTCATTGTGGAACCGGCTGCGGTATTGGAGAGCATCAGCTGGGCGCCGTTGGACCAGGAGCCGCCGCAGCAGTTGGTCTGTACCGCCATGGAGCCGCCGTTGTTGCTGCCCCACGGGCTGGCGAGGTCTTCTGCCTCCATCGACTGTACCTGACCGATTCCAGTCGGTGGTGTGAAGTGCTGGTTGGTGTTATCAAGACATGCGTACAGCTGGAACGGATTGGAGTTGCTGGTGCTGCCGCCACTGTTATCCAGACACAAGCCGGACACCGGATTCTCCAGCGAGATTTGGCCGGGGGTCGTGCTGGAGGCGTTGATCTGCCAAACTTGGTTGCTATTACCGGCTTGGCAGTCGTACAGGGTGACTTTCGAGCCTTGAGTGTTGACGCCGCCTGTGTCTAGGCACTTGTTGGGCGGTGAGGACGGGTTGGAACCCAGCAGGCGAATAGTGCCGTCGGTGCCGAACTGCCACTGTTGAGGCCAGGTGCCGTTGCAGTCGTAGACGTCGATTATTGTGGTGGAGTTGGCCAGACTGCCGTTCAGGTCGTCAACACAGACCTGCCGACTGGGGTTTCCGGATGTGGTGTTGGCGGAGATCAGTCTTCCGGCTATCCCTGGGGTCGTCGGCTGGGTGAAGCCGCTGTTCTTGTAGAGCCACTGTGCCAGGTTGGCCGAGAACGGCTGCTGATAGATGCCTACGTCCGCGAGGCTGCCGCTGAAGAAATTGTTAGCGGCTCCGTTGTAGAAGCCTTGTCCCATTACTACTGGCCCGGTCGAGGCGAACGGGGTGTGGTCGATCGTGGTCCCGACGAGTTGGCCGTTGACGTAGAACGCCATCGTGTTCGTGGTCGAGTCGTATGTGCCTATCAAGTGAGTCCATGTACCCACAGCCGCGGGGCTACTGGAGGTGACATGGGCGGTGGAGGCGTTGGTGGAGTCGGACAGAGCGCGGGCGAACTGCCAGCTGGAGCCGTTGTATTCCATGTAGAAGCCTGAGGCGGTACCTGCCTTCTGAGCGAGTAGCGTCTGGATTCCCCCCGATCCGGCCGAGGCCAGGTTGGCCCACGCCGAGACCGTAAAGCTCTTTGTCGTGTCGATGGCGGGTGCGCTGGTGGTGATGGCGCCGCCAGCACCGGCGAAGGTTGCGTATCCGGATTGGTTCAAGGTGACGCCTGGGGTGCTCAATGCGCCAGGCAAGGCGCTGAGCGTGCCGCTGTCGGCGGCAGTGACCCCACTCGCATCGGCGAGCTTCCACCAATGGTCGGGTGTGCCGCTGCCGACAGTCATGATTGCGGTGGTGGTGGCACTCGCGCTGCTGTCATCCGTCACGGTTGCCTTCACCACGTAGGTACCAGCCGTTGTGTACGTGTGTTGGGCTGTTGGCCCCGGCTGAGGACCGGTGGCTGTGCCGTCACCGAAGTCGAAGGTGTAGGACGCGATCGCCGCGGTGCCGGGGAACGATCCGGAGGCGTCTGCAGTGACTGGGATATTGACCATGGCGGAGTCGTCCATAGCCAGTCCTGGCGTGGGGCCGGTGGTGTTGGTGGGGGTTAGTGCCAGGTAGTCGACGCCGATGTTGTAGCGGTTGCCGGTGCTGGCAGCGTTGGTGCCGTCGGTTGTGAATGTGAATGTGTGCATGCCGGCGTTGAGGGCGGCAGCGCCGAAGTGGAACGAGGCGACTGACACTCCTGCTGATTGGTAGGCGTCCAGCGTGTTTGGCAGGATTTTGCTGTCGACAGACAAGGACACCTTGCCATAGTCGGTGGCATGAGTCATGCCTGGGCTGATGGTGTAGGTGCCGGACCGCGGCAAGAAGTAGTTGAAAGTCATGGTGCCGCCGGACGCGGTGCTGGTGAGCATTTGCTGGGCGCCGTTGGACCAGATGACGCCGCAGCAGTTGGTTTGGCTGGCGACCGTGCCGCCGCTAGAACTGCCCCACAGTGATTCGGCTTCGGCGTACTGGATTTGGCCCGGGCCGGGCGGCAGGGTGAAGCGCTGGTTGGCGTTGTCGAGGCATTGGTAGATCTGGAAGCGGTTCGTGTTGTTGGTGCTTCCGTTGGTGTCGTCCAAGCACATTCCGGAGGCGGGGTTGTAGATCCAGTCGGTGCCAGGTGTCGAGGGCGAGGGGATGATGTGCCAGGTCTGTGAGCCAGGCAGTTGCGGGGTACCGCAGGGTTGCAATGTGGCCAGGGTGCCGGTGACTTGGCCTGATGTGTCCAGGCACGCGCCCGGTGGCGTGGTTGGGTCGGTGCCGGTGATGCTGATGGTCCCGTCGGGGTTGAAAGACCAACCTTGAGGGACAGTGCCGTTGCAGGCGTAGATGTCGACGGCGGTGCCGGCAGTGGAGGCGCCGTTGAGGTCATCCAAGCAGAGTTGTCCCGACGGCCCGCCGACTACGGCGCTGACCACCTGGCCGACCAGACTGGTAGCGATGGGCTGGCTCTGAAGGTTGTTGATGGACGCGGTATTGGCCCAACCGATGCCGGTTGCGGCGTTCTGGCTTAGGTTGGCGACGTTGACCGTATCGCTGGAGCTGCTGCCGCCGGCGGGGTTGAACAAGACAGTTATTTGGTTGTCCGGGCCCATCACCCACAGGTCTGGTTTCCCGTCGCCCTGCAAGTCCCCGATCGTGCTGATCCAGGGGTCCTGGGCGAACTCGCCTGCGGTGCCGATTCGGGTTCTGGCAGTGATGTTGCCGATTCCCGCACCGGGGATACCGGTAACTGCGGACTGGTTGGTGAACTGCCACAACGTCTTGGACGAGTCTTCTGCCCACAAGTCGGGCATGCCACCTGCGCCGCCGGGGTGGCTGGAGGCGTTGCCGGGGGCCATGATTTTGACAGTCGACCAGTCCCAAACGCCGGGCTGGGAGACCGACAGCAGGACTGGGTTCTTCAGCTGTCCAATGCCTGCGGGGCTGAACATCCACAGTTCGGCTGGGCCGCCGTTATAGGACTCGACGGTCAGCAGGTTTGTCTTGCAGGCTACGGTCGGGGCGGTGATGGTGCAGCCGCCGTTGACTGGTCCGATGGCGAGGATCTGCTGGACGCTGTTCCAGGTTGTGTCGTATCCGGCGCATTCGCCGTTGAATACCGAGGGCGTACAGGTTGGCCGGATGACCGTGGCTTGTTGAGTCTGGGTGAAGGCGTTCAGTGGGGCTGGGGTGGGCGGGGTGTAGCCGAGCTGGTTGGAGGCCGAGGCTTGTTGGGAGTTGTAGTAGTAGAAGAGATGGTTGTTGCCATCGACTTCCTTGCCCAAGGCGAACAGGTCGTCGGTGGGTTGTACTCGTTCCGCGCCTCGGTGGGTGTAGATAGCGTGCGCCCAGGAGATGCCATCAGGTGCGGCGGAGGCTGCTGCAACCTGCACGGCATTGACCGAACCAGTCGGGTCCAAGTTGTCTGGGTAAACGATCAGGTTGCCGTTGTTGTCGACGCCCAGAAGGTTCGGCGTGCCATCGCCAGTGATGTTCCCAAAGGAGACTGGGAGGAAAGACTGTGACAGAAAGTAGTCGTAGCGGGCGAACTGGGAGATGTTCCCGGCGGCGTCGACAGCCGAGACGAAGATGTAGTTGTCGCCCCAGTGCTCACCGTTGCCAACTCCTGGGGTAATGACGAGTGGACCGCTGGCTGAAGTGGTCGCGAAACCTGTGGACCCTGGGGTAGAACCGTTGATTGAGCCACACACTGCGCCAGCTATAGCAGTGCACTTGCCAACACCTTCGCTGGTGGAAGGGCCGTTAAGGATCCAGTCGAATCGGACTATCGGGGTGGTTGGTGCGGTGTCACGTACCGTGATTTTGCCACCCGTCCCGGCCGGATTGTAGGAGGGCAGGTGTTGGTTGATGGCCTGGAAAGTTGGGGAACTGAACTGCGGCTGGCCAGGGGGCGTGGATGCGACGGTGATCCAGCAGGGTGGAGGAGTAGTGGCTAGCGTCGCAAATGGCCCGTCCACGGTCTCGTCCCATACGTCAGGGGCGAAGCTGTACGTGTGCCCGTCGGTCACTCCGGGAGGAAGCGGAACTTGTACCGTCGCGTTTCCGCTGCTGTTGACGGTGAAGGGTTGTGGTGAGCCGTACCAGGCATAGGGGTTTGTGTCGCCAGCAGCAGCATATTCCCCCTGAACTCCTAGCGTGTGGTTGGTGACGCCAGCGAAATTGTCGTTAACGTTGACAGTGATCTGTGGCGGGGTGCTGGTCATCGGAAGGTAAGCGGGAGACGACTCTGTTCCGCACACACCTTCCTGCGCACCTTGGTTGCCGATCGGCGCCTGTCCGACGGTTGAGCTAGTGACCGTCGGGTTAACGTAAAACTTGACATTCAGCTGCGCATTCTGGCTGCCGGAGTTGATGGCATAGAAGGCCATGTAGTTCGTAGTCGAGGACTGAGTGGCCTCGTTGTGTGCCTTCAGTGCGACAGTGATGTTTGTCCATCCGTTTGTCATGGCGTTGGTCAGTTGTGCGAGGTTGTTGATGGACCACGACTGGCCGGCGCTATTGCTGTTGCAGGAGGTTGTTGAAAGCAGTGATGATCCTGACCAGATGGCTTGTCCGGAGTCGTTCTGGTCTGCCCATGTGGTGTACGCGTTGAACGGTCCGACGCGCCATACTTCTACCGGCGTGCACTGATACTGGCTGGTGAGGTTGATGTTTGACGAGCTGATTTGAATGGCGCCGTTGCCGTCGGGGCTGTTACCGCTGGTGTCGAGCCCGCTGGTGTCGAACTGGAACAGGGTTCGGATGACACCGCCGCAGGTGTGCCAGCCGACACGGTTGACGTTGAGGTTGCTGGCGCCTTCATTCTGGCCGTTGAAGAAGGAGGTATTGGCCTCGGCGGAGCACTGCCACAGCTCGGTGCGGTTCAGCGGTTGAGCGTCGGCGATCGCCGGGTCTAGATAGACCGGCCACACCGTCGAGGGTGCAGTTAGGAGTGCTTGTGAGGGTGTCATGGTGGCGATATCGGAGCTGACTGTGGCCGGCATCGGTGCAGTATGCGCGGAATCTGATGGGCCGGAGTCGGCTGGACCGAGAGTGTCCTCGGTTTTCGGCGCGGAGCCGGTCACGCCTTTCTCAATTGAAGGCGTCGTGGTTGCGCCAGCCGAGTCCCACATCATCGGGGTGGGTCCGGTGAAGTCGACGTTTCCAGCGGCGTCGGTGGCCTGGATGCCGCCGGCATCGGTCGCTGACACGGTCAGGCCGGTGCCCGCCACGCCGAGCTTCAACGTGGCCAGAGCTGGGTTGGCCGCAGCTGTGGCGTCATGCACGACCAGCACATCGTCCACACCTGTGGCGGAGGCGGTGAGTTGGAGGTCTACGCCGGGCAGGACTCCAGGGTAGGTAGCGGTCGATCCGGATATGGTCGGTGTGGGTAGGGCGCCCAATGGCCAGGTCGTTGTGATGACGTGTCCGGCACCGTCGTCCTCGGTGGTCAGAGGTACGGTGCCCCCGCCGGAGATCGTGATGGCGGCCACCGTTGCGTTGGTGTGCCAGGTGCCAGCGGTGTCTCCAGTGCCGGCGATCAGCGTGGGATCTATCGGCACCCATGCGTTGTTTTGCTGTACCCGTTGCGGCTCGAGGCTTTCATTCCACGTGAAGGAGCCGTCTGGGTTGGCCACAGTGGTGGTGTAGATGGTGGTCGCGGCGTCGACAATGACAGCTGTGCCGGTTGTCTTCGCCTTGGCCGATGCTGTGGTCATCGCTGAGCGCGCTTGCGCGGGAGTGTATGGGCTTTTCGGCGCCGGAGTTGGCGACGGAGCGTTGGGTGGTTTGGGGGTTGCGGCCGTGGCAGGTGTCGGCGTCGTGGCCGGGCTGGCAATCGGTGCGGTCGTAGAGGCCGCATGCTTAGAGCCTGAATTGGCTGTGGGCGTCGCGGTGGAAATCTTGGGAGCTGCGGTGGCAACGGAAATGGGCGCGCCAATGGGGTTGTCGGCAGACGCGCTGGTGTCCGCGGTGGCGCACATCAACGCCGTGCAAGCCGTTGTCGCTAGGAGGGGGATCGCCAGGCGAGGTATCCGCCTGCGCCCCCATGCAGTGAGGTTCACCTGGACTCGCTTCCCTGATGAGGTGTGAGGATCGCGCCCCGACGGCCGCGGCCGCACGATACGCGAAGATCGTCACTGCCGACAATATAAGGGCTTTGATAACTTACACTGAAGCTCGTTGCGCGCCGAGCGGTTCGTATTCCTGCTGCTCAGGGCTGTGTCGAGTCATCCTGATGGCGGCTGATTGAGCGTCCACTGCGATGCCACCGGGCCTGTCCAGGTCCTTTTAGATCATGGTCGGTGTATCAAGGTCCAAGCATAGACAGGCATTCAAAACCTGGATATGTTCCCGGCGATCATCGAGTACTGATCCATGTCGGTCTTGGCCTGATTTGATGCCTTGGGGGTTTCCGTGAGGGCTTGGCGGTCGTCTGCCACACAGGACAAGGTCCGTCGTGCGCACCGTGCGTGGGCTGCCGTCGCTTGGGTGGCCGTGGGCGCGATGACCCTCGGAGCTCTAACTGGTCCCGCCGAGCAGAACGCCGACGCTGCACCTCGGGCGCACAAAGGAAAGACTTGGCAGCCACGACCGGTGGTGACGCAACCAGCGGTCACTCCGCAGCCTGGCAAGGTCCGGAAGCTGGCCGTTCCCCAGAAGATGCCGGGCTTCGTTCCGGGAGCTACGACCTGGCCGTCGGCTACCACCGTGGATACGGTGTTAGGGACCTCGAATAGCGCCGGAAATCTGGTCGAGACTGATCGTGCGGCAACTGATGGCTTGACCGCCCTCGCCGGTACGCCGGTCAGTATCGGTCCCGCGACCGCTGGCATGGCAAGAGCCGGCTCTACCTCGAGTACTGCAACCACTCCGACTGCGCCTGCAAAGGTGGCGGTGACGGTTGCTTCTCACGCCGCGTCCCAGGCGGCCGGAGCCTCAGCGATGGTGTTGTCGGTAGCTCGGGCCGACGGTGGCGCCGCCTCCACCAAGGCCACGGTCGCGGTGGACTACTCAAGCTTCATGGATGCGTTTGGCGGGAACTTCGCCGACCGAATGACCTTGATAGCGCTGCCACCGTGTTCGCTGACGACCCCGACGGTGCCCTCTTGCCGCAAGCAGAGCCCGGTGGCATTCACCAACGACCGCGTTGGCCACAAACTTACTGCGACGATCACGGTCCCAGGCGTCCCAGCCGCACCGGCCGGCAATACCGCATTGAATGCGGCGCCGACGATGGTTCTGGCGGCTACCTCCAGCACCACCGGGATGAACGGCAGCTACTCGGCGACGCCGCTAAAGCCCTCAGACACGTGGACTGAGGGCGGAAACTCCGGGTCGTTCACCTACACCTATCCGATCACGGTGCCGCCGGCCCTGGGAGGTTCGGCTCCCAGCGTGGGTCTGTCCTACGACTCCGGAGACGTCGACGGGCGCACGTCGGTGTCCAACGCCCAAGGTTCATGGGTGGGGGACGGCTGGGACTACAACCCGGGCTCGATCACCCGCACGTTCCAGCCTTGCACCCAAACCGGGTACACCGGCGACGAGTGCTGGGGAACCCCCGGAATCACTTTGCAGATGCCTGGCCTGTCCGGGGCGCTGGTGAAGGACGACGCCTCGGGCACATGGCGAGTGCAGGGCGACTCCGGGGCGCGTGTGCAGTTGCTGACCGGAGCAGCGAATGGCGACTCTGGTGATCAGGACCAATATTGGCTGATTACCACCACGGACGGGACACAGTACTACTTCGGGGCGGTGCAGCTGCCCGGTGGTACGGGCAAAGACACGCCAACGTATTCGGCATGGGGAGTTCCGGTCTTCGGTACCGGCAGCCCGAACAGTGCCTGCACGGACCCGTCTACTGCGATGGCCTCCAACTGCCGAGCCGCGTGGCAGTGGAATCTGGACTTCGTCGTCGACCCAAACCAAAACCTGACCCGCTATACATACGCGCGGGAGGAGAACTACTACCTGCGCGGACCGAATAGCGCTCCAACGGAGTACCAGCGCGGCGGATTCTTGTCGGAAATCGACTACGGCTGGCAAGTTTCTGACGCTGCTGGAGGCGCAGTCCACCCTGCGACGACGGTGGTGTTCACCCCCGCTGACCGATGCATTTCTGACCGTGGACAGGCCGGTTACGCGTCGACCTGCCCGACGGGCCCAGTGACCATATCCAGTGGCAGAGCCTCGACCGGTCTGAACGCGGCCGACCACTCAGCATACGTGGACACCCCGTTCGATCAGGCATGTACCTCAGCGGGCACCACTACCGGAAACGTTGGCGACGCGGCGTGCACGGACTATACGCCGTCGTTCTTCATTTCCGAACGGCTGTCGCAGATCACCACCAACGTGTGGACCGGCACTGCTTACCGGACAGTGGACCAGTACTCGTTGCCGCAGCAGTTCAACACTGTCCCGGATCCTTCCACCGCAGGTAACGCTCCGACGCTTTGGCTGGCCGGCATCCAACACACCGGCTACTTGGTGAACGCTGACGGCTCTACCACCGCTACTCCTGAACCTGAGGTCTATACGCATGGCGGCTACCTGCCAAACCGCGCCAACACGGTAACCGCGGCGGGCACGTACGCGGTGTCGGCGTACAACCGGCTGCGCCTGGACGCAATCACCACCATTACAGGCGCGGAGATCGATGTCTCCTATGCCCTAGGCAACGGCAACAGTCTTGCGTGCTCTACGACCGCAGCGCCAACGATCACGGCAAACGACACGCTGTGCTATCCGGAATACTGGACGGTTCCTGGTTCGGGAAACACGCCGACGCTGGATTGGTTCAACAAGTACGTCGTCACCACGGTTTCGGTGAACGACGACACGCAACTGGCCCCTGGGCGTAGCACCAACTACACCTACGTCGGCACCCCGGCCTGGCACACCAACGACTCTGAACAGGCTCCTGCGGCCTACCGTACTTTTGACCAATACCGCGGCTTTAAACAGATCCAGACGATCGTCGGGGGTGCACCGGGTACCGACGGGAAGACCCTCACCACCTACTTCCAGGGTATGGACCAGGACGGGGCCGCGACCTATCCGGACCAGGACTCCCACAAAGACGTATGGGTCAACGACAACCACGGTGACGTATTCAATGCAGGCGATCCCGGCTTGCGTGACGACAACGCCCTGGCCGGCCAAGCCGTGGACGTTCAGACCTTCGCCTCGGACTCCTCCAATACCGTCGTAGCCGATGTGGTGTCTGTGCCCGTGGACCCGAACTCAATCGTCACCGCTGCCCATGCGCGTGCTCCTGGGTTGCCAGTGCAGCGTGCCCACCTTTCTGAGATCGCCAGAAAGGTTACCTACCAGCAGGTAAGCACGGGTTCGACGCCGCGGCGCTCGGAGATCGACTACACCTATGACAGCACTCTGCCTACCTTTTCCGGCGACGGCGGTATCGGCGGAAACGGACGTCTGATCCTCACCGACGATAAGGGCGACGGTACGGTCCAGGAACTGTGCACATCCACCAGCTACGCGGGCAATACCGCCGCTGGCGTGGCCGGGCTGGAGTGGACGGCTTATCCCGACCAGGTGATTACCTCATCTGTGCCATCTGGTTCGACGTGTACCCCTACGACCCCGACGCTATCGACCCCCACCCTGGTGTCAGCCAGCACCACCCTGTACGACAATCTGCCGTATCCCAGTGTCAGTGCAGGCAATCCAACTACGGTGCAAAAGACACCTACGTTCGGCGCCGCTCCAATCACCGCGGCCTCGACCGGCTACGACCAGTATGGCCGCATCCGTTCGGCGACAGACGCCAACGGCAACACCACCAACACGACCTACAACCCGCCGAACGGGTACCTGCCGACTTCGATCGTCACAAAGAACCCGAAACTCTGGACCAGTACCGCCACGGTGGACCAGGCCCGCGGCGTGCCGGAAACCTCCACTGATGTCAACGGTCGCGTCACCACGCAATGGTACGACGGGCTCGGGCGGCTGACGCAGGTTTGGGAGCCAACGCGCCCCCGAGCGTCGAACCTGTCCTCCCCGAACATCACTTACGCCTACACAGTTCCGGGACCCGGCCCTCACCCGGGCGCTACCGGTACGCCTCCGGTGACCGGCGGCACCGGCACTCCAGCACCCAACGCCTTCGTGCAGACCTCCACTCTGCGTGAGACCGGCTCATACGGCGTGTCCTTCGCCGTGCTGGACGGGTTCGGCGAGACTGTTCAGACCCAGTCCACTCCACCGAACGATGCGACAGGCGCCGAGGTCTCCGGCAGCGTGTATGACAGCCTCGGCCGGGCCATCCAGACCTACACCTCCGTACACGTGACCACTGCTCCCGGCGGCGCCCCACAATCTTTGCTGGACTCGCAACTGGCCTCGAGCACCGTCACCAGCTACGACGGCATGTCCAGACCCCTAACAGCAACCGTCTACAACGGTGCCACCGCGGTAGCCGGAGACGTCACCACTACCGCCTACCCAGGGTTGGACCGCACCGATGTCACGGCCCCGGCCGGAAACGGTGTCGCATCCGCCGGTGCCACCTCAACGTTCACTGATGTGCGAGGGCGCACGACGGCACTGTGGACTTACCACAACAACCCGCCGTCCCCTGACGGAAACGCGCGTGACGCGGATGTGACGAGCTACGGCTTCTCCTACGTAACAAACGGTACGCAGTCCACTGTCACCGACGCCACCGGAAGAAACACCTGGACCACCACCACGAATGACCTACTGGGCCATTCGACTACTGCCGTCGATCCGAATGCCGGCACGAGCAGCACACAAGACGACAACAACGGAAACCTGATCCAAAGCACCAACGCTGACGGTCAGACCCTGTCCTTCTACTACGACACGCTGAACCGCAAGTACGCCGAGTACAACGCGGCTTATGTTGCGGGTGGTACGCCAGCTAGCGCTGCCCTGATGGCCCAGTGGACATTCGACAGCGCCAGCAGCTCGGATGGCCACACGAACCTGGGCATGCCAGTGGACTCCACCCGCTACACCGACAGCGGCACCACCCCCTACAAGCAAGCCGTTACTGGCTATAACACGGCCGGGGAACCTCTCGGCGCGATCATGACCATCCCAAACGCCGATAACAACGGGGCTCTAGCCGGGACCTACCAAACCAACGACTACTACACCCCGATCACCGGACAGCTCTACCACACTGAACTGCCCGCCGTGGGTGGCTTGCCATCAGACGACGTCTACAACTCTTACAACGCCAACGGCCTGCTGCTGTCCACCGCTGGCAACTATGACTACATCTGGAACACCGTCTATGACACCAACGGCAACCTGCTAACACGCACCCTGGGCGACTACCCCTACCAGATCGTCCAGCAAAACCTGTACGACCCAGCCACCAACCGCATCACAAACAGCTTTACTGACGCCAGCGCTGGCCAGAACGCTGCCAACCCGACGACAGTGAACGCCTACAGCGTCGATGACGTCTCCTACACCTACGACGCCGCGGGCCAGATCACCTCGGTGGCCGATCTGCAGAACCAGTCATCCTCTGGTTACGACCCAGGCCCTGCAGCCCGGGACATTCAGTGCTACACCTACGACTACGCCGGACGCCTCACCAACGCATGGGCCGACTCCGGCGACCAGACTCCTGCGGCCACCACCAACCTGAACAGCCCAAGCGCTGTCAATGGAGGCCTCGGATCCTGCGCAGACTCCACCAGCAACAACCCGCCAGCCACCGGCACCACCAGCGCACTCGGTGGCCCGGCCCCGTACTGGCAAACCTATGGATTCGACAACACCGGCGCCGCGGGTCTGGGCAACGGATCCCAAACCGGCAACCGCTCCACCCTGATAGACCACGCCACCACTGCCGGCGGCACAGACACCACCAGCACTAGCAGCTACCCGACCGCCGGGACCAGTAACACCACCTCGACCCCAGGCACCGGGCCTCACCTGCTGTCCCAGGTCACCCAGTCCGGCGGTGCCACCGGCACCAGCCAGTACAAGTACGACAACGCCGGCAACACGATCAGCCGCAACCCTGTCAACGCGGGCGCCGAGACCCTGCAATGGGACGCCGAAGGCCGCCTGCAAACAGACGCTGCCGCGGCCAACCCGGCGACGAACACCCCACAGACGACTACGAACTATCTCTACGACGCCTCAGGCGACGAACTCATCCGCCGCGACTCGGGCGGAGCCAACGCCGGCACCACCCTCTATCTCGGGGCCACCGAACTACACCTCAACGCCGCCGGCAACACCGTCACCGCGAACCGCTACTACAGCTACCCCGGCGCGCCGGAAATCATCGCCAGCTCCAGCGGTGCACTTACCTACGAGATAGGCAACAGCCAGGGTACCGGCGGCACCACGCTTGATGCCACCACCAACCACATCACCGCCCGCCGCTACACAACCCCCTACGGCACACCACGCGGTCAAGCTGCTGCCACAACCTTCGGCATCTTCCCCGACGACCACACCTTCCTCGGAAAAACGAGCGATACGTCTACCGGCCTTGTGGATGTCGGGGCGCGGAAATACGACCCAACTAGCGGGAGGTTCATCTCCGCAGATCCGGTCTTTCAGCCAGCTAACCCGCAGGCAATAGGCGGATACGCATACTCTTCCGACGATCCAGTCAACGGCAGCGACCCCAGCGGCCTTAAAGCGCTCGACGATGATGGCAACGCAGCCCCTCCGCCACCGAGAAGCACCCCTTGGCCGTCGTCGACCCCTCCTCCGCCTGCGGCCGTTTCTACTTGCGATCAGAAATGTCTAGCTGGCATCGCCGCGCGAGCACAGTACACCGGTCAAGCTGGTAATTACTGGAATCAAGTTTGGAATAGTTCCGATCCGACGAGCATTCCACCGCCTCCCGGTGTCGTCATGCCCAAGCTTGACAAGGGCACGGACTGGTCCATTGTCGCGGCAACGGCAATCGTGGGGGTGATCGTTGCCGCAAGCATTGCGGCAATGGTAAGCGAATGCGAAGGTTTCTCACTTGGTGCCGCCACAACGGCATGTACCGGGGCGGCAATAGGCGCAGCGGATGCGGTGGGGTGCGCGTTCTCTATATGCCCACGGCCAGGTAATGAAGGGCAGGGAACTGACCCTTCCGGCGGCTTCGACAGTGCACCCTCACGACTTGGTACTCTCTGTGGCCACAGCCACTCGTTCGCCGGCGATACCCGTGTCAAGATGGCCGACGGCACCACCGAGCTGATCAGCGAGGTGAAGGTCGGCGATGAGATAGAGAATGCACAGCCGGGCGGCGGAACCGAAGACCACCGGGTGAGTGAGATCCATAAAACGCTCACTGACAGGAACTTCACGGATCTAACGGTCAGCACGCCCACCGGTCTGAAGGTGATCACGGGAACTCAGAACCACCCGTACTACGACCTCACCACCGGCAGGTTCACCGATGCGTCCCAGCTGAAGCCGGGTGACCGCCTCCAGTCCGACGGCTCGGCGGTGGTGATCGTTTCGTCCGTACGCAACTACACGTCATCGATGGTTACGTACGACCTGACGATCAAGGACCTCCACACGTATTATGTGGTCGCGGGTGACGCTGCAATACTCGTACATAACGACGCATGCGAGATCTTGCCATCGAAGGTCGTCGCGAAGTATGCAGTGCTTGGTGCGCAAGATGACACGGAGATAGCAAAGGATTGGGCTGATCATGAAGTCTTGGCGCTCCCAGCTGGGTGGGACATCGAGGCAAATAAAGAATGGATTGCAGGTGTAATTACAAAGAAACAGATTGTGTTTTATGCGTCAAACCTGACAAATGAGAACCTCTGGAACGCGCAAGATTTAAGGGTTACCGTCACGGCCCTGGAAGTCGGCCAGCTAATGGATGCGGGGTATACGTTCGTCGGGACGAGCGTTAATCCATATCAGTATATGGTGCCACCGGGATGGTCTGCTTCTGGAGCGCCGTAGATCAATCAAGTAAGGATGATGGGTCATGAGTGAAGAGCTATTGAATTCTCTCGCTGAATCCGGCTACTCTTCTTGGTCTATTCCGGGGCCGCGCGACGGAGAGATTGCGTCAATCGTCGAGCAAATCTCAACTGCCGAAGATTTTCAAAGGGTTAATTCGGGCCTGAACCGGACCTCTGCTCGAGTCCTTTCCGCTTTTGCGGCGCGCACTGCATCCCTTAGCGTGCGAAACGCAAGCGTCGGACAGCTAAGGCAGGGGATCATCGCTATACTGGTTGCAGCAGGTGTTGAAGACGATCGCGAACTCCTTATTCCGCTCAGCTTGTTGTTCAGAGCTGCTGAGTTGATAGGAGTAGACGCGCTTGAAGTCGTAGGGGATTTATTGGACTCAGTGTCATCGCGGGGTCTCGCGCTTATTCGTGAGTTTGCAAGTCGGAATCCATCCGATAGGGCAATTTCACTCATGGGATACCGGGAGGGGGAGGATCGTACCGGATTCCGCTTCATAAGCGAATGGTGACTAAGGCCGACCTGGTGGACGATGGCAGTCCTAGCGTCAGTGGTCGGATCGTTGGACCTTGGTCGCTGCGGGCAATGAGGGCGATCGGCGGCATACTGATTTGCCGTCATGACGCGACGCAAGGCGTCGAGGGCAGTGGGTCCGTGCTTGATCGCGGTGACGAGGTAAGGGCGGACGGTCAGCCAGTACCTGTCTGCCGACAACGGGGATGTCGACGGTAAGAGCGTCCTATCTGGGCTGATCCAACAATGTGTTGGTCGTTCTGCTCGCCTGGGCGGTCTCGAGCATTTTAGCGAGCTGGGTCAGTTGTGTTTTTTGGTCGGGGCTGCACGCGCTGACCAGAGCCAGAACGAGGCCCGCCCGTCTGGACTGTAGATGATGGTCTTTGAGGAATCGGCGACGGAAGCGGGCAACGCCGGAGGCACCTGTGCGACGTTGCAGGTCTGTTGGTGGCCGCGTGTGGGTTCGATGAAGTGCTAGGCGTGGCGGTTCGCTGACGGCTTCTCGCTGGGGTCGAGGCGGGCGGCTCTGTTCGTGGCTACGTTTGCGTGACCTGTCTCAGCGTCCATAGCTACACCGTAGGCCGCGGTGTTCGCGCTGCTGAATTTGCGTATTCGGGTGTTGGTAGCGGTGGCGCAACTGCTGCGCGATCCCGGCGGCATCGTCCCAGTGCTTCCATGCTGTCGAGGCTGTCCATTATGCGCGAGCGAGTCGTTCCGAATTTTCCTTATGTCTGATCAGCTTTCATTGACACTGGGGTCAATGGGGAGGTCGATTTTTGCGAGCGGCGGCGGTTTCGAATGAATTATCCTATTTTCGTGAATGATTCGCTGGTTGCAGGCGTGGCGCCACACGGTTCTCATGTCATGCCATTTGACGTCATGTCATGGAGATATTACGTTGCAGGTGGCCGCCGCAGATTCAACCATGGTGGCGTACCTGGGCCACGTTAAAGGGGTTGGCTGGATTGGATGGCTTGAATTAGGCCCGTCTGAATCCCTCGGGTCTGTTAGTCGTCTTCGGACAGTCGAAGTGTGATGGTTGGTTGGCGTATTCCCCGTTCGGCCTCGGTGGTATTTCCGCCGGTCCCATGGCCCGGTATCCGGTAGCGGCAAGCAGATTTAAGCCGGGAAGGCACGGCGTTTTGTGCTTGACCGTGGGCGCCCATGGCGGGTCTCGGCTGGCTTCCGGGGCCTTAGGCCAATCGCAGAGCGACGGAGCACCCCAGCTTCTGCGCCCAAACGATCACCGCAATCGGCCGTGGACGCACGCGAGCGAGCTCCCAACGCCCGATGGAGTCCCGGCTCACGCCGACATGCCAGCCGAGCCCGTCTTGTGTCAGCCCGAGGGCCAAGCGGCGGTTCTTCAACGGAACGGCCAGCCGCCGTAGCTCGAAGTCCTCCCACGGCTCGCCGCGCCAGGGGCGGGCCGGTCCCGTCCGTACGTCGCCGTCAGGGCCGACGATCACTAGGCGGCGGCCGAGGCTGCGGGACCACTGGAACATATGCTCCAAGGTGGGTTCCATAGCCCCGGTCTCCCACTCCGAGATCGCTCTACCGCGGAACGGCAGTCCGACCGCGACCTCATTCTGGGTAAGCCCGGCCTCCTGTCGCGCACAGCGCAGGTCACCGAAGAGCCGCGAGAGGGCGAGCTCCGCCACAGAGTCAACGCGCAGCGTCCTTGAAACTCGAGGTTCGTTAGCGCGAATACGACGGATCTTCGTCGAGCCTTCCGTGCTCAAATCGTCGCCCTACCCGATGTCATGATCTCGGCCCACACTATGCGCGCGGTCTGATCACCGAGTACACCCCAGGCCGACGACACCGCCGCGACCATGGCCAGACCGCGGCCGGCCTCGGCCTCGTTGCCGAGCTTGTCGAGTTCTTCGATGGTGTCGATGGACGCGAGCTCGCAGACGTGGGGCACTATCGGCCCGCCTTCATCGACCACGCGGATCTGCCACCGGTCTTGGCAGTCGACGACCTGCAGCGTGAACTTGCCGCCCGGGCCGCCGCTGCCGCTGTGTTGGATCGCGTTGCCGGCCAATTCCGATGCGACCATCTCGATCAGGTCGGCGCCGTCGCGGCCGCCGGCCACGAGGCGTGTGAACTCTCGTACTTCCGTCAGGTGCTCAGGTAGCCCTTCGAAGTCTCTAGACCAGGACAACACAATTCACCCCACGCTTGCCGCGTCGCCACCGGACGCCAGGTCGTCGATGGCGTCCTCGATGTGCTTGTTGACAACCTCGGCGGCCTTCTCCGGCCCGAACTTCCGTTCGTACATCGCCAGACACAGCAGCGCGGATCGCAAGCCTTCCAAGTGCCCAGACCAGGTCGTGAGTTCAACGGAGCTGTCAGGACCGAGCTCTATCGCGTCGGAGCCCATGACGGCCGCCGTGTACAGCAAGGTGCCGTAGCTATCCGTGTGACCTTCTTCGAGGACTCTCTTGAGAATCCTGTCCTTCGTACTCTTAGCCATGTGCACCCATCCTTGATCGCGAAGCCCGAGACTTGATGTGTTGGTGGCGCCAGAACGTGGGGTCGTGGCCGCGGGCCACGGAAGCGTGCCTTGGCGGCGGCGTTGGGGCCGGCCGGCGTCACCGGTGTTCCGAGACGCGGTGGCGGGTCTGACTGGCGGACTGCGTGCCGGCGCGACCGACAAGGAGAGCCCCCGCCAGCAGCGGCGCGGCGCAGCCGAGCCACACCTTCGACGGCGTACGCGGGTGGCAGACCGTGTCGGGTAGTAGCCGTAGCACCAGAGAGTCAGTGCCAGAAGCGTCGTTTGCATCCGCTCCTCCGTCGTTCTTCGAGCGTTGGGATTCGCGGCTGGTGGTGTGCCGCATCCCGACGTCGACGGTAAGAGCGCTCTACCTCGGTCGATCCAACAAAGTGTTGGGTGGTCTGCTCGCCTATGCGATGTCGAGCATTTGAGCCAGCTGGGCCAGCTGTGGCGCCTGGTCGGGCCTGCACGCGCGGACCAGGTTCAGGACCAGGTCTCGGGCATCTGCGCAGTAGACGATGGTCTCTCGGGACTCTGCGACGGAGGCGAGCAGCGCCGGAAGCACCTGCGCGATGTTGCCGGCTTGCTGGTGGCTGCGCGCCAGGTCGATGAAGTGCTGGGCGCGGCGGTTCGTCGACGGGATCTCGCTGGGGTCGAGGCGCGCGGCTCTGTCAGTGGCCACGTTCGCGTGACCTGTCTCGACGTCCAGGGCCACACCGTAGACCGCGACGTTCGCGGCGCTGAACTGTGTATGAGGGTGCTGGTAGCCCTGTTGCTGCTGAGCGATCATGGCTGCTTCGTCCCAGTGCCGCCACGCATCGGCGGTCTGACAGGCGCGTGCGGAGCCGATGGCGGCGAAGAGCAGCAGCGAGCCACTCAGGGCAGCCTCGCGCGGGCTGCTTGCTCGGGCAATGTGCTGCCTCGCGGAGAGGGCGATCTCCACGGCCTCACTCGGCTCGCCGGCGGCGAGCGAGGTCATGGCGGAGGCCCAGCCGGCAAGTGCCACGAGCTCAGGTTCGTCGGCCTCGGTGGCTGCCAAGAGCGCGCGATCTGTGCATCGTGTCGCGAGTGAGGCTGCGCCTGCACAGAATGCGAATCGTTGCGCCAGTAGGTAGACGTGCGTGAGCAGCTTGTGCATTTCTCGATGCTCAATACCTGTTGCCGAGCGGGCTGCCATGATCGCGTCGGTGAGCAGGTCAGGTAGCACGGCGCCAAGAGCTGCGTATTGCGCTCGCGATACTCGCCATCCGGCCCAGGCGTGGTGAATCCGTTCCTGGAGCGAGTCCACGGTGCATTGCGGGCCGTCGGTGACCGGCGCGAGGAGGGCGAGGCTCAGGGTAAGGCGTACCTGGGGGACTGCGGGATGCTCGGGTACCCCGGTTGTGCGCAGCGGGCGGAGGTCGAATCCGACGAGCATCGAGGCGTCACTCATGCCAAGGGCGCGAGCGATTGCGATCAAGTTGGAGAGCCGCTCGGCGCCGCGTCCCTCGACCTCAAGAAGTCGGAGCCATTCCTCGGATCGCCCGACCAGCTCGGCAAGCGCCTTGCGGCTCACACCACGTCGTCTCCGGTGCCACTCCACACGTTCGCCAGTCGTGAGCGGGTCGGCGCTACGCTTTTCGGACGAAGGCATCGGACACCACCCGGGGCATGATTAACGGAAAGTGGTACCGATGCTACGGTGCGCGACGGCCGTTCCGGAACCCTCGTGCCCTGTTTTTCTGCGGCCGTGCGGTTGGAAGGATGCTGTCTTGCCCATAAAGCCCGTTCTCTACGCGATCGGCTGCGGTGGCTACCCGTCGGAGTCCATGCCGGATCTCGTAAGACATGCGCAGGGTGAAGGATGGGAAGTCTGTGTGGTCGGGACTCGGATGGGAATGCGGTTTCTAGACGCCGACCGGCTGCGGGAGATGACCGGGCACCCCGTCCGCGATGATTATAAGAATCCTAATGAGGCAGACGTACTGCCGGACGCGGATGCCTTCGTGGTCGCACCGGCGACCTTCAACACCGTCAACAAGGTGGCCGGGGGCATCTCCGACACGTTGGCGCTCGGCTTGATCAATGAGGCCATCGGCATGGGGAAGCCGGTCATCTTGGCGCCTTGGCCGAACCAGGAGCTTGTCAAGCATCCGGCTTTTCCTCGCAGCGTCGAGCTGCTTGCCGAATTCGGCGTGCGCTTCGTGCTTGATCGTGCGGCGCTCCCGCTGCCTGCTTCGGGCCGGCCAGGGGCCGCAACCTTCCCTTGGGCCCAAGTGCATGCTGCGCTTGCGGTCGCGAAGGACGAGGTCTTGGCGGGCCGCTGACACTTGGTCTCGACTCGCCTTCGCGGCGTTCCGTTCGGCGTGCGCCGGCAGACCTGAAGCGCCTTCACGCGATCGTGTGAAATCTCAGCGTGCTTCCTGGTAGGGATGTGGGATGCCGCACGTGAGGCGCTGCTGCGGGTATATCTTCGGCAGCTGAGAAGCAAGTACCCCGGCCGGTGCTACGAACACCGCCGGGGCGTGGCACCAGGAGTAAGGCTAGGGCTCCCGAATGCGTATCCATCGTAGCGCGCGCGTACGTTTTTTCACCAATTTGGGCAATGAAGTTCTGAGAGATAGCCGCTTGAGTTTCTGTGCTCGCGGCATCCTCGCTTATCTGCTGTCCCAGCCGGACGGTAAGCGCGACGACATCCGGACGCTCGCGGAGCGGACGCCGGAGGGGCGGGAACGTGTGGCGTCCGCCATGCGCGAGCTGGAGAAGCTCGGGTATCTCGCGAGGACCAAGAAGCGCACACCTGAGGGGCATATCTACACCGACGTAGAGGTCTTCGACAGGCCTGGGGGAGCGTCGTCGCAGCTCGGGCCGAACGTCGGGTTCCCGGACTTCGGTGGGGCGGTTGCCAGCCCAGACGGCGATCACCCCGTGAAGGAACGGGGTGAAGAACCCACCCACCCGGCGTCGGCGCCGGATGACGCGGATCCCGGGCGGGAAGGGGACTGCGACGAGGAGACGAGGGCAAGCGCCGAGCTGCTCGCCCGCGCATTGCGAGCCGAGCCTCGGCTGGCTTTGGGATGGATCGACGTACTCCGGCTCGCGCCCCTGGTGACCGAGTGGCGGCGCCGCGGTGCCTCGGAGCTGCACATCGCCGGTTCACTGACCTCTGGCTTGCCGCGAGGCGGGGTGTACCACCCGGCGCGGTTCATCGAGACGCGCTTGGTCGCGAAGATGCCCCCTGAACGATGCGTAGCCCCAGCACGCATGGAATGTGACGGGTGTGGGGTTCCGGTGCCTTCCGCTGGCCTGTGCCATTCTTGCGGGGAGAACGGGCCTGCTGTGGCTCAGCGCTCACCGGAGAACCAGGTGCTTGCCCGTGGTGTCGCAAAGGCGCGTGCTGCATTGCGAGGCCTGTCGATCGACTGCGTGACGCCTGCGTTGGCGTAGGAGAGCGTCGCCCTACCGAACTTGGTTGCGGGTCAAGCGGCTTCGCGGCTGGCTTCGCCTAGTGTTGTTCCGCTGATCCCGGGCAAGGATCGTGAGTAGGCCTTCAGTCACTGCATTTTGCCGGATCGTCTCACGCTGTACCAAACCATTGGGGCCGCAAGGCAACAGAGCATCCTAACTTCTGCGCCCAGACGATCTGCGCAATCGGTCGCGGAGGAATGCGAGTCAGCTCCCAATATGAGATCGCCGACCCGCTGACGCCTACGAATCGGCCGACCTCCTTTTGGTTCAGCCCCAGAGCCTTGCGGCGACTCTTCAACGGCCCAGCGAGTCGCCGCAGATCGAAAGCGTCTCTTGATTCATTCGGCAGCAACGAGGGAGGTTCGGGCGACAGCACCTCGTAATCCGGGCCGACTATCACTAGGCGTCGATCAAGCCCACCTGACCAGCGCGTCAGGTTCACCAAGGTGGGTCCCAGCCGTAGGTTCTCCCACTCGGAGATCGTTTTTCCACGAACCCCGACTCGGGATGCCAACGCAGCTTGAGAGATCCTGGCCCTTCGACGGACTAGCGTTAGCTCGCCAACGATCTGCACGAGGACGTGGTTCGCCGCTCTATTGACTTTCAGCGTCACCAATAGCCCCATCGGTAATGCCGGATCGCATCCGAGCCCTCCACATGCGGCGCGTAAATCCCACTAGCGTAGAACCATCGTAGAGCACTTAGAACCCATGTCCGTTCTGAGTCCTCATTTGACGCCGTCATGTGGGCAATATCTGTAGCTATCAGACTCACGAGCCCGGACGATTGATAGTGGACGCCAGCACTCCGGGTAGTGCGAAGCCGGCGCGCCGGACGCGTCGGACTCCGTTGGGGACGGCCAGGAGATCCAGCGAGTAGCCGAGTTTCTGCGCCCACACCACGTGCGCGATCGGCCGCGGGGGTACCCGGGCCAGTTCCCAGCGCTGGATCGAGTCCCGGCTGACGCCCACCAGGGCGCCGAGTTCTCCCTGTCCCATCCCCAAGGCCAGGCGGCGGTTGCGCAGCGGTACCGCCAACCGTCGCCGCTCGAAGATCTCGAAGGTCTCGCCGGGGCGCTGGCGCACCGGGCCTATGCGCAGTTCGCCGTCCCGGCCGATGATCACCAGCCGCCGGCCGAGCTCGTGCGACCACTGGATCAAGTGCCCCAGCGTCGGCTCTACGGCCCCGGTCTCCCATTCGGAGATGGCCCGGCCCCGAAATGGCATGCCACAAGCGAGCCCATTCTGGGACAGCCCGGCGGCTAGGCGGGCGGACCGCAGGCCGCCGACGATCCGCGTGAAGGCCCGCTCGGCCGTGTAATCAACGTGCAGCGCCATCAACGCGTCCAACCGTCCGTCGTCATGCCGACCTTTCGTATGGCGCTCAACTCATGGGGGAGGCCAGCGACCGGGTCCGGGGGCCGGGGTATCGTCATGACCTCGTCAAAGGTGATCTCGGCCCACACCGAGCGGCCACGCTTGTCGCCGGCCGCGCCCCAGCAGGCCGAGAGCATGGTGACGATGGTCAGGCCGCGCCCGGCTTCTTCGTCGTCTTGCGCGGTGCGGACCGAGGGGGTGGAGGGCCCGCCCTGGTCATCGACCCACACCCGGCACCGGTCGCTGAACCGGGCCAGCCGCAGGACGAACTTCCCTCCGGGTCCGCCGCTGGCTGTGTGCTTGATGGCGTTGCCGGCCAACTCGTCGGCGACCAGCGTCACGATGTGCGTGGTGTCGCAGTCGCCTAAGACGGCGAGGATGAAGCGGCGGACGTCTGCCAGGCACTCGGGCCGGCCGATGAACTTCCTTGACCAGGTCTCCACGCTCACTCACCGCCCGGACCAGGTTGGCTGGTCCACCGGCAGCGGATGAGGGTCTCGGTGTGCTCGGCAACCTGCGACGCCGCTCGCTGTGGATTGCTGCCGGTTTCGTGCATGATCAGGCAGGCCAACGTGGTCTGCAGGCCCCGGTGATAGCCGTGCCACTCGCTCTGATCGCGGCGCGTCTCCTGGTCGGCCGGGAAGTACTCGCCGGCATCGAAGGTCAGGGTCGCGGCTAGGCCGAGCACCGCAAGGTAGCTGCTGGAATGCCGCACCCGCCAACACCCCGAAACCGCAAACCGCAGGTACAACCCGAACTGACAGTTTGGGTCTCCTGAGGGAGACGCCGGGTGCATAGCCGGGCTCTTGGACGGGATCGCTCACGGCGACACTCCTTTGCATATCAGAGGACTGCTCGACCTGAAGCTAGGACGGCGCGGGTGGTCCGGCGGCTACAAAATGTGTCCATTGATACGCTGGATGCACGGCAGCATTACTTGGCGTGACGGGAACCCCGATGACCAACCGCACCGGTGAGCGGGTCAGGTACTGGCGCATACGACGCGGACTCGACCGGGCAACATTCGCTTCCCGCGTCGATCGGTCGCCGTCCTGGGTCAAGGCCATCGAGAACGGCCAGCGTGAGCTCACCCGCCTGCCGCTGTTGGAGCGCGTCGCACAGGCACTCGGGGTGACCGTCCAAGCTCTCACCGATCCGGTGGAAGCCGAGCGGGCGACCCGCGCCCCGGACGCGGCAGAGATCGCCGCGATCACCGGCGCCTTGGAGCACTACGAGGTGATACTCGGAGCACCAGTCGATGCTCTTGAGCATCCCCGGCCAGCTGACCTCACCAAGAGGGTCAACTTTCTCGACGAAGCCTTCCTGGCCTCGCGGTTCTCCAGTATCGGCCGGGACCTGCCCAAGCTGCTGATCGAGGCGCAACGTGCGGCGAAGGAACAGCCAGGCGCCGAGTCCATCCGGGTACTCGTCAAGGTGTACCGGATCGCGAGCTCGACCTTGCTGAAACTCGGGGCGGATCAGACCGCGTGGCTGGCCGCGGACCGGGCGATGATCGCCGCCCAGGCCACGGACGACCTGTACACCCTTGCCCGCGCTACTCGCTCGGTGTCGCGCGCGATGACCAACCTCGGGCGGACCGAGGCCGCGTTGGACGCTCTGTTGGCTATGGCTGCGCGGATGCAGCCAGAGGTGGCCACGTCGACTCTCGAAGTTGCGGCGATGTACGGCATGGTGTTGCTTGCGGCAGAGATCGCAGCAGCGAAGTACGGCGACGTGCACACGGCGTTGGCGATGCACGATGAAGCGAGCGAAGTCGCGCGGCGGCGCTTCGCGCCCGGCGCGAGCGACAAGGAGACAGCGTTCGGGCCGACCAATGTCGACCTGCACTGGGTGTCGGCCCTGGTCCGTCTCGGTCGTCCAGGCGAGGCGGTGCAGCACGCAGACGGTATCGACCGCGCCGCTTTGGCGCTGTTGCCTCGCGAGCGACGCGGGACGTTCAGCATCGATCTCGCGTTGGCCCACCACCAACTCGGCCGATACGCCGAGGCCGAGGCTGTGCTCTTGGCCGCCGAGCGGATCGCACCAGAGGAGGCGAGGTGTCGCCCCGGGAGCAAGACACTGATCGCTAGTCTGGTCAACGCCCCGAGCCGCAGCCCGAGTGCCGAACTGCGTGCTCTCGCCCGTCGTGCTGGAGTACAAGCGTGACCCGAGTCCTCTATGTGATTCCGTGCGCGGCAGGTCCCGCGCCGATGGTCGACAGGCTGGTGACGCTGGCGCAAGCCGGCGGGTGGGATGTGTGGCTGGCTCCGACCCCGAGCGCGATGGACTTCCTCGACGTGCCCAATTTGGAGGCGCTGACAGGCCACCCGATTCGAGCCCGATACCGGCAACCGGGAGAGCCCGGGAAGCTGCCGATGGCTGACGCGGTGATCGTGGCGCCTGCGACCTACAACACGATCAACAAGTGGGCGGCGGGCATCGCCGATACGCACGCCCTGGGGTTGCTGGCGGAGTTGACGCCATCCGGCATCCCGATCGCCGTGCTGCCCTTCGTCAACGCCTCCCTCGCCGCGAACCGGGTGTTCGAGCGATCGGTGGAGTCCCTGAGGGAGGAGGGTGTCACGGTGCTCGTCGGCGACGGTGGGTTCGTGCCACATCCGGCAGGGACCGGTGGTGGTCGGCTGGAGACGTTCCCTTGGGAGCTGGCGTTGAATGCTGTTGGGGACACACCATCGTAAGTAAGTGGCGTAGGCCTGCGATCATGGGTGTCGCTTCTTGGGAACGTGTGGTGTCCGCGCTGCGCAGGGGCTGGAGCAGCTCGGTTACCCCACAAGGGCAAAGATGCACACGCCTGAGGGCCGCATTTACACCGAGGTAGAGGTCTTTGACAGGTCTGCAGGAGCGTCGTCGCAGCTCTGGCCGACCATCGTGTTCCCGGCCTCTGGTGGGGCGGCTGCCAGCTCAGACGGCGATTGTCGCCGCCTTGATCACGGTCCTGCTGCGGTGCAGGACCGCAGCGTGGTGTCTACGTTGCCACGAGCCCCAAGGCTCACGGTCCTGGCCGCGGTCCCTGTGGCTGGTCCTGAGGTGGTCGGGGCGGGGGCGAAGATCGGATTTCCGACGTGCGATTTGGAGGTTCGACCTGACGGATTTTGGTCGTAGGCCGCGGAGCTGCCTGCCCCGTGCGGCCGAGGCGCTGTTTGGCGCGACCGCGAGCGCTGGGCGTCCTCGGAACGCGCTTGCCGGAGCTGGGCTCGGAGATCTCGAGATGCCCTCTTTCGATGAGGATGGTGGCGAGGTCCTGGTGATAGATGAGCTGATCCGCGTCGGCTGCCGGCTCGCGCGTGCTGCCGAGCCAGTCTCGGCCGAGTCTTTCGGCGAGGTCGGCGGCGACGCGGTGCTGCTCCTCGATGTCCAGGGTCCGGAAGCGGTCGGCGGCCAGGCGGCCCAAGCTCGGGTCAGGGTTCGGGCCGGCTCCGCGCAGGGCCAGGACAGACTCGGCGGCGACCCAGTAGGCCCGATGGCCGACTCGTCCGCTTTCCGGATACGGACCGAGCGGGTGGTCGGGGTCGTCGTCAGTGACCCGGTACTGGTCGCGGTAGGCGGCTACCGTCGAGAGGTGGCTCAGCCAGGCTTCGCGCCCGGCCGGGTCGGCGGGCTCTGTGGCGAAGCGTTCGGTCCACGCGGGCCGTTCGGATGCGGCAGTCTGCGCCAGCTGCTCGACGCGCTGGCCTATCAGCTCGGCTCGTGCGTCGAGGTACGACCGCCAGTGCGGGGCGGTAATCGGTCGTGCTGTGCGGAGCCAGGTGGGCAGGAACGCGCCATCGATGTCGTGTGCAGCCGATTGCAGCTGTTCGGCCAAGGTGATGGGCGTGGCACCGCCGGGGCGTGTTCGGACGTGGTCAAGGGCGTCGGCCAAGGCAGCTTTGGGCTCGGTGCCGACCAGTTCGAGCTGGGCTAGGGCACGCGTGATCCGGTGCCATATCGCGCGTGAGTCGTTGGCGGCGCCGGTTGCCCGCGCGTCAAGGAGGCGGTGGACGGCCAGGGCGAGGGGTTGGCAGACCGGAGCTCCGGATCCGAGGGTTCTGCGGTCGATCACGCTTTCCAGGACCTCGGTGGGGTCTAGCCCAAGAGTGTCGACTCGCCGCAGGGCAAGAAGCAGCGCCGCCCACGTGCCCTCCCTGCGAGCAGAGTTCGCACGGGCTGTTCCGAGGGTCTCGTACACAGCTCGTTCGTATGAATGCGCGTTGTTTTCGTCGGTGCGCATGCGGGCTGTCGGGACAGTTGGCAGCGGAGTCAGAGCGGCGTCGGCTGCCAGGTCGGGATCGAGATCGGCCAGGATGGAGCGGTAGCGGATCTCGGCGTCGCCGGGCAGCGGCGTCGGCTCCGCATCGATGACTCGGCGCAGACGCCAGGAGATGACCTGAGCCATCGAGTCTGCAGTGGCCAACTCGCGGCCGCGAGTTGTGCAGCGGAGCAGCTCCGGGACGTCCCACCCGGCAGCGTCGGCGTCGCGGAGAGCCCGGAGGACTGCGTGCCATGCGGAATCGCCGATGATCTCCGAGGCCAGGTCCGGTAGCACCGCTTCGACTGTCTGCCGGTAGTGGGAGTCGGTGGCGACGTCGAGCGCGTGGTCGTACCGAGGTACGAGGCTGCACAGCGATCCGGCTTCGTCGAACGAGGCTCGGATCTGCTCGGTCGCCGATAGCTCGGTGGTCTCGCGGGCCACTACGTGCTCGAGGATTTCGCGGGCAGCGTAGGCGTCCGCGTCGAACTTCACGGCGTCCACGTGCTCGTCTTCATCCAGGCTTGCGAGCTCGTGGGTGGCGACGTAGAGGGTGGTGCCGTGGCGGGCCCGGGAGGCGATGACGTAGAAGTTCTCCCGTCCCATCTCCTCGGTGATCAGGGAGTGGCAGGCGTCTACTGTCGAGCCCTGGGCGCGGTGGGCGGTGGTGGCGTAGAGCAGTTCGACGTTGGCCGCGACGTACTTGGGCGGGAGCAGCACACGTCCGCGGTGTTCGAGGTGCTGGACGGTGAGGGCGCCGTTCGGATGGCGTTCGAGTACTTCCCAGGCGTCGCCGTTCTTTACGAAGTCGCGGGTTCCGGAGCGGAGTCGGCGGTCGTTGTCACGGGTGATGATCAGGTCGCGCGCTCCCGCGAGGTTGCCGTCGTGCAGTCGAACGCCGTCGGCTTCGACCTGGCCCGCGGTGACCCGGTCGGCGCGTGCCCGGGCGCACAGCTCGGTGACATCCGCGTTGGTGGCTGCGACCATGAGGGCCTTGCGTCCGGAGAGCATGTCTGTCTTCCAGCCGGCGTAGGCCTGCTCGGTCATGTTCTGTCGCGACCCGTGTTGGATCCGGTCGGCGTCTTGGTAGAAGTCGAGTCCGGCGGTGTCGCCGACGCGGATCTTGAGCGTTGCCTCGGCCTCGGCCGGGTTCGAGAAGCGGTAGAGAGTTGAGAGCTCCACGGCCCCGGACTCGTTGGCGATGAGCCGGAGGGCTCCGCCGGATTCGACGGCGCCGAGCTGTCGGTAGTCGCCCAGCAGACGTACGACTGCACCGCGCTCGGCTGCGATGGCCACGAGTCGATCGAGGTTCAAGGTGCCGGCCATGCCGGCCTCGTCGACCAGGACGACGTCGCCCGGATTCAGGGCGAAGAACTCCATCTCCGGCGGCACCGTCCGTCCGCTGGCTAAGGACTTGGCGTGGTCTCCTTTCGTCCACTCCCAGAGGAACTTGTGCAGGTTCTCGGCTCCGGTCCCCAGCTCGGCGGCCAGTACTCCGGCCGCTGACGCGGAGGTCGCCAGCGGCACGAGGCGCGCTGTTCCTGCGGTGCTGATCGCGGTGGTCAGGGCCTTCATGGCGGTGGTCTTGCCGGCTCCGGCCGGGCCGATTCCAGCCAGCAGGAGGCGTCCATCGCACGCGAACGCCTTCACCAGCGCCCGCTGTCCAGGGTCGAGGTTGCTGCCCGTTCGCTGTTCTTGATCGGCCAGCATGCAGTCGATGCTCTGCCCGTCCACCCCGACCGAGGTCTGGTAGCCGGCGGCGTCGACCAGCCTGGCCTCGGCGTCCAGAACCGCTTGGCTGGTGAACCGTTCGGCGCCGTGTTGGGTGAACACCGACGATCCGTCTGAGCGGCGTAGCTCTGCTGGCTCGGCCACCAGAGCCGGCGGTTCGGTGGAGATCGACCACGAGGACAGCGCCGCGTTGACGACCGCCGAGACGGCCTTCTCCTGTTCGGCCGGCGTCGTGAAACGCGTTCCGCGCAGCTCTCGGTGCGCTTGAGCGAGAACGCTCCAACGGGTCCACGTCGCGTGGTGCTCCTGGACCTGGGCCACTACTCGGGCGGCGACACCGGGCACATCCAGCTTGGCGCTCGTGATCGGGCGCGGGTTGCGTCTTCCGCGCGTGGGGACGACGGCGCTTACCCCCGAGAGTGCATCTGGCCCGAAGGTCGTGATCAGGTCGTCGCGCCACTCGTCCCGCATCAAGGCCCACGCTCGTGGCGGCTTCTTGTCCTTGCGGGTCGCCAACGTGGCCTGTTGGGCGAGTTCGTGCGCCGCCGGCAGTGAAGGATCACGTCCGTGTGTCGCCCGGAACTCGGCCACCAGACGCTGGTACTCGACCTCGATATCGGATCGACGGCGGGTGAAGTGGGACAGCACTCTCGACGGGAATCCCCTGATCTCCCGCACCGGTTCGCGCTTGCCCAAGGTGTCCGATCGGGCCTCGAATTCGAGCCCGAGGCGCGCGTGGAGCTCGTTCTCGAGCACGCTGTTGTAGAGCTCGGAGGCTGCCACCGTCATGCGGTGTATGCCGCGGGCGTCGAGTGCCTGCCACTTCCCGTTGGCCCCTAGGACCTTGCTGGAGACGGCCACGTGGGAGTGCAAGTTCGGTTCTCCCAGCCGGTTGTCCGCATGGTCGAAAACGGCGGCGATCAGCCCGTGCGTCTCGATCTGCGCCTGCCCTGACGAGCCGGTGCGGGTGTGCGCGGCGTGCTCTTCGAGGAGCTTCAGGGCAGCGTCTCGGGCCGCGTAGTGAGCCTGTTCGATCGCTTGGCGGACCCACGGGCGGGGATCGAGACCCCAGAGCCTGGAGACGGAAGACACAGGCGTGAACACGAGGTCGAACCCCGCGACGGCGCGCCGCTGGCGCCGCGCTTCCTCCCGCTGGACCTTCTTCTCCTCCGCAGCTGTGGGTGCGCGGCCGACCTCGTCCTGGATCGCGGCCAACCTGGCGGATACCCGCTCATCGAAGGGGCCGAGGTCCTGGTACTGAGGGAAGGGACGCCCGAGGCTGGCGGCCTTCTGCGCCTGCTGGCTGACCTTCGTCAGCTGTCGTTCCGACATGTCGGCCGTGACGTGCTCGCGCTGATAGGCAGCCGTGATGGCGGTGGCGTTCGGGTGCAGGCCCTGCCCGAACAGCGCCGTCATCTGCTCCTCGGAGACGTCGCCGGACAGACCGAGACCCTGCAGACCGGACCCCATCCATGTCCCCGGCGGGTTGCCGGTAGCGGTGTAGTACTCCGTCGCCGATTTGCCTCGCACGGGATTGCTGTCTCCAGCGGCTACCTGCCTGGTCAGGTAGGTATAGCCGTCTCCAGCGGTGATCTTGTGGATGGTCATCATGACCGGATCACCGCCTTTGCGCGTCGTCGCTCCCGCGTAGCGGGCCCATAGTCAGATTGTCTGCAAAAGGTGTGTTAGTGAAAATATAGCTCAATCTGTTCACGTGGGCTAACGCTAGGGCGCCGGAGCGCACAGTGGTGCAGCAAGGCTGAGGCCGCTATGCGCTGAAGCGATCAGAGATCGGTCAGCGGCAGGTCGAGATGGTCGTGGAGGGCCTGCCGGCCGATCGAGGTCACCGTGAGCGCTCGGGTCGTGCCGACCCGTTTGACCCAGCCCGAGGCCAACGCGTGGGCACACAGGGCGGACCCGACCGCCCCGGCCAGGTGGGGGCGGCGCTCGGTCCAGTCCAGACAGGCGCGCACCAGCGGTCGACGCGACGAGCTCGGTAGGGGGACGCCGACGTCGGCGAGCCAGGCCGCGCCCGCGTCGGTCAGTCCCGGCTCGGGGCCCCAGTCGAGCAGCCCGCGTTCCACCATCGCGTCGGTGATAGCCAAAGCGACCGTTCCGGCGAGGTGGTCATAGCACAACCGGGCATGGAGCAGCGCCTGGTTACCGGTGGCGGCGGTCAGTGAACGCGGTCGGACCGGCCGCCGCGGGGCCAACTCGGCGAGGCTCTCGATCAGCTCCATAACCGTGCGGTCGGTGATCCGCAGGTAGCGATGGCGTCCGTGCCGCTCCTCGACGAGGAGTCCGCCACCCACGAGGAGGTTCAGATGGGAGGTCGCGGTCGATGCCGAGACCCCGGCGTAGCGGGCCAGTTCGGTCGCGGTCCAAGCGCGGCCGTCGAGCAGGGCCAGACAGAAGGCGGCCCGTGTCCCGTCGGCCAGCAGCCGCGCCACGGCCGCCAGGTCTACGCCCACGTCCCGGGCTTCGTGCTGTCTGTCCATGTCTCATTGTCGCCGACGTTTCTTCGACGCCCATCGAAGTGTTCCGGCCGTAGCGTTCCAGTGCACAGCGTGGTTGAGGCCGCGCCGCCCACTCACATGCTGGAGGAAACTATGGTGGAGCTGATCGTCACGGACGCTCCCACACCTGCGCAGACCGCGACGATCTCCGATGCCCTGGACCACTTCAACCTCGAGGCCACCGGCATCGACGACCGCAATCCGCTGGCCGTCCTGGTCTACGACCCCGGTACGAGCCAGGTGATCGGCGGACTGGCCGGACGTACCTCGCTCGGTCTCTTCTTCATCGACCTTTTCTTCCTGCCGCCCGAGCTACGTGGCGAAGGCCTGGGGACAGAGATCCTCCGGCGGGCCGAGGACGAGGCCCGCGCTCGCGGCTGCCGCACCGCCGTCCTTTACACGATCAGCTTCCAGGCTCCGGATTTCTACCGGAAACAGGGCTGGACGTCATTCGGCGAAGTCCCCTGCGATCCACCAGGTACGAGCCGCGTTTTCCTGACTAAGGAACTCGCCTAGTGGTACGGCGAGCCTACAGCGACTTGCCGCGTGGGGAAGCTGGGCTGGGTCGCGGGCGCGATCTCCACGGCCGAATCCACGACGGAGAGCAGCAGCATGCCGGTGGTCGGCGAACTGGTAGATATCGCCGGCCCTCGGCCGAGCGGGCTGGTATTCACAGCGGTAGCCGTAGCGGCCGGGGCGATCTGCCCCGCGGGGTAGCCGGGAATCCGCTTGCCTGCTCTGCCCGCGGTCCCTGGCGCCGCCAGGCAGAGCACGCCATTCAGCGAAGGCTCCTGCGGCACCTCTACCCGCGCGCCGACATATCCCACGGACCCTGAGCTCACGACACGTCGCAACGTCCGACAGCCGTACTAGCCGATATCGGTGTTGACCCCGGCCTCTGTCAGACGAGTTCGATCTCGATGGCCAGGACGCCGAGGGCTTCCTTCTCGGGTCCGTAGATCCGGCGGATGTTGGCGAGCTGCTGCTCGCGCGGGCTGTCGGGGTTGACCCGTGCGGGTCCCTCGGTGTCGAGCATCTGCTCGAAGGAGGTGTAGCGGGCGACGCGCTTGACGCGGGTCAGGGCGTCGTCGGTGCCGCAGATGAAGCGGATGTGGTCGCCGGCGGCCAGGCTACGCAGGTTGGGGTACTGGACTCGGACCTCGATGGTTTTGCGGCCGGAGGCGACCAGGTCGAAGTAGCGGCGGTAGAGGTTCATCTCGCGGGCGCGCACGCCGCTCTCCGTGTTCGGGCGGGCGTTCATCAGGCGGTCGATCTCCAGGGTCGTGTACGAGCGGTAGAAGTGTTTCGGGTCCGACAGCATTCGACCCACCAACCAGACCATGGCGTCGACGTAGTCGTCGACGGCCCCGGTCCAGGCGGTCGCGTCCAGCATCCAGTCTCGGGCACCCGGCGGGGGAGCCATCCGGCCCTCCCGGATCAGAGACTTGGACAGTTTGGCGCCTGTGTCGGTCAGCACCATGGGGGTGTAGACCCGCGGCGGGGGAGTGAGGCCGGGCAGCTGGGTGAAGGCTTCGTCGACGAGTTGACAGCCGAAGGCCCAGTAGCCGCCCTTGATCATTACCGAGAGCGTCACGCCGTCCCGGGCGGCGACGCGTTCCTTGACGAGGTTCCGGTACAGGGTGGCCAAGTCCAGATAGGCGCGGCTGTCCGGTGTGATGGTCACCTTGTAGTCGCCGTGGTCGGTGCAGACCGCGGCGAAGTCGGCGCCGCCGGAGCCGACGGTGACTAGACGGGTGCGTTCGGCCCGCTTCTCGGCCCAGCCGCACGTCGGGCAGGGGAAGCGCAGGTGGACCTGGCCGTGCGAGGGAGCCAGCGGCCAACGGATCGACTCCAGATGGCCCAGGGTCGCCAGGAACTCGTATCGGAACGCCGGCTCGGCCTGCTGGGTGGTGTAGGTCTCGACCTCGTAGTCGACGCCGGTGGCGTCGGCCAGGGAGTCGAAGAATGCCCGGTAGTACTGCTCGATCAGGCCGTCTACGGCGGCTGCGCCGAGAGCGTGGTGGTAGGTCTGCTGGTAGGCGTGGTGTGTCTCGGGGTCCAGCACCACGTCGTAGGGAGCGTTGTCGAGCGCGCCGAAGCGGACTATCGCGTCGACGTTGAAGGTGCGCTTGGCGGCCTTGGCCAGCAGGAACGCCGCGGTCTGCACCAGGGAGGTGCCCAGGTGCGGGGCGCCGTTGATCTGGGTGCCGACGCAGAACGCGACGCGCTCGGGGCGGGATGCCTGCAGGCGGGGCCGGATCATGTCGATGCTGCGCAGCATCGCGTTGGCCAGGACGTTGTTCGGGCTGACGATCTCCACGGTCTGTTCGAGGGCCACGAGCGTTCTCCTGCGCTGCTAGGCGGTGGGTGCGGACACGTTGGCGAGGATCTGGTCGACGCGCTTGGCGGGGTCGTCGGCCGGGATGAAGATCGGGCGGTACCCGGTGTCGTAGTAGCCCTGGACGATCAGTTCATGGACGCGGCGGATCTCCCGGTCCTGGGCGAACACCAGGTCGTCCTCGGCAGTGAAGGAGTCCAGGGGGTCCAGGACGAACACGGCGTCGTAGCGGTAGATTCTGGCGGCCTCCTCCAGCTCCGGGTATGGAGACAGGCCGAAGAAGGCGTCCCAGCCGTAGCCGTCGGGAATGCCACGGTTGTAGAACCGCAGACCGTGCTTGTGAGCGGCGTATTCCTGCACGAACGCGGCCAGGACTTCACGGGAGTACTCGCGGCGGTCACCGACCTGAAGGTGGCGGCCCAGGCGCTCGCGGTGTGAGCGGTAGATTTCGCGGGCCGGCTCGCCCTCGGTGGCCGGGATCGCACGTTCGGCGAACTCCTCGAGCACGGCCTCCTTGCCGGCGGACGGCCCGCCGGTGATCACGTAACGGCGAGGTGGCCCGGATGCGTCGATCAGTGCGGCGAGGTCCATCAGGATCCTCCTTCTTCGGCGGGGGCCGCGGACGCGGCCAGTTCGGTGCACCAGGCGTCTGCGGCGCTGGCGCAGGAGGTGGCTTGGATGGCTGCCCAGAACTGCTCGGGCCGTTCGGACTGGGAAGAAGCCGCCGTCAACGCGGTGGCGAGCTCGTCGCTGACGGCCGGGTACCAGCCGGCCAGCAGCGCCAGTTCGCCTGGTTCGGTCGGCGGGTCTGCCCCCAGAACGCTCGGACCGTATGCCGCCACGTACGTGGCGGCTGCACGCAGCGTCTGGGCCAGCCGCCACAACGCGGTGCGGGCAGCGTCGGCCGCCTGCTCGGAGTCTGGGCCGCCGGTTCCGGTGGCCACGGCCGCGGCCAACAGTGCGGCCCGTAGCGCGTAGATGCCGGACCACAGCAAGGACAGCGCCTGCTCGTGCTCGGCGGCCTCCCAAGCGAACACGTCGGCCGGCAGCCGCAGGGGCCTTCGGGCCTGGCCCAGGGTCGGCGGGATCGCGCGGCTGCGGAGGTCCTCGCTGTCGGCGTTGAGCATCTCCGCGAGTTGGTCGCAGATCTCCGGTTCAATGCGCTTGCGGAAGTGGTGGACCTCATAGTCGGCTGACGCCGCGGCCTTCGCTCGTCGTTCAGTGAGCGTCAGACCTCTGGCATCGGGAGCGGCGCCGAACAGCAGGCGGGCCGGCACGGCCAGGCGATGGTGGGAGAAGCGGGCGAGCTGCCAACGCAGCAACGAGTCCAGAGCCCGTAGTCGGCTGGCGGGGTCGTCCGGCCACGCGGCGCGCGCGACGACGCCGCGCAGATCGAGCAGGATCGGATCGACTGAGGAGTACTCGGACAGCGGTAGTCCGGTCCGCAGCAGACCACGCAGGACCGTTCCCGAAGCCCGCGGTGCGGTGGTCACTTGAGGCCACCGCTGGGCGTGAAGAAGCTGGTCATGGCATCAGTTAAGCACTGATGCCCAGTAAACGCCCAGCAATTTGCCCAGTAAATGCCCACCATGCCGGGGCGCGCGGGACGTTGACAATGGTCTGTGCACCAGGCCCGGCTCGCCTGCTGCTGGTGCTGACCTGCCATAGCTGGTGCTGTGCGACGCCGAATCGCCAAGGCCGAGAAGCCGTCGACCGGGCCGGCCCGCTCTGTGGCAAACGGGTGGTTTCTTGGCTGCCTTGTCGTGTCGGCGCGCTGCCGCCCGTGTAAGGGTCCTGACGGGTGCTGCAAGATCATTTCCGGGTCGCCAGAGGCCCACGCCCGCTCCCGATCGACGAATGATCTCGTCGTGCGACAGAACGGAATCCCAATGCGAATGCGCACCGCCAAGCTCAGCGCCATGCTCGCCGGCGCGGCCTTCCTCGCCGCCGCGGCACAGCCCGCAGCCCTCGCACAAGCCTCGGTGCCCAGTGCCCGGACCATGGCCTCGGCCGACGAGCCGGCCTACTTCGAGGTCACCGACATCACCCGGGAGACGTACATCGTCAAGCTGGTAGAGCCTGCCGAGATCGAGCACGCCCGCGAGCTGGTGGCTGGTGAGACCACTGACCGGCCGCACCTCATCGGCCGCATCGTCAAGCGGACCGCGCCTTACAGCCCTCGCTGGAGCTACCACCTGCAGCCGGAGTCGGTGCATTTCTTCGACAACGCCATCGAAGTCTGCGACGCCACCATTCCCTACGTCGAGGAGCACCTCGACGAGGCCGGCGGCGCCTTCCTGCCCGGCCTGGTCTGGTGCGACTGGAGCTCGCGGCTGGTGCGTGAGGTCCCCAAGCCCACCCGGGGCTGACCCGCGCTTCTGCCGGACGCCGGTATTCCATTATGTTAATTACTTGATATTCTGCGGCCTCCGAGGCTCGCCGATGCTGGCTGCGCCTGCCGTTAGGCAGGCGCCCCAGAGCTGGAGTGCGGAGCCGAAGCAAGACCGGTTCCGCACTGCAGCGGCACGCGGGAGGGACGGGAACGTGCCTACTCGCTATGCGAGCCGCGTACGAGCCATCGCTGGATGGTCCGCACGCTTACGCCGCACCGGCTGGCCAACTCGGTCGTGTTCGGCCTTGGGGATCCTGTGGCGTCAAGTCCAGCAAGGTAAGCGACCAGTGAGGCGGCCCTCTGGTCGGTCTTCTCTGCTGCCGGGGCCGGCGTTGTTCGCTTCTTTCTGGGTGTGAGGTCTTTTGCGCCGGTCGGCTTTCCAGGCTGCCCGGGTGCTCGCTCGTAGCGTTTGATCAGGTCGCCGCGTCGCCAGTAGCGCAGATTGTGCGCGTTGATGCTGCGTGCCGTAAGGCCGAGGCGGTTGGCCTGGTCGGCGAACACGTCGACTGACACGCCCACCACCGCGGCGGCTTCGAAGTCGTCGAGGAGATCGTCGGGGGAGGCCTCAGGCCGTGGGGGAAGGGGCTGCCCGGCCTTGTGCGCCTCGATCGCTGCCGGATCCCACACGAGGTCTCGTCCTCGGTGAGGATTAAGCGGTTTCGGGAAGCCGGGCTTTTTGAGCACGTGCGCGTTGCGCAGCGTTCCCAGCGTGACGCCGCGGATGCGGGCGACGCCGGCTGCGTTCACGGGCTCGACGCCGGCTGGAATCACCCGCAGCGGTCCTTCCTCATCGGCGATGGCGGCGAACCGCTCAAGGCTTCAGAGCGGCCGGATTACTCCGACCTATACTCAACACCACAGCGCCTCTCAAGGGCTGTAACCGGTCGGGGTCGGCGAGCTTCCACCGCGCGAGCGGACATCTCCGCCGGCCCCGATTTCTTGGCGGCGATCACCGGTGGTGTTCGCCAGCTTCGAGCGTGGCGTCCTCCCCGAGCGCGAGCAAGCCCAGGTGGCATGGTGAGACCGGCATTCAGACACCTGCGTATCCAGGACCTGCGAGTTCCGGCCGTGCGGGTGTCGGCGATCAAGTTTTTCGGGTCTGGCGACGATCACGTGATGCCTGCTGGTCGGCGTGTCGCGCGAGGCGGATCGGCTTCGGATGGCCAGGATGATCCGCGTGCGTATCACAGGGTTTTGATGAACTCCTCTCTCACTTCAAGTCCGTCGCGATCGATCGGATCCAAGCCGACGCGGGCTCGGTGACGTTCTTCGTCCGCCCGGTCGCAACGTCGGCCGCGTGCTCGAGATCGACATGGACACTCACCGGCCGGTCGACGTGCTGCCCGACCGCGAGTCCGAGACCCTGGCCGCCTGGCTGCGCCAGCATCCAGGCGTCGAGATCGTGTGCAGAGACCGCGACACCGGCTATGCCGCCGGCATCCGCGCTGGCGCACCGGACGCGATCCAGGTCGCCGATCGGTTCCACCTGTGGCAGAACCTGTGCAAGGCGGTGAACAAGACCGTCGTCGCGCATCATCCGTGCCTTCGGCAGGCTGTCCGCGACCACGCCTACGCGCAGCCCGACGTGCCGACTTCGGCTCCGATGGCCGAGCCACCCCAGGCCCCGGCACCTCCCCCGCGCCGACACTACCCACTGGCCGACCGCACCCGGCAGCGCTTCACCGACGTCCAGGACTGTCTGGGTCGCGGTCTGTCCCGGGCCGCGACCGCGCGGGAGCTGAGCTTGGACCTGCAGACGGTGCGCCGCTCCGCCAACGCCCAGGCCGTGGAGGAATTACTGGTCAAGGCCGAGAACCGGGCCACCAAGCTGGACGGCTGGCTCGACCTGGTCAACCAGCGCTGGAACGACGGCATTACCAACGCCGCCACGATCCATGCCGAGCTGCGTGAACGCGGCTTCACCGGCGACATCCAGACCGTTCGCCGCTACCTGAAGCCACTGCGCCACCGCGGTGACGGCCGCAAACCCGGACCGGTCCGCAAGGCCCCGGCCGTCCTCGCAGTCCCCAAGCCCGGCCACGTCAGCCGCTGGCTGCTTACCCACCCCGACCACCTCACCGAAGAGAACCTCCTGGAGCTGAAGAAGGCCACAGCGGCGTGCCGTCACCTCGACATCCTCCCCAGCCATATCCGCAACTTCGCAGCGATCATGGCTGAACGGCGCGGGACCAAGGACTTCCTCGCTTGGCTCGACGCTGTCGAGGCCGACGACTTCCCGGCCCTTCACTCCCTGGCCTCCGGCATGCGTCGCGACCTGCCCGCGGTCATCAATGGGCTGACGCTCGAACACAACTCCGGTGCTGTTGAAGGCGCCGTTACACGCTCGACTTTCGCTGTTTTCGCAGGCCTGATCCGGTCAGGCCGCAAGGCCGAGTCCTGCTTGGGCCCAGGTGTGTTGGACAGCCCGGATTTCCGCTGCGGTGGGTTCAGCGGCGGCGATGGGTGAAAATCGGGCGGCGATGATCACCTGGCGGAGCTTGGCAACCATGCCAGCGAACGCCGGCTCGGTCTTAGGACTCCTATCAAAGATGAGTTCGGAGTCGTCGTCAGCAGATGAGGGCGCAGCCCAGCGTGAGGAAGGCCTGGTGGATGTCGTCGCGGATCTCCCAGCGGATGCGCAGGCGGCGGAACCAGTGCAGCAGTGCGAACGTGGCTTCGACGACCCAGCGATGGACGCCAAGGCCGGAGCCGTGGTCGGTACCGCGTCGGGCGATGACCGGGGTGATTCCCATCTCGCGGACCAGCCGGCGGTACTTGTCGTGGTCGTAGCCGCGGTCGGCGAGCACCCGGTCGGGCCGCTGCCGGGGCCGGCCGCGCGTGCCGCGCACAGGCGGGATGGCCTGCAACAGCGGGAGCAACTGGGTGACGTCGTTGCGGTTGCCGCCGGTGGTGATCGCGGCCAGCGGGATGCCGTGGCCATCGACGACCACGTGGTGTTTGCTACCGGTCTTGCCCCGGTCCACCGGGGAGCGGCCGGTGGCCGGCCCGCCTTTCATGGCCCGCAGGTGGCTGGAGTCGACGGCGGCGCGGGAGAAGTCCAGCGCTCCCGCGCCGCGCAGCTCGGCCAGCAGCAGCTCGTGCAGCCGCTGCCAGACTCCGGCGGCGTTCCAGTCCCGCAGCCGTCTCCAGCAGGTCATCCCCGAGCCGTAGCCCAGCTCTTGGGGCAGGAACTCCCAGCGGATCCCGGTGTAGAGCACGAACAGGATGCCGTTCAGGGCCTGTCGGTCATCCAGCCGTGGCCGTCCCGGGTACCGAGGATTGTGCTTGACCTGCGGCAACAACGGCTCGATCCGCTCCCACAGGCCGTCGTCGACCTCCCAGGGCCGACGCGGGGTCTTCTTCTTCGTCTCGGCTGTCTCACACCTCCGGCAGGATCAACGAAGCCTGATACACCCGCATTCCCGCAGGTCAGAGACGCCACTTTTGTTACGAGTCCTTAGAGCCGTACCAGGGCTGGCGTTCGCCGGCGCTCGGCGGCGTCATCGGGGTGGTGTCCGTGCAGCGTGTACCAGATGATGGTGATCGGGTAGCAGTACAAGACAAACGGGGCGGTGTGCTCGACGGCAAGCGGGGTGCGGGCGCGGACCTGGCCTTGGCCGAGGTGTTCGGGGGTCTCGGCGTAGGTCACCTAGTGCGGTGACCGGATTGGTTCGCCGGTTCATGTGTTGTCATGCGGCCAGGGCGAGGTCGCCTCGGGCGTGTCCTCCCCAGCGCAGTCCCTTCTCGCTGCGGACCCGGGCGCGTTCGCGGCGCTGGGCGGCGATCACGTCGGGGTGGCGGCTGTGGGCGTTGCGCCAGGTCAGGTAGGCGTGCAGGTCGCGGGTCTGTACGGCGTGGTGGGAGCGGTGGGAGTGGGCCATGGTGAACTGGCGCAGCGGCCCGAACTGGGCCTCGATCGGGTTGGCCCAGGAGGCGTACGTCGGGGTGAACAACAGCGTGACCTGGTTCGCGGCGGCCCAGGCGCGGATGTCCTTGTTCTTATGCGCCGACAGGTTGTCCAAGATGATGAAGATCTGCTGGTCGGCCGGTCGCGTCCGCCGGATGCTCTTGAGCGCGAGCAGGGTGTTGACCGCGCCCTTGCGGCGCCGGTTGATCCCCCACAGCCGGTCGGCCCCGATGCTGTAGCAGCCGTGGAAGTAGTTCACCCCGTGGGTGCGGTGGTAGGTGGCCGGCAGCCGCCACGGATGCCCGGTGCGGGCCCAGCCGGCCCCGGCCACCGGGCGGATGCCCAGCGGCCCGAACTCGTCGAAGGCGAACGTCGCCTCGGCGTGGTGCTCCAGCGCGTCCTCGATCGCGGCCAGCTTGGCTTCCTTGTGCGGGTCCGGGGACTCCTTCCAGGTACGCGTGCGCTGGAAGGTGACCCCGCGCCGGGACAGCAGCGTGCGCAGCGTCTCACGCCCGATCCGGATCGGGCGGACCGGGTCAGCGGCGAGGTGCGCGGCCAGCTTGCGGATCGACCAGCGGGTGAACGGCGCCCCGGACTTCCCGGGGGTGCTTGCCCGCCACAGCTACGACGTAGTCCTCTTCGTCTTCACTGAGCAGGCGGGCGCGGTGGCCCGCCCACCGAGGGTCCAGGCATCGAAGACCGATCTCGTTGAACGCGTGGATCACATCGCGCACCGTGTCCTCGTCCGCCGCCACCAGCCGCGCGATCGCCGGCACGGTGTTCCCACTGGACGAGGCCAACACGATCATCGCCCGCCGATACCGCACCGCACTGGCCGACCCGCGCCGCACAATCCGCAACAGCCGCTGACCTTCCTGATCGGTCAGCCGCCTGGCTTTCACTCGTTCCGCCATCAGTGCCTTTCCACTCGATGAGACGATCCATCCCACCAAAGCAGGCAACTGCGACAGCTATTCCCGAAGCCGGTGGACCAATCCGGTCACCGCACTAGATGGACCACCTCCAGGCATATCTGGTGATCAGCGCCGCTGCCGTCGTCGTCAGATCGGTGGTGACCAGGGCCAAGTCATAGCCGGTGCCGGTGGCGTCGTCGCGCAGCAGCATGACGCGGACGGTCTGGGTGTGGAAGGGCTGCGGGCAAAAGTGACGCGCGTGGATAAGTCGTATGAAGACGTCGGCCCTGCGGATAGAGCTACTGCTGAGCTCGAGGAGCCGTTCACGTTCGTGATCGATGTGTGCGTGGGTGCCTGGGGCTTGCGGCGCGGCGCAGCGAGCTATCCACAAGATCTACCGCATCTTCGAGGGGACCAGCGAGATCCAGCGCCTCATCATTGCCCGTGCCATCACTGGGCGGTACATCCACTTATCAGGGTCATCCAATAAAAATTTTTGAATCTTTGGCATCATCCTCGAGTTGCTGTAACGCACTTTTGAATGAGTCAAAATTCCCGCCGAATCGATCATTTGTCAACGGGTTCGCAGGCATTTCGAACAGCTCGGAGAAGGCTTTCCAGGTCGCCACGTAATGTGTGCAAATCTGTTTGATGGCGCCGTCGAGGCGAGCCGAGACGGCGGAATCGCAATGCTGCGAACTAGCTAATAGCAGATGACTGCTTTCGATCGGTGAGTTTTGTTGTGAGTATTCCACTAGCTTGTGCAGGCGCCTGAGCCGTACATCAAGTCTGGAGGGGATCTTTTCCGTGCTGACTGTTGCGCCATTGTGGTAGCTGCCGTCGAGCGTGTCGGCAACGATTTTGTCAAATTCCGGAACTTTGGTGGTGATATCAACTTCGATCCGCTTGGCACAGTCGGCGACGCTTTGGATCTTCTTTCTCAATCTTACGCGATCGAGCCAATAACCGGCTGTGTCAGCGGAGACCGTATCTACAAGCTCCCAAATCTGCCCTTCCGTCGTGAACCAGTCACGCGCGGTTTGAATCTCTGGACTCTGGGTATTTCTTTGCCGCCATACCTCTTCCATTATCTTGCCGACTGACTCCAGTAGTTCCCGCTGATAAGCGGATATCTCGATTTTGCATGAGCTCACCCCGGATGCGGAATCGAGCTCGAGTTTGAGATCGGGCGTGGAATGCGGGTATGTCTCTCGCGTGAAGCGTACGAAGATTTTATTGCTGCGCAGTCTGGTCATATCTGGATCGTCGAAGAGAACCCAGGAGCGCTTGATCCTCTTGATGCCGGCTTCTGCTCTCCGCACAGCTTCTTTTAGCTCGTGACAGGCCAAGGTGGCAAGTCGGTCATCGATTCTTTTTGCGGCTCTTTCTTCGGCGTCCGTCGTGATGTGGACTCTGCTTCCCCTTGCTTCTGCGCGATTATCCAGAGCCACTGCGTATGCGCATGCCGCATTGTAATGACCCTGCCAGTATCGATGGAACATCTTTGGTCGCAGGAACGCCTTTTTTAGGCGTTTCTTCAAGTGTTTGATCTCGCGCAACCCCTTCTTCTCATTTGTTTCGCATGTTAGCTTACGCGCCAGACGCTCCATCATCTTTGCCCTGATCTGCACAATGAGGCGCCATCGGCTATAGGTGAATGCCGGGCGAATGAGGCCGCCTGGCTGCTTGAGCCGTACTTTGACGAGTCGCAATTGGGTCCACACGTCTCGGTTCACTCTAAGTGCGCTCCGGTCCAGCGTCGGCCTATCGCCACGATATAAAAGGAACAGGCGGGCGACACGATAGTCCCGGGCGAGCTGGTACATCTCCTGGGCGCTTGCACGTTGGAAGACCAGCGCCACCTCGTTCTCATTCGGTTTCGGCGGATCCGCCTCGTTCTCAATCGGCGGATCAAGGATTTTCCCCAGACTCCGAACAAGGCTTTTCTCCAGCCTCTGCCGATGAAGGCTTTTCTCCAAGCTCTGCCGAACACGGCTTTTCGCCGGGCTCTTAGGATCCGGTTTGAGGTCGCGCGCAGCCCTCCAGTACCGTTCCGCAAAGGCGGGAGTCACGGACTTCCGGATCTCCTGCGCTGTGGTGCCGTTGTTCTCGCACCACTGCTTGGCTGTCATCTCTGAGATGCCCAGGACTACGCCTAATCGGTAGCGCGCCTGCAGCACTCCGGGCTGCTTCCAAAATTGCCACTGGTAAACGGGCCGCGGCAGCCACCAGCGGCAACTCCATAGCTTCTTGTTGTCCTTGACGTGTCCTTGCATGCGCAGATTGAGCGCCCCGTAGTAGGTCTCCAATGCTTCTAAGTACAGCCCCATGCTCTCCTGGGTGGCGCCGATCTGGTTTCGCAGGTGCACGTTCGTCGGGTCCAGATGGACTGCCTCGTAGTACCTGTCGAGCGCCGCGTCGAACTTTCGATCTCGACTGAACTTTTGCGCGCAGTGGTAGGCGGTGAACAGCTCGACCGGAAGGTCGCGGCCGGTCCAATCTCGCCATGGCGGCTTCCTACCGGCCCTTGTGACCGGGAGCAAGGTCGCCACGACCCAATATGCTGCGTTGCTCACCGCCTCCTCCCAGCTCGACTCCCAAATGGTTTCCGCTCGGCTGCCCCGGATCCCGTACGAGGTGACGGTCACGGTCAGACCGAAGTGGGGTTCCTTGTCCCGAAACATCAGGACGCCGCTGACCCGATAGGCGATCTTCGGCCGCAGTTGGCTGGTGAGGCGCAGCAAGCTCGTCCCGAGCTTCTGGGGTTCGAGGTTCACATCCCCAAGCAGATCCAGAAAGCTCTCCGCAGGCGCGCTGGCAGCAAGGCTGGTCGGTGCGAATAAATCGATCTCCGACAGTTGCTTGCGGAACCGGGCGGTCAGGTCGACCACCGACGGTTCGGGCCGGTGCTCAGACTCCGCCGCGACTAGTGGCTGTACGTCCACCGAACCAGGCTTATACGCGTAGTAGTGCAGCATTGCCCATCGCCAGAAGACCAGCGTGAAGCCCAGCAGGATCAAGCACTCGACCCGAATGCCCCACAGCCATCCCGCATGTCCGCCGCCCAGCAATTCGCCGACGCCCCCGGCCCATTGCGCCAGCCAGCCCGATGGCCATCGGGCCCATCCCCACGACTGTAGGGATGCCTCCCACGCACTGTGATGGCTGCCCACCCACCACGGGATCGCAAGCAAGCATGCACCCAGCACCCCTGCTACGAGACTCCAGCGGATTCGATGCGGAAACGGGAGCGGTGAGACCGCCTTGGTGCGCTTTCTGCCGCCGAAGGACATCTTGTGTCACCACTTCCGGTGGACGCTCCTACTAGCCTTTCACCGGGCCCACCGATCGCAACTCGAGTGATCACGTGGCGGAGCTTGGCGGCCATGTCGGCGAAGGCGGGCTCGGTGTTGGCGGTGCACCACGGCTGGCGTTCGCGACGCTCTACGGCGTCAACCGGGTGGTGGCCGTGCAGCACGTACCAGAGCACGGTGATCGTGTATCAGTACAGCGCAAACGGGGTGGTGCGCTCGATGCCGAGCCGAGTGCGGTTGCGGGCCTGACCGGCACCGAGGTGTTCGTGGGCTTCCTCGAAGGTGACCTCGATGGACCAGCGCCAGGCGTATCTGGTGATCGGGTCCGCAGCGGTCGTGACGGGGTCGGTGGTGACCAGGGCCAGGTCGTAGTCGGTGTCGGTGGCGTGGTCGCGCAGCAGGATCACGCGGACGGTCTGGGTATGGAACGAGCCGTACCACAGGCATCTGATCTCGGCGATGCAGACCGTGTCGGTGCAGCCTTAACGTCTGACCTGCGCGGTGGTGAACTTCGTGGTCTTGGCCAGGTCGGCGGGAGTGCCCAGGCGGGTGCTTGAGCTTTCGGCTGGCCGCGCTTGCCGGTCGGAGGCGGCGCGAGGTCGAACAGTACGGCGTTGGCCGGGAGCCTGGTGGTGAAGGTGATCTGGGTAGGCGAATGGCGTAGCGCCGGGCCGTGGTAGGCGGCATCGGCCACGACGTGCATCGTGCGGTCGCGGTCCCATCCGGCCAGCAGTTCGACCAGGGCGGCGGCGATGTCCACCTTCGACACGCCGGTCTTGGGCCGCCATAGCCGCGCGGCCGCCGGCAGGCATTTCGGCCGGGTGAGGAACGGCAGTTCGACGATGATCCCCAGCACCACGAAACAGATCCCGTACCCGACCGGCTTGTCCCCGCGCGCGGCGCCGTCGTGCTGCCAGGCCGCGCCGAACACCTTCTTCCCCCGCTTCTTGAACAGGGTGTCGTCGATGGCGGCGGTCAGCGCCGCATCGGCGTGCAGCAGCGTTCTAATGATCAGCCGGGAGAGGTACATCCCCAGCGTGTCGGGGCTCCAGGCTGCGCGGGACAAAAACGTGTGCGCCCGGTCGTGTGGCCATGAGCATGCCAGCCCCGCGGCGGTCAGCATCCCGGTCACCGTCCCGGCCCCGGTGCTCGCGACCAGCCCCGGCACCAACGCGGTGAAGGTGGCAAAGCTCGGCGCAGTGAACACCCACCGCAAGTTCTCCAGCACCGCCAACAGCGATGCCGGTAACGTCGGACCAGGAAGCATCGGCAGGCTCCTCTTCGGAGGTGGCATCAACACCGCCGATGCTTCTGTGGCGTTCCAGGCGATCAGCCCGCAACCACCCCAAACTGCCTGATCAGGCGCAACAGATCAACCCTGCGAGAACAGCGAAAGCCGAGTTACACGCGTCAAAGCGCTCAAACGGCAGTGCTACGGGAGGGCGAAGTTTGATCTCCTGCGGCTTCGCATACTTTTGACCCCTAAACCCGACGGGGCTGGCCAGGCATGGCAAACTCACAACATGCCTATGCCGGACTCCCTCACGCGTCTTGTCGCACTGATGTCGCCACCGGAACGGGCCGCGTCCACCGACTGGGACGAAATGGCGCGAACGTGGGGAACCCGATTCCCGGCGGACTTCAGGGGCTTCATCGATACCTACGGCCCCGGCACCATCTGCGGTTTCCTGTTTGTCGGTCGGTGCTTCGGTCCCCCGAGCCTTGAGGACTGCATCGACGTCGAGGCCGGCGATCGTCCGTTTCCCGAGCCGGGCGGCCTTCTCGCTTGGGGCGGTACCGTCACCGGCGACGCATGCTACTTCAAAACGGCTGAGAACCCCGAGGACTGGCGGGTCGTCATCTGGCGCCGTCATCATGCGTTCACGGAGCCGACATCCCGGGAGTATCCATACGGGCTGGTGGAGCTCCTGCTTCGGATATTCGACGCAGAGCTTCCTCGCCAGCCATTCAGCGGCGACGATCTTTGGGGACGTCAGCACAGCCCCACATTCGAACCCGACGAACTCTTTCCTCGCTGAACGCGAGCATCACGTGATCGCCGACAGAGCCGAATAACTCGATCGTTCACAGCGCGAAAGCCGTTGGCGGACTCGCGGTGAGGGATGGAAGGGTTTCCAAGGTGGCAATCTTCCTGGTGACTGGCATCCAAGCGGCGGGCAAGTCCACGGTCGCACAGTTGCTTGCCGAGCAGCTGGAGAAGTCCATGCACGTGCGTGGTGACCTGTTCCGGCGGATGGTGGTCAACGGCCGCGTGGAGATGGGACCTTCTGATCCGCCGGCTGAAGCGGTTCGCCAACTTCGCCTCCGCTACGCGCTCGCAGCTCAGGTCGCCGATGGATATGCCGACGCTGGTTTCAACGTGGTGCTGCAGGACATCGTGCTCGGCGCCTACCTGACTGACATGGTCACAGCGATCCGGACCCGGCCGTGCTACGTCGTGGTCCTCGCACCGAGTGCTGCTGTGGTGCAGGAGCGCGACGAGGCTCGCCGAGCGGCGCGAGGGAAGGTCGCTTACAGGCCGGGCGACGAAGGCGTGGCCGAGCTCGATGCGTACCTCCGTCGGGAGACGCCGCGCATCGGCCTGTGGCTGGATACCTCGGAACTGACGGTCGAACAGACCGTCGAGGAGATCCTTGCCAGGGCCCCTGGCGAAGCCGCAGTCTGACAATTTCGGCATCCAGGCGTAGGCCTGTGGTGAACAAAGGCGTGGGGCCGGAGAACTTCTCCGGCCCCACGCCTTTGTTCGGACGTCAGCTCAGCCTGATGTAGGCCCGTGTTTCCGTGAGCTCGTGGAGAACGCGTTCCGAACACTTTCGGAGGGCTGCGACGTCGAAGTCGCTCTCGATGTTCAGCATCTCGGCGAACCACTGGCCCGAGACCATCTCGCGGACGCGTTCGGCCAGTGTGTTGGGAGCCGCGCGTAGGGATCGCATTGCCAGGCGATCGGCCAGGTCCCAGCGGCCCAGGCTGAGCGCGCACCAGCCCGCGACGCTCAGGGCCGCGGCGGCGGCCGGGCCTTCGTTGAAAGCCATCCTGGCGAGTCCGAGCGTCAGCGCCAGGACCCGGCGCGCTCCCTCTTCGGTGATGGCGAACGTGGCGAGGTAGTCCCGTGCTACCGCGTCTTCGCCGATGCGGCGCAAGACGGTCGCGGACCACGGGTGGCCCCCGATCAGGTGGCCCGGGGTCTCGCTGAAGACTACGCGGTCGGTTGCTGCGCGGTCTTCGATCGGGAGCAGGGTCATGAGGATGACCTCCTGCTCGCTTCTCGGCATGGCCTGTGTCGTGTTCTGGTTCATGTGGTGTCCCTTCTCAAGGCTGTGACCTGACTTGTCGCGTTGGCTTCCATCTCTCGGCGACATGTTGAATATACCCATGAAAGTTCATGTCGAGGTGCGGTGCGGGCAAGATTCACTCGGGTGGACGATCGCCTATGCGTTAGCTGGGGTGCGCTCAAGTGGCTGCACGTGCGCTGTCCGCTTACCGTGGTGAACGTGGCGCGACGAAGTGGAGCATCAGCGCGGACCGTGGCGCTGACAAAGGCGCAGGAAGCAGTGGCGCAGCGAGATGCGGAACGCATCAGGCGGGAGAAGCAGCTCGAAGCGGTTCTGGCTGACTACTACCAGGCGCAGGGCGAAGTGGAGCGGATCCACACGAGCGCCGATGTGGCTGCGGCGCCGTTCGAGGCGAGGATCGGCGAGGCAGTGCGCTCCCTGGACCGGTTGGGCGAGACCCGGGCCGGCATTGCCGGGCTGACTGGCCTTTCGCTGCCGCGGGTGCGCGACTACCTCGCCGACGTGGCTTCGAATGCGGCGCGCGTTGAGGGATCAGCGGGCGCGAGCGCGTGCTGAATACCCCAATGGCCCGCGGGGAGCAAACGCCTGCCAGCGTGCCGGTCCCGGCCTCTGAGGCCGCTGAGCTTAGGTTCGGGCCTGGAACTGCGCCGCTTCTTCTAGGCCGGGTCGGCGGGAAGTGGTTCACGTGATCTTGCGCGGCCGGTTCCTGCCAAGTGGCTTGAGGGCATGAGTGACGCAGTGCTACTGGGTGGCACGTGACGTGGTCAGGGTAGGCCGAGCGGCACGGTGGACATGATCTTGACAGCTCTCCGGAGGGCATTTTGCCGAGTGTTTGTCGCACGGCGAAAGATCAAGCAAGCGGTGACCGCTAAGCGAGCCCGGGTCGAATGGCTGACCTGAGGGCCTCAACCACCCGCTCGAGCACTGATGGCTGCAAGGCGAACCTTCACTCGTTCAATGTCGAGGCGCAGGCCGAGCCGTTCGTAGATCACAAAGGCTTCGCGTAGGTACATGGTGCCTTGGGCGGGGTTACCCGTGGCGAGATGGTGTTCCGCGATGCCTTCGAGGGAGCAGGCTACGTCGTCGGGCTTGTTCAGTTCGCGGTTCATGGCCAGGGCCTGTTGGTAGAGGGCGAGTGCGTGGGTGCGATTGCCAGTGGCGGCAATCGTCGCGGCGTAATCGTTCAAGGCATAGGACTCGTTACCGCGGTGGCCGGTCTGGCGGTAGATCTCTAGGGCTCGTTCCTGAATGTGTAAGGCTCCCGGGAGATCTCCAGTCAGGAATCGCACTCGCCCCAGATCATTAAGGAGGTCGGCCTCGCCGACCGTGAAACCGAGCTGACGTACGATCTCTAGAGCCTGGGTGAAGGCTTCTGTAGCGCCCGGATAGTCATCGTTCGAAAGCCGGACATGCCCTAGGCCGTCCAAAGCCGCAGCAACTCCATGAGGGCTGCCAATCTGATGGTGGATCTGCATGGCCCGCTCCAGGGCGTGCGCAGCTTTTAGAGTGTCTCCGGTCGCATGCCACACACGCCCAAGTAGGGACAACGCGGTGGCTTCGCCCTGGCGGTTGCTGGTCTGTTCGGAGAGTTCAAGTGCCCGCGCTCCAGCATCTGCGGCTTCTGGGTAGTCCCCGGTCAAATAGCACACGTGCCCGAGGGTGGTCAGTGCGGCGGCGCGTGCATCGGGTTGGTCGAGACGTGCGGCCGCATCGGCGGCGGCTCGGTGGATCTCGATGTCACTCGGCCAGGCGCCTTCGGAGAACCAGATTTCGGAGAGTCCTGCTGCCAGAGAGATCGTGTGCTCGTCGAGGCCATGGGCGTGAGCGTGGGCGAAGGCGGCTTGGACGTTGGGGCGTTCGGCGCGTAGCCAGGCTCGGGCAGCAAGATGGTCCGCGAGGTTGGGGGCCTCCGCTGGCGGCGGCTGGTTCGGTGTGGGTTGTGACGGGCGCGAGATGGCTAGGGACGCGGCCCGAGCCGCTTTGGCAGTGTGGGCGTAGAAGTGCAGTAGCCGGTCGAGGGCTGCCTCGCGTTGTTCATCGGGATCGCTGGTCTTGGAATGGGAGCGAGCGTAGAAGCGGATCAGATCGTGCAAGCCGTAGCGGCGGTAGCCGGGTTCGGTCACCAGGTTGTCGCCATGCAGCCCATCCAGGTGTGCCCGGGCCTGGGCAAGGCCGGTTCCTGTGAGGGCTGCCGCGGCGTAAGCGTCCAGATCGCTACCCGGGTGCAGGGCCAGAAGACGAAGAAAGCGCCGCCGGGTCCGAGTTAGCGCCAGGTAGGACAGGTCGAATGCCGCTTCGACGGTGTGCTGTTCCGCACCGAGATTCAAGAGCCGGACTCGGGTCTCCTCGATCAGCTCGCTCACGGACCACGCTCGATGCCTGGTGTAGACGCGTGCGAGCAAGCTGATCGCCAGCGGCAGGCATCCGGCCAGGGTGACCAAATGGGCCACCTGTTCCTCGTCGCCTTCTCCACGCGGGGCAAGACGAAGGAACATCGCCACCGCATCTTGGAGCGGCAAGGCGTCCAGAAAGACCTCCGTCACGGGATAGGGCAGGTCGCCGAGGTGCCGGCGGCTGGTAATCAGTACCAGACTGCCCTCGCCGGCAGGCATCAGTGGGACAACCTGGGCGCTGCAAGCGGCGTTGTCCAACACCAGCAGCACTCGCCGACCGGCCATCCGGGCACGCCAGAGCGACGTGAGTTCCTCCAAGCCGGTGGGCAGTTGCAGTGGGTCCAGGCCGTCGCTGGTCAGGAATCCCGCGAGAGTGGCGGCCGGATCGGCCGGCGCCCGGCCGGCAGTGTGCGAATGTAGGTCGACGAATAGCTGCCCATCCGGGAATCGGTCAGCCAACAGGTGGGCGACGTGTACGGCCAGTGCGGTCTTGCCCACTCCCGGCATCCCGTCGATCGCATGAATCGACACCAACCCGCCGCCTGCTGCCGAAGCCGCCACGTGCGCAGCGATTTCATCGATCTCGGCTTCACGGCCGGTGAACGCGGCCGTATCCGGTGGAAGCGATTTGAAGGCTACGCCCGTAGCGTCGGGCGGCAAGTGCCGGTTCCCCAGAAGCACCAATATCTGGTCCAACGAACCCTGCACTTGGCTGCGGTGCTCTGCTTGCGCCTGGTTCTCTGCGTGCTGGATAACCGTAGCCCGTTGCAGGTCGCGAATCCCGTTTCGCACTCCGTCGAGCAGTCCCGCGAACTCGTCGAACCGCCCACCCAGCAACGCCACGCTCTCAGCGACCGCGATCTGCAGGTCCACGTCACCTTCGGCCAACGTTTCCAACAGCACCTGCTGCGCCCCACGCTCGCTCAATATGTGGGCTACCGCGTCACGCAACGTGGCCGCCTCCGGCCCGCCCCCGGCCATCCGCGCCTCGAGCTCGATCGCCACGGCCAGTTCCAGGTCTGCCGGTTCCCCGACGCCTTCCTGCGACCGCTGACTGACGGTGCTGATGATCACATCGGCCAGCACGTTTGAACCTATGGACCCGGCGGTGGCCAACCATGCGGCAATTGCCGGACCGATTGTTTGGCCCACCAACGCCACCGGGGCGACTGCGCTGGCGCACAACACCGCGATGAGCGACAGGCCCGAGACGCGCCGCACTACGCTGGCACGCGCCCCTAACTCTCGCAGCGCACGAAGCATCCGCCCACGTGCAACATCGGGCACGTCCGCCTGTCCATGTGCAGTCATCGAGCCTCCCCACGCACGCCCGACACCCTATCGATGAACCCTGAGTCTCCTCTCCAGCCGTCACCGCCTGTCAAGGAGTGAGCGGTGGCTCGAACACCCCTACGTCGCGAGTCAACGCAACGACGTCCGCCGGTCGGTCTCCGATCGCGCGCAGGTGCTTCATATGTGGAAGCGGATGCGGGATCCTGAACTGACTTGATCGCCGATCGAGGCAGGTCGGCATCGGTACGGCGCCGCCGACACTGCTCCCGTTATGGCCGCCTCGGTGTAGATGGTCACGTCCGCTGGTGTGGTGTAACTGACCTTGAGCTGGGCTCTAGCGCGTTGGGAGCCATCGCAGGACGTTCGTAGGGAAGTGTTCGAAGTT
>NZ_JBGCCP010000035.1:0-106993 GCF_041262705.1 Catenulispora sp. MAP12-49 | reverse complement strand
AGATCTACCGCCAACGCCTCGCGGAATCCTTCCGCCTGGACCCCGAAACCCCAACCACCACCACAGGAGGCGCAGTATGACAACACCGTCGGCACACCTAACACCCTGGTGCCCGCCCCATGCGCCTTCGGGATCTCAACGGCCTTCACCGGCGGCGGGAAGTACGACCCCGAGGACATCCGATTCCAGATCTTGAACAGATTATTCTTCAGATCCTTCTCAAACGCCTCGATCGACCGCCCATCCACCCCAGATGCGCCCTGGTTCGCCTTCACCTTCTCCCACGCCGCCTGGACAGCCCACTTCGAAATCACGAACGGCTTGTCCGGCGCTTTCAACTCGTCCACCCGACTCCTCCCCCAGACACCAGGTCTGAAGTTGATCGAACAAACAGGTCACGAACGACCCGGCCCCTTTGCTCCAGCCCCATTACAGGACCATCACCGCTACTACGAGCCGGTCCGCCGGCGCATCCGGCAACGGGTACTCAACAGCCACCGCCTACAGGCCCACGCCTGGACCGCGATGACCCTCCCCTGTCGCCCCACCCACGGCGAGGCTGCATCCGCATACGCCTTCTCCAGTTCCACTCGAACGCCGCAGACCGGGCTCACGCCACCTTCATGCCGGACACCACCTGGCCAGTAAGCGGATATCCGCCAGGCTCATCCCGGGACCACGACTACGCCCCGGTTTCGATGCCACCTGATTTTCTTTCGACACGTCAGCAGTGGTTCACTCACGTTCGCCTTCCCGGTCCCCACCTGACACCTCAACAGGTGCCTTTTCCTCGATCGCTCACCACGACGGTCTTCAGCCAACGCAGCACGAGGCGGTTTGAAGCCTCCCTCCGCAGGGCGACTCCGAAGGGCCAAACCTTCATCGTCCGAGCAGCACCGCTCCAGAGAACTCCCCTACAACGAGCCCCCTTCGCGTTCAGGACACACAGCCGTCAAAAAGGCTCAGCCCCCTGTGTCAGTCGGCCGCTAACCTCCAAGAATGACGACCGCCGCCGACATCGCCCGCTTCACAGGCCCCTACAACCTCCCCGACGGCGAAGTCCCGGTCATCGACGGCACACCGCGCTGGCCGTGGGACGAGGCGGTCGCGCGGCAGCGGTTGGTGCGGGTCGCGCGGTCGGCCGGGTTGGCGCTGACCGGGGACGAGGTGTTCGTCGAGAGCGGCTCCAACGACGCCTGGCTCCTGCCGGACGCGGTGCTGCGCGTGTGCTGGCGCGGCGACGTCGACCGGCTGGTGCGGGAGGCCGAACTCGCGGTGGCGTTGCCGGACGGCGTGCCGGGGCCGCGGGTGTTGGACTCCGGCCGTGACGACGCGGTGAGCTGGATGCTGGTCAAGCGCCATCATGCGACGTCGCTGTGGCACGCCTGGCAGTCCGAGCCCGCGCCGGTGCTGCGCGACTACGTCCGGCAGCTGGCCGATATCATCCGGCGGCTGCACGACTGGCAACCGCCGGCGGCGGTCCTGGAGCGCTACCGCGCCGCCGAGGCCGCCGACACCGAAGCCGACCCGATACGCATCGCCGCCAGTACCCTGACACCGTTGGCCGCCGCCCAGTTGCACCGGCTCATCGACCACGCCCGGGGCCGGCCGTACGTGGACGCGGACGTCCTGGACCGGATCGCCGCCCGCTTGTCGGCCACGGCCGCGGCCATCCTGCCGATCGACCGCGGTACCGACGTCCTCGTGCACGCCGACTGCACCCCGGCCAACGTCCTGATCGAGGACGGCCGCGTCATCGCGCTCCTGGACTTCGAATGGGCCCGCCTCGGCCCGCGCGACATAGACCTCACGCTGCCGGCGTTCTGGGCCTGGACCGACCGCCAGCGCCCCGACAACGGACGCCCGGCCATCGTGCCCTGGCTCACCGAGGCCTACCCCGCCCTGGCCACCACGCCCGAGCGCCTCTGGCTCTACCGCACCGGCTTCGCCCTCCGCGGGCTCATCCACTGGCCGGACTACGCACCGGAGGCCGAACTGCCACGCGCTCATCCGGTGCGGCAGCTGCGCCACCTCGCCAGCCCCGAAGAGGTATAGAGGAACAGTGAACGTCTCAGTGATCAGCGGGGTCCCCTTCGGTGCCGGCGGCCAGCGCTTGGATGCGTATTGCCCCGACACGGGCAGCCAGGCCTCCCCCATCGTGCTGCTGTGGCACGGAAAAGGACCGGACGAACGCGACGTCCTCGCACCCCTCGCCCTGGCGACGGCCGCCGAGGGCGTCGTGTGCTTCGTCCCCGACTGGCGGCCCGACGCTGAGGACGCCGGGCGTACCCACCTGCGCGAGTCCGTCACCTTCATCCGGGAGCACGCAGCCGACTTCGGCGGCGACGCGGCGTCGGCCACGCTCGCCGGCTGGTCCTTGGGCGGCAAGACGGCGGTGGCGGTCGCCCTGGACCCCGCGGCGCTCGACGGCTGGCGGCCCCGAGCTGTCGTCGCGGTGGCCGGAGGCTACACCACCCCGGATCCGCTCACCGGCCGGGCGGCGATGGACCGGCTCGCCAACAGCGACGAACCGGCGTCCTCACCCATCCCCATCCACCAGGTTCACGGCACCGCCGACACGATGGTCGACGTCGCGCAAGCCCGCGCCCTGCACGCGGCCCTGCGCCGCCGGAACTGGCCGACCACCCTCACCGAGCTCGACGCGGATCACGCCGGCGTCGTCATGACCGTCTACGACCCGGAGCTGTGCCGCTGCGTACCCAGCGATTCCGACCGTGTTCTGTCCGCCGGGCACCAGACGGCGCAGCTCATCGCTCAAGCCGCGACCGACCCGTCAACGAGCTCTGTCTAACCCCTCACCCGAGCTCACAGCTTCGACAGATCCACCACATTCGTCATCGCCTGATACCCCGCCGAGCTCGGGTGCAGGTGATCGCCGCTGTCATACGCCGCCAGCAGCGCGTCGGGGTTCGCCGGATCGCGCACCGCCGCGTCGAAGTCGACGTAGCTGTCGAACACGCCGCCGCTGCTGCGGATGAAGCTGTTCACCGCCTGCCGCTGCGTCTCGTAGGCACTCGTCCAGGCGCTGTAGCCCTCGAAGGGGGTGACGGTCGCGGCGATCACCGTGATGCCCTGGGCGTGCGCCTCGGCGGCGATCTGCTTCAGGCCGGCGATGACCGCGTCGGCCGAAGTGCCCGACTTGACGTCGTTGACGCCCTCGAGGATCAGCAGGGTCTTGACGTTGCTCTGGCTCAGGACGTCGCGATCGAGGCGACTCAGTGCACTGATTCCTCCGTTCCCGCTCCCCTGGACGCCGGTGAAGTCGTCGCTCACCACCCGGTTGGCGCTGATCCCCTCGTCGATCACGCCCCGGTGCGGGTACTGGCTGGCCGCCAGCCGCCGCCACAGGTCGTTCGGCCAGCGGTCGTTGCCGTTGTAGGTCGAACCGACGCCGTCGGTGATCGAGTCGCCGAGGGCGACCACCGTTCCGACGGCCGAGCCGCTGGGGACCACGTCCACGCCGGACAGCAGCGTCCAGAAGCCGAACGTGTTGTTCACCGGGTAGTTGCTCACATCAGCGGTCTGATCCCCGGCGTTGTCGGCCGTGGAGTACATGTCCTGCATGCCCAGGCTGTGTTGCGACTCCAGCTGCACCGTGCCCGGGAAGTACACGCTCACCAGCAGGTTCGCGTCGGCCGGCACGGTGAACGGCACCGCGTCGCTGATCGCCTGGCCGCCGCCGGGTATCGTCGTGGCCTGATTCCCGGCGAAGGTCAGCGTGGCCGGGGCGCCGGTGGCGACCGAGGTGCTGCTCTGCACCGCGACCGTGACGTGCCCGACGTTGACCGGCACGCCGACGAACGCGTTGTCCAGCCGCACCCGCACCTGCGTGCCGCCCACGCTGGAGTGCTCCACCATCCGCAGCGTGCGGTTCGTCCACGGCCCCGGCACGAGCCCGTCGTCGGCCGCCGCGGCCCAACTGCCGCTGAACGCCCCCGCCGAGGCCCGCACGCCAAGAGCGAACACGTGCAGCTCGTTGCCGGCCGGCGCAGAGACCAGGGTCGGCAGCGTCAGCGAGGCCAGCGTCTTGCCCGCCGCCAGCGGCACCGACTCGACATAGAACTTCGCCGTGGCCGTCGCCTGGCCGCCCGTCTGGTTCCAGTGCGGCAGCGTCACCGCGACGGTGTCCGTCGCCCCGGTGATCCAGTCCGGCGTGCCCATCGTGTAGTTCTGCGTGCTGCCGTCGCTGTACGTCAGCGTCCCCGAACCGGAGGCGGCGCCGTCGGTACTGGTGGCCAGGAAACTCAGGGCGCTGCCAGCGGCCGAGAAGGCGATCCGCTGTCCGTTGGCCACCACGTTGTCCGGCTGGCCCGCCGCGACCTGCGGCAGGGCCAAGGACGCGGCACCGGCCACCACCCGCGCGCCCGGCGACCAGCCGGCGGCGATCAGGTCCTGCTGGGAGAAGCTGTTGCCGTTGCCGTCCAGATTGGCGCCGGTGACGTTGCCGTCATCGCTGATGCCGACGTTGGTGAACGCCGCCGCCAAACCGGCCACCGGCGGCTTCGGCGCGAAGGCCGCGGCGAACACGTGCATCGCCGAGCCGCTGCCGCCGGTCGCGTGCGGCAGCGTCACCGAGGCCACCGTCTTGCCGGCCACCAGCGGCACCGAGGTCGTGAACAGGCTCACCTGGTGCACCTGCCGGCCGCCGGTGGAGTTCCGGTACGGCGCCACCGCCGCGATCGCGACGGTCCCGGTCCACCAGTCCGGCACCGACATCGCAAAGCTCTGCGTCGTGCCGTCGGAGTAGGTCACCGTCCCGGTCCCGGACGTCGTGCCGTTCGTGCTGGTCGCCACCAGGTCCAGCGCGCCGCCGGAGCCGGCGTCGGCGAACGTCTGGCCGGCGGCGACGGTGTCGTCGTTCTGGCCCGGCGCGATCTGCGGAACGCCCACCTGCGCCCCGTCGGCCAGGGTCACCACCGCCCCCGGCGACCAGCCGTCGGCGGCCAGCGCCTGCGCGGAGAAGGCCGAGCCGACCCCGTCCAGGTTCGCCGCGGTCGGCGCGGCGTCGTCGCTGATCCCGGCGTTGTCGAAGGTGGCCGCCAGGGCGTTCGAGGTCGAAGCCGCCGTCGCGGTCGCGGCACGCGCGGTGCCGTGCATGAAGCCTGCCGAGCTCAGGCACAGGGCGAGAAGGAGCACTGCGGGCCGGCGCAGCCGGGCCCGCTGGAAGGGAACGTTCACATCTTCCGAGTGTCGAAGTACTCTGCGACAATGTCAATGGCCTGCTACCGATTCTGGTAACGCTACCCGTCAAGGGATTCCGGGATCGCCCTGAGCAAAGCGGCGATCGAGGCGCTGCCGGTGCCCGCCAGATCCGCGGCGACCCGCGCCCGCTCCCAGGGCTGCGCGTCCCGCGCCAAGGCCGCGACCCGCTCGACGATCGCGGTGGAGACCACCGTGTCGCCGGCCGCCATCAGCTCCGCGGTCACCCCGTGCACGCCGCCCAGGAAGGCCCGGCCGTGCACCGCCAACTCGATCGTCCCGCACGCCCGCAACGCGCCCCAGTCACCGGCCGCGATCGCGGCACCGGCGACTTCGGAGGCCTCCTTCGGGCCGCTCACGCAGTGATAGCCGGCCTCGGCGCCGAGCGCCAGCAGCGCCCGGTGCACGGCGATCGTCCTGCGCAGCCGGGGATCGCCGAACGCGATCTCCACGAGCATTTCATCAGCATCCTGCGAACACAGCCGGCTGACCCGCGCGTCGTACAGCGCCCTGGACTCCTCCCACGACGGCGCAGAGATCCATGCCGCGACGTCATCGATGTCCTCGTCGGCGAAGAACGCCCACGCGGGAAGCCCCTCCCCCGTCTCGGCCCGCCACGTACACTCCACCACCTCCGGCTCGACCCGGGTCCGGTTCCGTACCAGAACCCTGACCTGTCCGCTCACCGGCGGTACCGGGCAGTGGCGCAGTCCGGCCGCCAGCCGTATGCCGTGCACGACCTCGCCGTGCAGCGCCTGGTACCACGCGTAGGCCAGCGTGATCAATGCCCGCGACGCCTCGTCGGGCAGGTTGGCGATCGCCTCCTCCCACAGCGCCGGCACCTCTGCCACCCGCCCCTGGGCCGCCATCGCGTTCGCCCGGTCGCCGAGCGAGGCCGCCACGGCGCGCATCGCGTCTGGATCCGGAGCCGGCATATCAGCCATCATGCGCCTCGATGTGTGTCAGCACTCTGTCATGCTGTGAATGAGTACAAATACGCGTATGTTCACGCTTGTCAGTCCGCACAGTGAGATATATACAGAACACATTGAGGACGAACCAGACGGTGATCCCCGGTCCGTCCCCCACCTTCCCCCCACCTTCGGAGGTCTCGCATGCCCAAAACCGAAGTCCTCGACCGCGCCGACGACGTCATCAGCAGCTGGCTGAGCTCGGCCGACGAGAGCCCGGCCGGCCCGCTGTACACCGGCGGCAAGTACGCCGAGGCCGACATCGTCGGCGCCGTGGTCATCATCACCCGGGGCACGTGCAGCTCCTGCACCGCCTCGCGCGGCGGCGAGTGCTGCTGACGCTCAGGTGACCTCCCGCTTCTCCGGCGAGTTCGCCGGAGCCCTGGGCTGCCTGGCCGCGCCGGTCTCGGCCGGCCTGGCGGCCCGGCTCGCCGGCGTCGAGGGCTTGTCCGGCCCCGAGCGTACCGCGATCGCGCAGGCGGCCGAGCGCGCCATCCTGGAGACCGTCCACCGCAAGGTCAGCAGGGTCCTGCTGCTCGAACTCAACGCGGCGCGCGTCACGGGGCGATTGACCGCCCCGGACCCGGCAGAGCGCTGGAACGAGTTCCTGAAGATCGCGGACGACCCGCAGTTCTGGCACTCCCTGGGCAGCCGCTACCCGAGCCTGGGCCGGCGCCTGGACACCGTCATGCAGCGCCGCGCCGACGCCGCGCTGACGCTGGGCCGCCGGTTCGCGGCGGATCGCAGTACCCTGACGGACCTGACCAAGGTCGACCCCGGCGAGCTGCGCCACGTCGACTTCGGTGCCGGCGACAGCCACCGGGGCGGGCAGTCGGTCGCGATCCTGGAGCTCGACCGGGCCAAGGTCGTCTACAAGCCGCGCCCGGTCGACGTCGACAAAGCCCTGGCGCACCTGCTGGACACCGTCCTGCCCGACGTCCCGGCGGCCACGCGCATCCGCGTCCCCGCCGTCATCACCCGCGACGGCTACGGCTGGAGCGAGTTCATCGAGCACCGCTACTGCGCCTCCGACGCCGAGCTCAGCACGTTCTACCGCGGCGTGGGCCACTGGCTGGCGGTGATGCGCCTGCTCGGCGGCAGCGACCTGCACACCGAGAACGTCATCGCGCACGGCCCTGTCCCGGTCGTCGTGGACTGCGAAACCCTGTTCAGCACCATCCCGCAGGGCCCGCCCTCCGGCATGGGCCTGGCGGTGGACGCCGCGGCCAAGCTCGTGGACGAGACCGTGCTGCGCGTCGGCATGCTTCCCAACCGCGGCGCGGCCCTGGGCTGGCGCGGCGTGGACTCCTCCTCCGTGGGCGCGCTGCCGGACGAACAACCCGCCGGCCAGGTCCCGGTCATCATCGACGCCGGCACCGACCACGCGCACCTGGGCTACGCCGAGGCGACGCCCCAGCCGGGCGCCAGCCTGCCCAGCCCGAAGCCGGCCCTGGCCGACCACTGGGAGACGGTCGCCGCGGGGTTCGAGGAAGGCTCGGCCGCGCTGGCCGCCGCCGATGACGCCGACGTCCTGGAAGCCGCGATGGCCGCCTTCGGCGACTGCCGGATCCGCATGGTGCTGCGCGCCACCGACGTCTACGAGGAAGTCGCGCGCATGCTCTGGCACCCGGTCTCGCTGCACGACGAGCCGGCCGCCGTGCACCGCGCCACAGGCCTGTTCGTCCAGATGGCACAGCAGTCCTCGGCGGCGCCGAGCGATCCGGACGTCGTCGCGGCCGAGATCGCCGACCTGCTGACCGGCGACATCCCCTACTTCGGCACCACGCCCCACACCGGCCGCCTCACCGGCCCCGACGACACCCACTGGCTGCCCGAGCGGGACCTGGTGGCCGACGCGCTGACCCGCTGGCGCGGCGCCGATCTGGAGTTCGACCGCAGCATCATCCGCGCGACGCTGGTCAGCGCGTATCTGAACTCCGACTGGACGCCCAGCAAGGGACTGCGGCCGCCGACCCTGATCAGCAGGCAGGACGTCGACAAGCGTCGCAGAGCCCTGGCAGCGGGCCTGGTCCGCGAGGTCCGCGACAGCGCGACCCGCGGCGCGGACGGCACCGCGACCTGGATCGCGCCGGTGCTCAGCCTCACCGGCTGGGTGGTCCAGCCGCTCAGCCCGGACCTGTACAGCGGACTGCCGGGCGTGGCACTGCTGCTGGCCGGCTACCGGCAGGAGGCCGAGGCCGGACGGGCCGATCCGCTCGAGGACCTCTCGCCGCTGCTCGACGCCACGGTCCAGACCATCCGCCTGGCCGGCGACCACGCGGCGAAGCTGCGCGCGGACGGCGTGGCGATGCGGCCCCGCGAGCCCGGCGGATGGGTCGGCCTCGGGTCGGAGCTGTGGACCTGGCTCACTTTGCGCGGCCTCGGCGTGGTCGGCGACGAGGCCCTGGACCGGGCCCGGGCACTGGCCGCCCAAGTCCCCGAGGCCATCGGCGACGCCGAGGAGTACGAGATCGTCTCCGGGCCGGCCGGCGCCGTCGTGCCGCTCCTGCACCTGGCGGCGGCGACCGGTGAGCAGCAGTGGACTGATATCGCCGCACACATCGGCACCGTGCTGTGCGATGCCGCGCTCCGCAAAGACGTCGGCGTCGCCTGGCCCACGACCCGCTGGCCCGGCGGCCTCGGCGGCTGCGCGCACGGAGCCTCCGGCATCGGCTGGGCCCTGGCCCGGCTCGCCCTGGCGACCGGCGACGCCCGGGCCGCCGCGACGGCGCGCTCCGCGTTCGCCTTCGAAGAGTCCTGCTACGACGAGGCCGCGGGCGGCTGGAGCGACCTTCGCGAGATCGAACCCGACCTGACCGCCAACGCCTGGTGCCACGGCTCGGTCGGGATCGCCTTGACCCAGCTGGATCTGGCGCGCCGCGGCTGGCGGGCCGCCAACGCCGCCAACGCTGCCAACACTGCCAACGCTGCCAACACCGACAGCGTCCTGCGACGCGCCGCTGCCGCCGCGTACGGCCACGGCATGGGCTGGAACCACACCGTGTGCCACGGCGAGCTCGGCGTGTGGGAGCTGATGGACGCCGCGCTGCGCGACGGCTTCGCCCCGGCCGGCGTGGACCGGGAGGGCTTCGAGGCGCGCATCCTGGCCAGCCTGGAGGAGAACGGCGCGATCAGCGGCATGGCCCGGGAGGCGTTCTCCCCGGCGATGATGTCCGGGCTCGGGGGCGTGGCCTATCAGCTGCTGCGGATGGGAGTGGGGAGCACCCTGCCGTCGGTGATGGTGCTCGACGATCCGCTTTAGAGGGCGGGTTCGGCCTCGGCGGGATGGATCGGTTGGGCTGGACCGATCCGCTCGCCGAGGCTGTCGCCTTTCTCAAAGCTCTGCCGCTGCAGCCGGTAGGAGCGCGCGTACCAGCCGTCGGCCGCGATCAGCTCGGCGTGCGTACCCTGCTCGGCGACCAGGCCGTCGGCGAAGACGTAGATGTAGTCCGCGCATTCGGCGACGTTGCCCAGGCGGTGCGTGATCATCACGACCGTCCCGCCGTACTCGCGCAGCCGGCGGTAGAACGCGGCTTCGGCGGCGGCGTCCAGGCTGGAGGTCGGTTCGTCGGCGATCACCAGACAGGCGCGCCGGAAGAAGCCGCGGGCCAGCGCCAGGCGCTGCCACTGGCCGCCGGAGACCGACAGGCCGCCGCTGAGGCTGCGCTCCAGCAGCGTGTCGTAGCCGCGCGGCAGGGCGCTGATGAACCGGTGCGCGTCGGCGTGCCGTGCCGCCTCCTGGATCCGTGCCGGTTCCGGATCCGCCGTCCACTCCCCGATGCGGATGTTCTCGCGGGCGGTGAACGGGAAGCGCGTGTGGTCCTGGTCGATGAAGGCGATCCGGGAGCGCAGCGTCTCGACGTCCATGGCGGCGCTGTCGTGGCCGTCCCAGGTGATCCGGCCCGCATCGGGCAGGTACAGGCGGGCCAGCAGCTTGGCCATCGTGGTCTTCGCCGCGCCGTTCTCCCCCACGAACGCGACGACCTGGCCCCGTTTCACCCGCAGCGAGACTCCCGCGACCGCCTGCGTCTTCGCCCCCTGATAAGCGAACACGACGTCCTCGGCGACGATCTCCTGGAAGTCCTCGGGTGTCGGTTCGTCCCCGGCCGGCGGAAGATGCCCGGCCGCGTCGTTGCAGAACGTGCGGTAGTCCTCCAGATACAGGCCCTCGGAATACAGCTCGTTGATGTCCATCGCCAGGCTCAGCAGCGCCTGCTGGACGCGGCTCACGGCCAGGTACGCCGTACCTCCGACGGCCAGCGGAATGGCCTGCTTCCACAGCAGCAGGGCCAGCACGGCGTAGACCACGCCGGTGAACAGCCCCGCGACGGCGTTGCCGGCGACCATGGACGAGGTCTCGGCACGGACCAGCTGCAGACGCTCGGTCAGGTAGGCGTCGGTGATGCGGCGGTAGCGCTCGACCAGGTATCCGGACAGCGACAGCGCGCGGACCGCCGCGGCCGAGGTGGTCGTCACCGACAGCTGGGTCAGCAGGGTCTGCCGGCGCCGCCCCTCCACCCAGCGGACGAAGACCTTGTAGTCCAGCCGTGCCACCCGTACCGCGGCCCACCAGCGCGGCACCACCGACAGCAGAAGCAGGGGCACCAGCACCGGATGCAGCACCGCCAGCACCCCGGCCACGCCGATGAGCATCGCAAGGCTCTGCAACACCTGCTGCGTGATGGCCAGCATGCTGCGCGCCGAGATGGATCCGCGCTCGGCGCGCTGCGAGGCGTCGACCCAGTCGGCCTTGTCGAACGCGACGAGTTCGGCGCGCGTGCACAGCTCCTGCAGCCGGATCATCGCCTTGGCGTCCATCATCGGCCCGAGCTGCTGCGCGAACGCCTTGGCCACCGAGTCGCACAGCGAGCGCGAGGCGGTGAGCACCAGCACCACGAGCATCGACGGCAGCGCCGCGCGGATCCGGTCCGGGGTGGCGCCGGCGCCGAACAGCGGGGCCAGCACGTCGGTGGTGGCGTACAGGCTGAACGCGCCGGCCAGCGAGGAGGCGGTCTGCACGACCAGCAGCGCGACGGTGCGGGGCTTGGAGGCCTCGGCGGCCAGCCGGAGCGAGGTCACGATCAGCAGCGGCAGCCGGCGCGCCACGGTGCGGAATCCGGTCCCGGCGGTGTCGGCGTAACCGGCGCTCCAGGCGTGCGGGTCCGGCGCCATGTCGTCGACGACGGTCACGGGCACCGCGTCCACGTCGAACATCCGGGTCATGCGCCGCCACAGGCGAGCCCACCGCGTCATCAGATCAGTCTCGCCGACCCGGCGGGAACCGTCGAGAGTCATCGTGGCCTGATATCGCCGGCGGGCACTCGTGCACGAACTCTGCGCGGAACTGATTGAAACTGACCCTTCCCAAACACTTGCGCACGGCGCTCGCGCTTCTTACGGTGACTCGGCGAGATCAGTCCTCTCCCTCGGAGGTGAAATGTCCCGCACCGCCCCACAACGGCTGTTCGGCGCGCTCGCCGCGGCCGTGATGGTGATCGGCGCCGTGACGGCCGCCGCACCGGCGGTCTCGGCCGACACCGGCACCGGCACCGCCGCCGCCGCGCCCGCGATCAACACCCACCCGTCCTACAACGGCCTGTCGCTGACCCCGCCCATGGGTTTCAACGACTGGGCCGGCTTCGAATGCAACAGCGACATGAACGAAGCGCTGTTCACCAAGACCGCCGACGAGATCGTCTCCCTCGGCCTGAACAAGCTCGGCTACGACTACGTCAACATCGACGACTGCTGGATGCAGAAGACCCGCGACGCCAACGGCAACCTGCAGGTCGACGCCACCCGCTTCCCGCACGGCCTGAAGTGGCTCGGCGACTACATCCACAGCAAGGGCCTGAAGTTCGGCATCTACGAGGACGCCGGCTACAACACCTGCCAGGGCGCGGCAGGCAGCTACGGGCACTTCCAGCAGGACGCCGACCAGTACGCGTCCTGGGGCGTGGACTACCTCAAGCTCGACTACTGCTACGAGCCGATGGACGCCTTCCCCGGCAAGTCCGAGAGCCAAGTCGCGCAGATCGTCTACACCGAGGCCAGCCAGGCGCTGCTGAACACCGGCCGTCCCATGCAGTTCTCCGAGTCGGCCCCGGCCTACGTCTGCTGTTCGGGCTCTGACTTCACCAACGAGCTGACGTGGCTCTACCAGCACGGCAACCTGTGGCGCTTCGGCTCGGACATCTACGACGCCTGGCCGAGCGTGCTGGAGAACTACAGCGAGGACAACACCCCGGGCCTGGCGCAGTGGGCCGGCCCCGGACACTGGAACGACGCGGACATGCTGGAGGTCGGCAACGGCGGGCTGACGCCCACCGAGGAGCAGACCCAGATGACCCTCTGGGCCGAGATGGCCTCGCCGATCCTGCTGTCCACCGACCTGTCGAAGCTGACGCCGACCGAGGTGGGGATCGTCTCCAACCCCGATGTGGTGGCGGTGGACCAGGACAAGCTCGGGGCGCAGGGGACGATCGTGCAGTCCGGCAACGGATACGACGTGCTCGCCAAGCCCCTGGCGAACGGCGACGTGTCGGTCGTGTTGTTCAACAAGGGCGACACGGCGCAGACCGTCACCACCAACGCGGCCACGATCGGCCTGCCGGGCGGCGGCGCGCCGTTCCAGCTGACCGATCTGGTCAGCAAGGCCGTCAGCGCCAGCGACGGCACGATATCGGCCTCGCTCGCGCCGCACGCGACGACCATCTACCGTGTGCACGCCAGGGGCGACAAGCACCTGCCGATCCACACCGCGGCGACGATCAGCGGCGCGACGCTGGCCGCCGGGGTTCCGACTCCGGTCACCGTCTCGTTCAGCGACTACGGCTACTTCGACGCGCAGCAGCCCGCTGTCACGCTGAAGCTGCCGACCGGCTGGACCGCGACGCCGTCCTCGGTGAAGCTCAAGAACGTCAAGCCGGGGACGTCGGCGACGGCCACGTTCGTCGTCACCGCGAGCACTCCGCCACCGGGGAAGGTGACGACGACGTTGACCGCGTCGGTCGCCTACCGCGACCGCGGAGCCCCGGCGACTGACAGCGCGGACCTGTCCAACGTCACGAACACCCCCTTCCCCTCACTGGCCGGCGCGTTCAACAACACGGCGATCAGCGACGAGACCAACCCAGGTCCCGGCAACTTCGACGGGGACGGCGACAGCTACTCCGCGCAGGCGCTCGCCGCCGCGGGTGCCACGCCGGGCGCCACGGTCACGGCCGGCGGCACGACGTTCACCTGGCCGTCTGCGGCGACCGGGACGAACGACAACGTCGCGGGCAGCGGGGTCATGGTGAACCTCAGCGGGCAGGGATCCAAGCTCGGCTTCCTCGGTTCGGAGGCCGGGTTCGACACCGACACGGTGACGGTGACGTACACGGACGGCACGACCAGCAGCGGCAGCCTCGGATTCCCGAACTGGTGCTGTTCCTCGCCGACCGCGTACGGCGCCACCCCGGCGATCGTCACCACCCATCGGAACACGCCCAGCGGCCCGGCCAACTTCGGAGTCGATTACGACGTGTTCTACAACTCGATCGGGATCGACGCGACGAAGACGGTGAAGACCGTGACCGTGCCCGGCGATCCGGCCATCCACATCTTCGCGATGACGGTTCAGCCATAGGTCAGCCATAGATCAGCCATAAGTCAGCCATAAGGTGAGCGCCGCCGGGCTACTGCGGGCCCGACGGCGCTCCCCGGCGTCACCGGATGTTGCGCAACGAGATGTTGAGGATTCCTCACGCTTACCCCGCGCCGCGTTTAATCTTCAGCCCATGACGACTGGTTTGCATCGCAGAAGGCTCACTTATTGGGCCGCGGGCGCCGCCGCGCTGGCGCTGACCGGCGGTGTCGTGGCCATCGCCACGCAGGCTTCGGCGACCAGCCCTCAGGCTGCGCCGGCCGCTCGGGCAGCTCAGCCCGGCAAGGTTGCCCAGGCCGGCGACAGCCCCACTCAGGCCGCCCCGCCTGCCGGTGATGCCGCTCAGCCCGCTCAGCCCGCTCAGCCGGCCGGCGGGACCAGCACCAGCAGCGCGCCGAGCGCCGCCGGGAAGGTGCTGTGGAAGCCGAACACGGCGGTGGGGCCGTCCACGTTCGCCTCGGTGCAGTGCGCCCCCGGCGACTTCAAGGTCGTCTCCAGCGGCGCGAAGGGCAAGGTGTGGCAGGCGGTGCAACCCGCCGGGCAGGAGCGCTGCGAGGCGCTGGGCCCTACGCTGGTCGCCGGCCAGACGTTCTACGTCGGCTGGTCGGCGAAGGTCGACATCGCCGACAACGACGACCGGTACATCTTCCAGCTCAAGTGCGACCCGAGCACCGGCACCGCCAACCACCCGATCGAGATCGACGCCACCAACGGCCGCGTACGGCTGCAGGAATGGGACACGCACCACGTGGCGCACCCGCTGTGGACCGCGCCGATCGTGAACGACCAGTGGCACTCCTACGCGCTGAAGATCCATCTGGCACGCACCGGGGGCACCATCGATCTCTGGTACGACGGGACTAAGCAGACATTCACGACCGGTTCCGGGACGTTCACCGGGACCACGTACGACGGCACCAGCGACTACCTGAAGTGGGGCTCGTACCACCCCTCCCCCGGGGACGCCGCGACCACTTTCACCAGTCCGACGATGGCGACGACGCTCCAGTTGGCGACCGCCGGCTCCTGAGGGCCCCGGCCGGCGGCGATGCCCGGAATGCCCGGCCGCCGCCCGGCCTGTGTACTGCGCGGATACGTTTCCGACCACCTGAGTGACGATCTGTCGCAGCAGGCTGCCTTCCGCTATGGTCACTCCATGGTGGACATCCGCGAGCTGGCACGCCTCAGCGGCGTCTCCCCTGCCACCGTCTCGCGCGCGCTCAACGACCGGGCCGAGGTGAGCCCGGAGACCCGGCGGCGGATATTGGAGATGGCCGACCGGCTCGGCTACTCGCCGAACCAGCCGGCCCGCACGCTGGTCCGCCGGCGCTCGGACATGATCGGGCTGATCTGGGACACCGGCTACACCAACCAGGACCGGCGGCATCCGTTCCTGCTGGACCTGTTCGTCGGGATCAAGCAGACGCTCGCGGAGTCCGGCTACCACCTGATGGTGCTGTCCACGGCCGGCGCGGCCAGCCCCGGCGACGACACGCTCTACCTGCGCGCGGCCCAGCAGCACAGCCTGGCCGGCGTCATCATGATGGGCGTGGACGCCGCCCACCCGGCGATCACCGCCCTGGTCGACGCGGGCACCCCGTGCGTCGGCATCGACCTGCCCCTGCACCGCAACCGCACCACCTACGTCACCTCCGACAACCGCGCCGGCGCCGCGACCGCCGTCCGCCACCTGCACAGCCTCGGCCACACCGCGATAGCCACCATCACCGGCCCGCTGGGCCTGATGCCGGCCGACGAACGCCTGGCCGGCTACCGCGCCGAGATGGCAAGCCTGGGCCTGACCCCGGACCCCCGGCACATCGTCGACGGCGACTTCTTCCTGGCCAGCGGTTACGAAGCGGCCCGCCGCCTGCTCGACCTGCCCGAACCCCCCACCGCCGTCTTCGCCGCGGGCGACGAGATGGCCATCGGCGCCCTGCACGCCCTGGCCGACGCGAGCCTGCGCGTCCCGCAGGACATGGCCGTCGTCGGCTTCGACGACATCGAGGCCGCGGCCCTCCTGCGCCCGACCCTCACCACCATCGCCCAGGACCGCGTCGCCCTCGGCGCCGGCGCGGTCGAGGCCCTCGTCGACGCGCTGGACGCGGACAACGGGACGGCGCACGCACCGCTGCAGGTGGCGACGCGCTTGGTGGTGCGGGGATCTTGCGGGGGCGAGGTGCGGGCGGTCCGGAGTTAGTGCCGCAACAGGCACCGCTTGCCCTGTCGGCGTTGTCTCCGCAAGGGCAGCACTACGTGGTCCATCCGGCAGTCCCCGCGTCAACCAAGAAGATCGGCCGATGCCATGCGCCAGGCCCGTGCTGTCACCCTCCCGCCTCCCCGGTTGGCGTGCCGCGCCGCGATCGTGTAGCTATCTGCCATGCCAGAACGCCCCGGCGACGGATCCGCGACACCGGTCGCCGCGTCCTCGCCTGCCACGTCGACCGCAGCGTCCGTCATCCTCGTCGGAGGTGGGAAGGCTCAGCTGAGCGAGCCCGCCGCGGTCCGCGATCTGTATGCCAGCCCGCTGTTCGCACGCCGGCGGGCCCGCGCGGAAGCGAGCGGGGTGCCGTGGTTCGTTGTCAGCGGTCGATGGGGGCTGCTCGATCCCGGTGATTTTCTCGCGCCCTATTCCTTTTCCTTCGCGGCGCAGTCAGTGAACTACCGGCGGGCCTGGGGACGCTTCGTGGCCGAGCAGCTCTGCGTGGTCAGCCCGATCGGCCGCGGCGACATCGTCGAGATCTGGGCCGCGGCCGGCTACACCGCCGCGCTCACCAACCCGATTCAGTATCTCGGCGCCCAGGTTCGCCGGGCGGACGTGGACGTGGACGCGGGCGATTCGGGAGACGGGCCGCGATAGCCGGAGCGCCGACGGGGTTCTCCGGCTGAGGCGGCTGAGGCGGCTGAGCGCCAATTGCCGGAGTCCCTGCCGCCCGCGACCATCCCCGCCTCAGGCCGCCGCCTGACCGCCGCCCGCGCCCCCGGCAATAGTCGTGAACCCGAGCGCGGACCGGATCGCCTGCATGTCCTTCATGTCGAACGCCGCGTTGGCCTGGTGCGCGTCGTCCTCGAACGTGCTCTCGTCGTCGTCCCCCGCAGCGCGCGCCCACAGGTGCGCCACCTGGCCCTGCTTCGCCACGAGTGCGTCGACCATCGGCTGGACGTCGGACGGCCACGGCTGCGCCGTCAGTGCCGTCACCTCGGCCTGCGCGGCGTTCGAGATGGCGCCCGCACTCATCTGCAACGTCGACAGGTCCGCCGAGTCCGGCAGGGCGTTCAGTTCGCTGACGGCCTCGGCCAGCGGGTTGACCGCGTTCAGGAAGCGCACCTGGTCGGCGTTGTAGCTCGACAGGTCACGCTGGACCGACTGCGTCATCGTGGCCGACGGGAACTGCAGGAAGCACGTCACGCGGCGCTCGCCCTGGCCCCAGGCGTCCTTGTTCGGGTAGATGAACTGCACGCGGCTGCCGCTGGGCAGCGAGGCCGGGTCCGGCAGGTACCCGTCCAGCTTCTGCACGCACTGCGAGACGCCGTCGGTGCGCAGCCCGTCCACCCCGGGGAAGGAACTCTCGGTGGCGTCGAAGTAGGCGAACGCCTCGCTGTCGTGCGGCGTCGAGCAGGGGACGACCTTCAAGGTCCGGGTGTCGTTGTTCGAGGAGCCGAGCGCCCCGGCCGGCAGCGTGAAGCAGTCCTTCGGGTGCAGCTTGAAGACCGGGACCGCGCCCGCCTTGACCACGTTCCCGTTGGCGTCCCGCTGCGCCGGGTCCGGGGTGACGATGATGGCGACCGTGATGAGCGTGGCGAAGAGCGCGATCCACAGGCTCGACAACACGATCCCGCTGACCGCCAGCCCTTTGCCCTTCTGCCCGGTCCTGCGCACCGACGACAGCGCCACCAGCCCGAGCACCAGCCCGACGATCGGCGTGACGAAGAAGAACCCGCAGATGCCCAGGACGAGCGCGGCGATCGCCATCCCGTTGGTGCCGGGCGGGCGCTGCGGCTGGTATCCGTAGCCGTAGGGCGGGTAGCCGTACGGGGCCCCCGGAACCTGCCCATAGCCGGGGCCGGGGCCGTAGCCAGGACCGGGACCGTAGCCAGGCCCAGCTCCGGGACCGTAGCCAGGCCCAGGACCGGGACCGTAACCAGGTCCGGGGCCGGGGCCGTAACCGGATTCCGGACCGTAAACAGGACCGGATCCAGCTCCGGGTCCAGCTCCGTACCCGGGCCCATAACCAGGCCCGCCACCAGGCGCGTAACCCGGCCCGTACTCGGACCCGTAACCCGGCCCCGCCTGCGTCGGGTAAGGCGGCAGCCCCGCCGGCGGCGTCGGCTGCGGACCCGGCTCGACCGCCGCGAACGGCCCGTTCTCAGCGCCGGGCTCCTCCGAACGCGGACCGTCGCCCGCCTCGGGACCCATCTCCGATTCCATCCCCGGTTCCTCCCCTTGCCGTCCACCCGCGGGTCGGCTCAGGGAGCATACCTCCCAGCTCAGTCACGTGATCGGCGCTCCCCCAACACCGCGTCCAAGTGCGCCGCCCAAGCCCGCACCACCTCCGCGCGCCGCGCCGAGTCGTCGGTCAGCACGTCCGCGAGCCCGAGCCCGCGCGCCAGGTCGAGCGTGGCCTGGACCAGCCGGTGCCCGGTCTCGTCCTCGTCGCCGACGCCGAGGGCCTCGATCGCCATCCGGTAGGCGACGCGGCCGAACTTCTGCTCCAGCGGCACCACGCGCTCGCGCAGCGCCTCGTCGGCCGCGGCCGCCGTCCACACCTGCAACGCCGCCTTGAACAGCGTGCCGGTGAAGTGCTCCACCACCCGCGCGACCACCGCCTCGGTGGTCGGCGACGTCCCGGGCGCGGCGAGTTCGGCGCGCGCCGAGTCGATCCGCTCGTCGAACATGTGCTCCAGCGCGGCGGTGATCAGGTCCTCGCGCGTGGGGAAATGGTGCTGGGCCGCGCCCCGGGAGACGCCCGCGCGCTCGGCGACCACGGCCACGGTCGTGGCGCTCCACCCCCCGTCGGCCAGGCAGTCCACGCACGCCTCCAGCAGTCGGCGGCGGGTGGCCCGGCTTCGGTCCTGCTGAGGTTCGCGCATCAGGGGTGCTCGCTGTCCGGTCGGTCGGGGAGATGGTGGGACGCTCATTCTGCCCAGGACGGCGGCCGGCGCTGCAAGAACGCGGTCATCCCCTCCCGGGCCTCGTCCGAGGCGAACAGCCGGGCCGAGGCCGAGGCCAGGGCGTCGGCCCGGGCGTCGAACGCGGCCAGGACCGGGGCGGTGAGCAGCTTCTTGGACTCGGCCAGCCCTTGCGGGGAGCCCTGACGCAGCAGCCCGACCAGCTCGGCGACCGCCGCCGGGACGTCCGAGGCGGCCGCCGTGATCAGCCCCAGCTCCGCGGCGTCCCCCGCGTCGAACTTCTCCCCGGTCAGGAAGAGCCGCGAGGCGGCCGCCGAGCCCAGCCGGGGCAGCACCGTCAGGGAGATGATCGACGGCGCGACGCCCAGCCGCGCCTCGGTCAGCGCGAACGTCGCCGCCTCCCCGGCCACGGCCAGGTCGCACGCCGCGACCAGCCCCATCCCGCCGGCCCGCACATGCCCGTCGACGGCCGCGACCACCGGCTTGGGCAGCTCGACGATCGCGCGCAGCAGCCCGGCCAGCGCCCGCGCACGCCCCGCCACCGGCCCCTCGGGATCCACCGGCCCGGAGGTGGCCTCCGACAGGTCGGCCCCGGCGCAGAAGGTGTTGCCGGTGTGCCCGAGCACGACCACGCGCACGCCCGGATCGGCCGCCGCCCGGCGCAGACCGTCGTGCAGCTGCGCCACCAGGGTCGAGGACAGCGCGTTGCGGTTGGCCGGCGAGTCGAGGGTCAGCGTCGCCACGCCGTCCTCGGCCTCGTAGCGCACCAGGACCGGGGTCTCATTGGTCTCGCTCATGCCGCTCCACCTTCCGCAACCGTTTCAACGACCGGTTCAACGACCGGTTCGACGACCGCCAACACGGTCCCCACATCCACCTGGCTGCCGACCGACACCGGCAGCGCGCTCAGCACACCGGCGACCGGCGCGGACACCTGGTGCTCCATCTTCATCGCCTCCAGCCACAGGATCGGCTGCCCGGCCTCGACCGCGTCGCCGACCCCCGCCGACCCGAGCCGCACCACCGAGCCCGGCATCGGGGCCAGCAACGAGCCGGCGGCGACCGCGTCGGCGGGGTCGGTGAACGTCGAGACCACCGTGAAGGTCACCGAACCGAGTGCGGAGTCGACGACCACAGTCCGGTGATGCCGACCGATCCGGAACGTCCGTCGCAGGCCCTTGATGTCGAGCACGACCTCCGAGGGCGTCGCCGAGACCACGGCGACCCCGTCGTACCCCTCGGCGAGCAAACCGTTGCGCCCGAAGCGATAGCGCACCTCGTACTCGGACGAGCCGACGGTCAGCACCCGTCGCTGGTACTGCGAGGGCACGTTCCGCCACCCGCTCGGCAAAGCGCCCAACACCGTCGCCCCGGTCCGGTTCGCCGCGGCCACCGCCAACGCCCCGGCGAGCGCCGAGATCCGCTCGGTCTCCGGCGAGGCCAGCGGCGCGGCCAGAGCGTCCAGACCGTGGGTGGCGAAGAACGCCGTATCCGTGTCACCGGCCAGGAACGCCGGGTGTCGCAGGATGTTGACCAACAGGTCGCGGTTGGTCACGACCCCGTGTATCCGGGCCCCCGCGAGCGCCGAGGACAGCAGCCGAGCCGCCTCCTCACGCCGCGGTGCCCACGCGATCACCTTGGCCAGCATCGGGTCGTAGTACACGCCGACCACCGACCCCGACTCGACGCCGGAGTCCAACCGCAGGAACGGCTCGTCGCGCCCCACCAGGACCTCGAACTCGCAGCCGACGCCCGGCACTCCGAACGTGTGCAGCGTCCCCGAAGCCGGCTGCCAGTCCTTGGCCGGGTCCTCGGCGTACAGCCGGACCTCGATCGCCGAGCCGCGCGTGCCGGGTTCGCCGGACTCACCGGAGTCGCCAGAGTCCGGCAACGCCTCCCCCGCGGCGATCCGCAGTTGCCAGGCAACAAGATCCAGCCCTGTGGTGAGCTCGGTGACCGGATGCTCCACCTGTAGCCGCGTGTTCATCTCCAGGAACGCGAACGACCCGTCGGGCGCCACCAGGAACTCCACGGTCCCGGCGCCGACGTACCCGATCACCGCGGCCGCGTCCCGCGCCGCCGCGAACAGCTTCTCGCGCAGCTCCGGATGCGCCTGGACGAACGGCGAGGGCGCCTCCTCCACCACCTTCTGGTGCCGCCGCTGGATCGAGCACTCCCGCTCCCCCACGGCCCACACCGTGCCGTGCGCGTCGGCCAGGATCTGCACCTCGATGTGCCGGCCGGTCTCGATGTACTGCTCGCAGAACACCGTCCCGTCGCCGAACGCCGAGGACGCCTCGCCCTGCGCGGCCTGCCACTTCCCCGGCAGCTCGGCCAGGGTGCGCACGACGCGCATCCCGCGTCCGCCGCCGCCGGCCGAGGCCTTGATGAGCACCGGCAGGTCCGCCTCGGTGACGTCCTCGGCGCCGAGCTCGCGCAGCACCGGGACCCCGGCGGCGGCCATCATCTTCTTGGCCGCGACCTTGGAGCCCATCGCGGCGATCGCCGACGGCGGCGGGCCGAGCCAGCGCAGCCCGGCGTCCACGACCGCCTGGGCGAAGTCCTCCTTCTCCGACAGGAAGCCGTAGCCGGGGTGGAGCGCGTCGGCCCCGGCGGCCAGCGCCGCGGCGACGATCAGATCAGAGCGCAGATACGTCTCGGCGGAGGCGGCGCCGGGCAGCCGGACCGCGACGTCGGCCTCGCGTGTGTGCGGCGCCTCGGCGTCGGCGTCGGAGAACACCGCGACGGTGCCGTACCCGAGGCGGCGGCACGTCGCGAACACCCGCCGCGCGATCTCGCCGCGGTTCGCGACCAGGACGGAGGTCAGCGGTCCCGTCGTGAAGTCAGCCATAGCAGAGTCCTTCCAGCCCTTCTAAAGACGGAACACGCCGAATTTGTCGGTGCCCCGCACCGGGGCGTTGGCGATCACGGACAGAGCGAACCCGACGATGGTCCGGGTGTCGCGCGGGTCGATGACGCCGTCGTCGTAGACCCGCCCGGACAGGAACAGCGGCAAGGACTCCGCCTCGATCTGCGCCTCGACCAGCTCGCGCATCTGGGCGTCCGCGGCCTCGTCGAACGGCTGGCCCTTGGCCGCCGCCGAGCCGCGCATCACCAGCGAGATGACGCCGGCCAGCTGCGCCGGCCCCATGACCGCGGACTTCGCGCTCGGCCAGGCGAACAGGAAGCGGGGGTCGTAGGCGCGGCCGCACATGCCGTAGTGCCCGGCTCCGTAGGAGGCGCCCATCAGGATCGAGATGTGCGGGACCGTGGAGTTCGAGACCGCGTTGATCATCTGGGCGCCGTGCTTGATGATCCCCTTCTGTTCGTACTCCTTGCCGACCATGTAGCCGGTGGTGTTGTGCAGGAACAGCAGCGGGGTGTCGTATCGGTTGGCCAGTTGGATGAACTGCGTGGCCTTCTGCGCCTCCTCGCTGAACAGCACGCCGCGCGTGTTGGCCAGGATGCCGACCGGGTAGCCGTGGATCTCGGCCCAGCCGGTCGCGAGCGAGGACCCGTACAGCGGCTTGAACTCGTCGAAGTCCGAGCCGTCGACGACGCGGGCGATCACCTCGCGCGGGTCGAACGGGGTCTTCAGGTCCGGCGGCACGATCCCGAGCAGGTCCTCCTCGGCGAACAGCGGCGGGAGCACCTGGCCGCGCGGCTCAGGGCCCTGCTTGCGCCAGTTCAGCCTGCTGACGATGCGGCGGCCGATGCGGATCGCGTCGTGCTCGTCGGCGGCGAGGTAGTCGGCCAGGCCGGAGGTCCGGGCGTGCATCTCGGCGCCGCCGAGTGACTCGTCGTCGGACTCCTCGCCGGTGGCCATCCTCACCAGCGGCGGACCGCCGAGGAAGACCTTGGACTGCTCCTTGATCATCACCACGTGGTCGGACATGCCGGGGATGTACGCGCCGCCGGCGGTGGAGTTGCCGAACACGATGGCGATGGTCGGGATGCCGGCCGCCGAGGCCCGCGTGATGTCGCGGAAGGTGCGCCCGCCGGGGATGAAGACCTCTTTCTGCGTCGGCAGATCGGCACCGCCGGACTCGACCAGCGCGATCACCGGCAGCCGGTTCTGCTCGGCCACCTCGTGCGCCCGGAACGACTTGCGCAGCGTCCAGGGGTTGGTCGCGCCGCCGCGCACGGTCGGGTCGTTGGCGACGATCAGGCACTCGACGCCCTCGACCACGCCGATGCCGGTGACCAGCGCCGCGCCGACGGTGAACTCGCTGCCCCAACCGGCCAGCGGGCACAGCTCCAGGAACGGGGAGTCCGGGTCGAGCAGCAGTTCGATGCGCTCGCGGGCCAGCAGCTTGCCGCGGTCGTGGTGGCGCGCGACGTACTTCTCGCCGCCGCCGATCAGGGCCTTGGCATGCTCGGCCTCGATCTCGGCGAGCTTGGCGCGCATCGCCTCGGTGTTGGCCAGGTGCCCTGCGCCCGCGGCGTCCAGCGCCGTGCGCAGCGCGGTCACGAGCGGAAGCCCAGCACGCGGGCCGCCAGGCCGTTCATCACCTCGGTCGCGCCGCCGCCGATGCCCAGGATGCGGACGTCGCGGTAGTGGCGTTCGACCTCTGATTCGCGCATGTAGCCCAGGCCTCCGAACAGTTGGAGCGCCTGCGTCGCCACCCACTCGGCGGTCTCGACCGCGGTGTTCTTGGCGAAGCAGACTTCTGCGATCAGGTCTTGCTGTGCGCTTCCCTCTGCCGCTCCCACGATGGAGCGGTCGATCAGGGCATGGGTGTAGGTGCGCGCCACATCGATCTTGCGGGCCATCTCGGTGAGCGTGTTCTGGACCAGCTGCCGGTCGATCAGCGGCTTGCCGAACGTCTCGCGGTTCCGGGTCCAGTCCACCGCCAGGTCCAGGCAGCGCTGGGCATGGGAGTAGGCCTGCGCGGCCAGGGCGACGCGCTCGGACAGGAAGTGCTCGGCCAGCTGGAAGAAGCCGCTGTTCTCGGCGCCGACCAGGTTCTCGACCGGGACCCGCGCATCCTGGAACGCCAGTTCAGCGGTGTCGGAGCACAGCCATCCCAGCTTCTCCAGCTTGCGGCTGACGGTGAAGCCCGGCGTGCCCTTCTCGACGACCAGCAACGAGATCCCGCCGGCGCCGGAGTCTCCGGTACGCACAGCGGCCACCACGTAGTCGGCGCGCACGCCGGAGGTGATGAAGGTCTTGGCACCGTTCACCACGAAGTGGTCGCCATCGCGGCGGGCCGTGGTCTGGATGCGGGCCACGTCGCTGCCACCGCCGGGTTCGGTGACGGCCAGCGCCCCGATCAGCTCCCCGGCCAGGGTCGGCTTGACCCAGCGCTCGAGCTGCGCCGAGTTGTTCGCGGCCACCAGGTGCGGCGTGGATATGCCGCAGGTGAACAAGGATGCGAACAGGCCGCCCGAGCCGCCGGCGTAGTGCATCTCCTCGTTGACGGTGATGGCGTCGATCAGATCGCCGCCACCGCCCCCGGCCGCGACCGGGTGTGCGACGCCGAGCAGACCCAGCTCGCCGGCCTTCTTGGACAGCTCGCGCGGCAGCTCGCCGGCACGCTCCCAGCCCTCCAGGTTCGGCAGGACCTCCTGCTCGGTGAACCTGCGGACGGTGGCTCTCAGGGCCTTGCGTTCCTCGGTCGACCAGGCCGGAGAGGACAGGCGGTTCACTGCTCGCTTCCTTTCAGCAGGGAGACGGGGAGGTCGGCGTTGCGGGCCCGCAGCCATTCGCCCAGGCCCTTGGCCTGCGGGTCGAAGCGGGCCTGGGAGGCGACGCCGGCGCCCAGGACGCCCTCGACGACGAAGTTCACGGCCCGCAGGTTGGGGAACACGTGGCGGGTGACGGTCAGCTCGGCGGTCTCGGGCAGCAGGACCTTGAACCGCTCGACGGTGAGGTTGTGCGCGAGCCAGCGCCAGGCCTCGTCACCGCGGGCCCAGACCCCGACGTTCGCATCTCCCCCCTTGTCGCCGCTGCGCGCGCCGTAGACCAGTCCGAGCGGAGCCAGCCGGGTCTCCTCGACAGGGATTTGTTCTGGGAGAACAGGATCCGGCTCTGTGTCTACCTCCCGGGTGAGTCCTGGGTGAAGAACCGTGACGTGCTCGCCATTGGGCAATACCGCGACGTGAGTGACCTCCGCGGCGTCGACGTAGGCAGCGGTATAGACGCCGTACGGCGAGGCCGCGCCTGGCGGGGCCGTGACGTGGAAGCCCGGGTACCCGGACAGGGCCAGCTCCACGGCGGCACCGGTGAACGCGCGGCCGATGGTGTCGGCGTTCTGGTCCCGGACGACGCAGCGCAGCAGCGCGCTGGCGGTCTCCTCGGTATCGGCGTCGGGCTGGTCGGTGCGGACCAGGGTCCATTCCAGCGACTCCGGCGTGCTCGTCAGCCCGGCCAGCAGCTGCTCCTTGGCCAGGTCCGCCTTGGCCTCGATCGACAGGCCGGTGAGGACGAACTCGACCTCGTTGCGGAAGCCGCCGAGCTTGTTCAGCGCCACCTTCAGCCGCGGCGGCGGAGCCTCGCCGACGACACCGCTGATTCCGACCCGGTCGGGGCCCTGCTGGGTCAGCGTCACGGTATCCAGGCGCGTGGTGACGTCAGGGTTCGCATACCGGTGCCCGGTGATCTCGTACAGCAGCTGCGCGGTGACCGTCCCGACGCTGACCGCGCCGCCGGTACCGGGGTGCTTGGTGATGACGCTGGAGCCGTCGGCATGCAGCTCGGCGATCGGGAAGCCGGGCCGGCGCAGGTCGGCGATCTCGGTGAAGAAGGCGTAGTTGCCGCCGGTGGCCTGCGCGCCGCACTCGATGACGTGCCCGGCGGCGACGGCGCCGGCCAGCCGGTCGTGGTCGGAGTGCTGCCAGCCGAAGTGCGCGACCGCCGGGCCGACGACCAGCGAGGCGTCGGTGACGCGTCCGGTGACCACGACATCGGCCCCGGCGCGCAGACACGCGGCGATGCCGAAGCCGCCGAGGTAGGCGTTGGCCGTCAGCGCCCCGGCGAATCCGAGCTCTGCGGCGCGCGGCAGCAGATCGTCGCCCTCGACGTGCGCGATCGCGGCGTCCAGGCCCAGCTTCTGCGCGACCTCGCGGAGCTTGTCGGCCAATCCCGCCGGGTTCAGCCCGCCGGCGTTCGCGACGATTTTGACGCCGCGCTCCAGCGCCAGTCCGAGGGCGTCCTCCATCTGGCGCAGGAAGGTCTTGGCGTAGCCGAGCTCCGGGTGCTTCATCCGGTCGCGGCCCAGGATGAGCATGGTCAGCTCGGCGAGGTAGTCGCCGGTCAGCACATCCAGCTCGCCGCCTTCGAGCATCTCGCGCATGGCACTGAAGCGGTCGCCGTAGAAGCCGGAGGCGTTGCCGATCCGGAGGATGTCCGGGTTCTGCGACAGGCTGTGCGTGGTGCCGTTGCCCGCGGTCATGCGAACTGTCCTTTGCTCCGGCCGGGCCCGCTCGGCCCGGCGAAAACCTGCGCGATGTCCAGCCACTGGTCGGCCTGCGCGCCCGCGGCCCGCACGCCGAGGTCGTCACGGTGCCTGCGCTGGGCCACCAGCAGACAGAAGTCGAGCGCCGGCCCGCTCACGCGCTCCTGCGCCGTCTCCGGGCCCCAGGTCCACAGGCTGCCGTCGGGGGCGGTGAGCTCGATACGGAACTCGGCGTCCGGGACCGGCAGCCCGCGCTGGACGAAGGCGAAATCGCGGGTCCGGACGCCGAGGTGAGCGACGTTCCGCAGCCGTGCGGTCGGCTCCCGCTTCACGCCGAGCGCGTCGACGACGTCCTGCCCGTGCGCCCAGGTCTCCATGAGGCGGGCGGTGGCCATGGTCGCTGCCCCCATCGGCGGCCCGAACCAGGGCAGCTTGCCGCCGGGCGGGACCTCGGCGAGCGCCGCGGCCAATTCGGCCCGATCGGCGCGCCAGGCCGCGAGCAGCTCGGCCGGCTCCAGCCGCGCGCCGCGTTCGGCCTCCTGGTCGACGAACGTGGCGCCGTCCTCCTGCAACGCGCGCGTCAGCATCGCGTTGAACCCGGACGGATCGCGGGCCGCGAGCGCCGCGACGCGGTCGGTCCAGGCCAGGTGCGCGATCTGGTGCGCGACCGTCCAGCCGCCGGCCGGGGTCGGGGTACGCCATGCGGCCGCGTCGAGCGGGGCCAGCACGGCGTCCAGTGCGCCGCTCTCGGCGGCCAGGTCTTCGAGCAGATCGTCGAGCACTGCCATCGCGCCTCCCGGTGGGCGTTCGCTGCGGGCGTCCTCGGCGAGCCTTTCAGGCGGGCGAGAAAAAATCAATCATGCACGCTTGATTTCTTCCGCGCGCGCCTGTCGGAAGCGGCGGCTACGGTGGCCGACATGGTGAGCGACCTGCAAGGCCTCGTCCAGTCCGCGGTCGACAACGGCTCGGTCCCCGGCGCCGTCGCCCTCGTCGCCCGGGGCGACGCCGTGGAGGTCGCGGCAGCCGGCACCGCCGAACTCGGCGGCCGAACGCCCATGGCCCGCGACTCGATCTTCCGCATCGCCTCCCTCACCAAGTCGGTCGCCTCGGCCCTGGCGCTGCTGCTGATCGAGCAGGGACGCATCGGGCACGACGACCCCATCGCCACCTGGCTGCCCGAACTGGCGCACCCGAAGGTGGCGCGCACCCCCGACGCGCCGCTGGACGACGTGGTCCCGGCCCGCCGCCCGATCACCGTCGCGGACCTGCTGACCTCCCGCGCCGGCTGGGGCTTCCCCGACGATTTCACCTGGCCCGCCATCGGCGCGCTGTTCGACAAGGGCTCCCAGCAGCACGGCCGCGACCCGCAGCTGGTCCCGGCACCGGACCAGTGGCTGAAGAACCTCGCCGAAGTCCCCATGGTGTTCCAACCGGGCGAGCGCTGGCTGTACAACACCTGCAGCGACATCCTCGGCGCGCTCATGGCCCGCGCCACCGACACGCCGCTGCCGGAGCTGATGGCCGAGCTCGTCTTCGAGCCGCTGGGCATGACCGACACCGGCTTCGCAGTGCCCGCCGAGCAGATCGCCCGGTTCACGTCCGGCTACGCCCCCGGCGAGCACGGCCTGGACCTGGTCGACCCCCGCGAGGGCCAATGGAGCACCCTGCCGGCGTTCCCCTCGGGGGCCGGCGGCCTGGTGTCGACGGTCGACGACTACCACGCGTTCGCCCGCACCCTGCTGCCCGGCGCGACCGGACTGCTGTCCGAGCAGTCGGTGCGGGAGATGACCACAGACCACCTCACCGCCGAGCAGCGCGCGGCCTCACGCCTGTTCCTGGAGGGTCAGGGCTGGGGCTCGGGCGGCTCGGTGGACATCGCGCCGGTCGAGCCCTGGAACGTCGTCGGCCGCTACGGCTGGACCGGCGGCACCGGCACGACGGCCCACGTCATCCCGGCCACCGGCACCGTCGCGGTCCTCATGACCCAGGTGGCGATGACGAGCCCGACGCCGGTACCGCTACAGCGCGACTTCTGGACGTACGCGGCGCGTCGGTAGGGCTCAAGCCTCACCACCCGAGCTCGTGCAACCGCTCGTCGTCGATGCCGAAATGGTGCCCCACCTCGTGAATCACCGTCGTGCGCACCTCGCGCACGACATCCTCGTAGCTGTCGCAGATCTTCAGGATCTGGTCGCGGTAGATGCTGATCCGGTCCGGCAGCACGCCGGAGTACCACTCCCCGCGGCCGGTCAGCGGCACGCCTTCATACAGGCCCAGCAGGCCCGGGTACGGCGCCTCGGGCTCGACGACGACCGCGACGTTGCGGATGTGCCGTCCCAGCTCCTCCGGGATGGAGTCCAGCGCTTCGCCGACCAGTTCCTCGAACTGCTCGGGCGCGACGGTGATCACCGCTTCATTGTCGCACGCTAGGCTCACGACGGCAGGAAACAGAAGGCTGGCTCGGGGAGGGTGTGTCATGGGCGCCACAGTGACAACCGTCAAGATCGACGTGCTGAGCCGCAGGGCCCGGCGCGCCAAGGCAGCGGCGGAGGAACTGATCAGCGCGTTGGCCGAGGTCCCGGAAGCCAACGATGAGCAGCGCAAGCTGCTGTCCGCGGTGCTCGGATAAGATCGATCCGAAGTGTGAATTCGAAGTCGGATGGGCTCTTTCCGAACATTGGAGTATTCCGTGGCCAAGGGCTACTGGGTCAGCGTCTACCGCACCATTTCAGACCCCGAGAAGCTGGCTGCCTACGACGAGCTGGCCCGTCCGGCCGTCCAGGCCGGGGGCGGGCGGGTTCTCTCCCGCGGCGTTCGGGTCGTCGCCCACGACGCCGGCATCGCCGAGCGCACCATTCTGATCGAGTTCGACAGTTTCGAACAGGCCGTCGCGACGCGGGAGAGTGAGGCCTACCAGAAGGCGCTGGCCGTCCTCTCCGACGCCGTCGAGCGTGACTTCCGCATCATCGAAGGCCTTGACTGACCGACAGGATCGGCGGGATCGGCGCCCTACCAGCCCACCACCTGAGGATTGCTCGGCGCGCTCTCGTGGTGCAGCCGGTCCACCGCCGTGACGTAGTACGAGTACTGCTTCCCGGCCACGGCAGCGGTGTCCGTCCAGCCGTTGAACAGCTGCGGCACCGCCCGCACCGTGCCGAGCAGGTTCTCGGCGTCGGCGAAGTCGCAGGCGCTCTGCGGCGGGTGGCCGTCGAAGCGGTACACGGCGTAGTACGCGGCCTCGACGCCGTGCGGGCGTCCCAGGTGCAGCCACTGAAGCTGCGTGCCGGTTCCGGTCGGCTTCGCCTCGGTCAGTGCCGTGCGGTCGGGGGCGGGGCCGGCATGCCGTGCCATCTCCGGGACCAGGGCCGGGTACTCATACAGATCGTCGATCAGCCGGGTCTGGAAGCCCAGCGGGTCGGTGAGCAGCTTGGTGACGTTGAAGAAGATGTCGCCGGCGACCTGCGGGTACTGCCGGTTGAGGATCAGGTGGTTCGGCATCTCATCCGGGTTCAGCCACGCCGGCGGGCTGGAGGTGCCGATCTTGGAGACGGTCTGGCCGATCAGCAGCTGCGTACCGGTGCCGTCCACGACCTTGGACCACCAGTCGACCAGGACGTCGTAGGCGGCCGGCGGGAAGCCGATGTTCCAGTACAGCTGCGGCGCGATGTAGTCCAGCCAGCCCTTCTGGACCCAGCCCCGGGTGTCCGAGGACAGCGCGTCGTAGGACTGGAGCCCGTTCGTCGCCGAGCCGGAGGGGTCGGTGGCCGCGTTGCGCCAGATGCCGAAGGGGCTGATCCCCCACTTCACCCAGGGTTTGGCCGCGCGCAGCTCGCGTTGCAGGGTACTGACGAGCTTGTCGACGTTGGCCCGGCGCCACGTCGCCTTGTCGGGGAAGCCCGCGCCGTAGGCGGCGAAGGTGGCATCGTCGGGGAAGTCGGCCGTGCCCACCGGGTAGGGGTAGAAGTAGTCGTCGAAGTGGATGCCGTCGATGTCGTAGCGGGTCGCGACATCGGTGATCACCTGGACGTCGAAGTCCATGACCGCCGGGACGCCCGGGTTGTAGTACAGCTGCCCGCCGTATTCCACACACCAGTCCGGGTGCACCCGCGCCGGGTGTGTGGGTACCAACTGGCCCGGATCCGGTTGTGTGGACACGCGGTAGGGGTTCATCCAGGCGTGCAGCTCCAGGTTCCGCTTGTGCGCCTCGGCGACGGCGAACGCCAGCGGGTCGTACCCCGGGTCCTGGCCCTGCGTGCCGGTCAGGTACTGCGACCACGGCTCGTAGGGCGAGTCGTAGAGCGCGTCCGCGGCGGGCCGGATCTGAAGGTAGACCGCGTTCATCCGCATCCGGACCGCCGCGTCGAGCAGACCGGTCAACTCAGCCTGCTGCTGCTCCACGCTCAGGCCCGGGGCCGAGGGCCAGTTGATGTTCGACACACTGGCGATCCACACACCCCGCAGCTGCCGCTTGGGGTGCGCGGGATCGCCGGCGCACGGCGGCGACGACGGGTTCCCAGCGGGCGCGGCAGTCGCAGCCGCTGCGGCCGGCGCGCCGCCGATCAACACTCCGCCGCCGGCCAACGCGGCCGTGAGCCCCGCGGACGTCGCCAGGAAACCCCTCCGGCTGGGAACCCTCGTCATCGCTACCTCGCCTGTTCGTCGAACTACTTCACTGTGATGGAAGTGGTGCCTGATATGCCGCCGGCGGTCACGGTGACCGTGGCGGTCCCCTTGCAGTGCGCCGTCACCACGCCGCTGGCGGGGTCGACGGAGACCACGCGCGGGTCCGAAGACGTCCAGTGCCGCGACACCGGATCGGCGATCGGCACCTGCAACGCCGGGGCGTCCGTGCCGGTCAGCGATGTCCCGGTCGCGCTCAGCTGCTCCGTCGTGCCGCGCGCCAGCTGTGCCGAGGGCGCCGTGACCGCCACCGAGGCCAGCAGCGGCTGCACCGCGAACTGCACGGTGCCGTCGGGCAGCACGTTGAACAGCCCGTAGTTGTAGAACCCGCCCTGGTCCTGCGGCGCGTACGGCGGGGCGCCGAGGTCGGCGACGACGAAGTTCGGGATGCCGTCCGGCGACTCGGTGCCGTCCGGCAGTCGCACGTCCTCGGCCCAGCCGCGGGCGTGGCCGAACAGCATCATCACGTGGACGCCCGGATGCGTCTGCTGGTAGCGCTGTACCAGCCGCTCGTACATCTCGGCCTCGTAGCGGTCGGAGAACTGGCTGTCGTCGCGGGGATGCGGGTCGTAGGCCGGGACGTGCGTGGTGACGATCGCGACCTTCTGCGTGTTCTGCGTCAGCTGCTGCGCCAGCCACAGGTACTGCGACTCGTCGGTGTCCACGTTCTGATACGGGTCCGAGGCGGTGATGCCGATGTGGCCGCTGTCGGTGACGATGACCCGCGCCGCGCCCTGGTCGTAGGCGTAGTGCGTGGCCCCGAACACGCTGGCGAAGTTGCCGTTCTCCGGGGTCGCGCCCTGGGTTATCTCGTGGTTGCCGACCGCGTCGTGGTAGGGCAGCCCGAGACCGTCCAGCAGGGTCTTGAGATTGGTCAGGTCCGGCAGCTGGCCGTCGTCGGACATGTCGCCGAGCGCCTGCACCATCGAGGGCCTCGCGGCCGCCGGCAGGCTCGCCAGCAGTCCCGGCATGGCCTGCATCGCCACGGTGCCGGTGGCTGTGGTGCCGGCCGCGGTGGTGTGCGCGTCGTCGAAGGCTGCGATGGTCGAGCCGCCGGCCTTGAACGAGCCGACGTCGGAGAACTTCAGCCAGGACGGGTTCTTCGGGATCGCCGTGTACGTCGGCGGGACCGGCGGGCGCGGGGAGTAGACGGCCTGCAGGTCGGCCAGGTGCACGTCGCCGCTCAGGTTCGCACCCGGCTTGATGACGACCAGGCCCAGGTAGTTGACCCGCAGCGGGTACTGCAGGCCCGGCGGCAGCTGGGCCACGACGTACTGCCAGCCGTCGAAGGTGATGCCGGTCGGGTAGAAGCTGGTCGGCTGGTTCGTGGACTGCCAGATGCCGACGTTCAGCGTGACGATGCCCGGCGCGAGCCCGGCCCCGGGGCGCGAGGCCAGATCGGGGTTGCCCTTGACCCACACGCCGATCCCGATCGGGGCCTGGGTGCCGTTCAGCAGCGGGATCTGCTCGCTGTCGGGGTCGTTGAGGTAGACACTCAGGTCGAGGGTCTTGCTGACGTTCGGGTAGTTGTAGTGGATGTCGAAGGACCCCGCGTCACCGGGCTGGGCCTTGGTGGCCGCGTCGAAGGTCATCGAGCCGTCGGAGGTGCTCTGCGAACCGGGGCTGGGCACCTTGCGCGGGTAGACGTTCATGTACGCGTCGGTGATCGACCACTTCGAGGTGTCGGTGAGCGGGTCGACGCTCGTGGTCGAACGGCCGACGGCGACACTGACCGTGGCGCTGCGTCCGCCGGCGCTGGCCGTGACGGTGACCATGCCGGAGCCGGAGGCCGCGGCGGTGAACGTGCCGTCGGCGGCGACGGTGCCGAGCGCGGGCTGGTCGACACTCCACTTCACCGCCGAGGCGGGAAGGTCGACGGCGCTGCCGTCGGGCGCGGTGGCCGAGGCGGTGATCAGCTGGGTCCCGCCGCTGTCCAGATCGACCTGCCCCGGGGTGAGGCTCAGCGAGCCGAGGCGGTCGACGATGTTCAGCGGGACGGTGGAGTGCGCATGCCCGGCGGTGATGTGCAGGACGCCGTGGCCGGCGCGCGGGAACGTCAGGGTGCTGCCATCAACGCCGGCGGCCTTGCCGGGTGAGACCTTGAGCGAGGCGGCGTCGCGCGCCGGGTTGTCGGCGGCGTCCAGGGCGTAGGCGGAGACCGGGACGGTGGTACCGGCCAGCGCGGTCAGCGGCTTGCCGTCGTTGACGACGGCCTTCACCGCGGCGCCGGGGGCCTTCTCGGTGCTGTAGATGAACAGGCCGTTGGCGACCGGGCGCTCGTGGCCGTCGGAGGGGACGTTCAGGACAGAGGCCTGAGTCTGTCCGGGCAGGCGGCCGACCATCTGGGTGGAGCCACCGCTGTCGAACAGGATGGCGTTGTAGGCGCCGTGCTGCATCATCCAGCCGGCGATCTGCGGGCGGGTCAGGCCCTGGGCGACGTCCTCGCTCTGGTGGCCGTCGAAGGCGGCGAAGACCGCGTGCTTGCCGTCGCTGGTGACGCCGACCGCGGTGACCGGGTTGTCGACGTTGTTCTCGCCGGGGCCCTGCAACGGCACGGCGCGCTGGCCGTTCTGCACCAGGATCGCGCCGCCGGACAGGCCCTGCTCGACGTCGGCGTCGGGGCCGATCTTCTCGCTGACCGCGACCCGGTCGCCGGTGTGCACGTTCTGCGACAGCCACTGGGCCCGACTGCCGGAGCCGACGAGGTCCTCGGTGCCCTTGGCCAGTTGCGGCAGAGAGGTCACACCGGAGGTGACACCGTCGACGACAAGCGTTGTGCCGTCAGGGTCCAGGTGGCCGGCGACGACGGTCGAGGCGGGGATCGGCGAGGGGGTGCCGAGGTCGGGGGTGACGCGCACGATGGCGTCGCCGGACAGGCTGTTCACGGCGTTGACCGAGGTGATCGCGGCGGTGGGCGCGCCGGACGCGTTGGAGGTGTCTGAGGTGTCTGAGGTGTCGGTCAGGGTGCCGGTGTAGGTCTCGGTGCCGATGCCGATGCTGCCGTCGTGGCGCACCCACAGATCGGCGTTCCAGCTCGGGTCGGGGCTCTTGACCAGGCCGCCGTCGATGACGACCATGCCCAGCGGCCGGCCGCTGCCGTAGATCTCGAAGAAGTCGCCGTTCACCCCGGCGACCGCGCCGGTGCGGTGCGCCATGGACGACGGGACCTCGTCCGCGGTGTCGGTGAGGTGGTCGTGGGACTCCACAACACCCAACCGCACGTTGGGGTCGGCGAGGTCGACATCCATCACCTGCGCACGCTGTGCGCCGCCGACGGTCTTGAGCAGATCAGAGTGCTGCTGCACGCCGTGGGTGAGCGTCACGCTCGGCGAGACCGTCTCGTCCACGACCAACGGCCACTGGTCCGGCGTCGTAGGCAGCCACGACGACGCACTCCCGCCGCTGCTCGCAGCCTTGATCGGCGCGGACGCCGAATGCGCGGGCGCCGCGGCCGCGACACACCCCGCCACGGCGACGGCGAGCGCGGCGGCCACCCGCCCGCGCCCCCGCCGCCGGAAACCTCTTGGGGTCGACACCATGCCCTCCCTGGCCGGCACACGAGGCACCGTTTGGCATTTTGTGGATTCTACGCGACCGTAGGCAGGATTCAAGGCATTGAATCCACGTGAATCCAACGCTGCGGTGACGGGCGGGAGGCGCGCCGGGGATACCGGCGAGTCACATGCCGGATCGGTATGGCAGGGGTCGACAGAGAGCGATCAAGGACGCGGAACGGTCAGGCTTCTTGCCCCGCGGGGACGGCGACCAGTTCGGTGAGCCGGAGCAGCGGGCCTGCGAACACCGCCGTTCCCAGTCCGCACAACGCAGCCAGCACCAGCCACGCTGTCAGAGGACTGAAAGCCTGAAGCAGCAGCCCCGCCATCAACGGACCGAAGCTCGCGACGCCGCCGGTCAACGTGCCGGCCGCGGTGTTCACCCGGCCCAGCAACTCGCGAGGCGTCCCTCCGACCAAGGCCGAGCCCAATGCGATGTTGCCGACCGGCGTGATGCCGATCATCACCACCAGGGCCAGGCCCACCACCCACGGCGCCCGGGTCGCCGCGATGGCCGCGAGACCGGCGGTCCAGATCACGCCCGCCACCGCGAACGAGGCGCCCGGCCGGATCCGTCCGATGATCCTGGGCGCGAGCAGGGCCCCGATGACGGCGCCGACGCCCGCACACGCCATGACCACGCCGATCACCGTGGCGCCGCTCCCCGCGGAACGCAGCGAGATCACCACGCCGACCTCGGCGGCCGTGCCTGCGACGTTGACCACGGTCCCGAAGAACAGGGCCCTGAGAAGCGCGGGCTGCCGCCGCATCCAGCGCAGGCCCGCGCTCCAGCCCCGGGTGTCGGCGGCCGGCTTCGCGGTGGACACCGGAGGCTTGGTCCGCAGGCTCAGCAACAACGCGGCCGACACGGCGTAGGAGATCGAGTCGAGTGTGAAGGGCAGAATCTTGTCCACCGCGAAGAGCGCACCACCGAGCGCGGGGCCCGCCATGGCGATGACGCCCTCCGTGGCCTGGGTCCGGCTCATCGCCTCAGCCAGATGCTCCTTCGCCACGACGTCCCGGAACGCGATGCCGGATGCCGGAGCGAACAGCAGCGCCGTGGCCGCGCCCTCGACGATCGCGACGACGAGCAACTGCGGATAGGTCAGGTGCCCCAGCCCCGAGGCCACCGGGATCGAGGCCAGTGCCAGCATGCGGATGGCGTCTCCGGCGAGCATCAACGTCCGCCGGTTCCACCGGTCTGCCAACAGGCCGCCGGGTAGGCGAAGGACAAGGCGGGTGACGAGCGAGCACGTGGCCACCGCGCCGGCCTGCGCCAGGTTGTCACCCAGCGCCAGTACCAGAAGCGGGAACGCGATCAGGGAAAGCGCCGTGCCGAGTTCCGAAACGGCCCCGGCGGACCAGTAGCGGAGGAAGTCACGGTTCTTATTCAGTGCGTCGGCAGGCGTCACCGCGTGAGCGTGATCTCCGCGGTCCCGCCTGTCAACCGTTCCGTTTGAGCAAGATCCACACGAACAAGTGCCCCGAGGCGGCTTGCGCCACTATCTCAGAGTTCGTCAATAAACCCCTCATCCACTATTGTGGTACGGAGCCGTTTCGTATTGGACAAGGTGGTGCGGATGTACGTCGTCAAGTCCCGCGCCACACGTCAGCGACACGACAATGCGCGAATAAGCCGCTGAGGCGCGGCCGTCTCGCACTGCTCGCACTTTCATTGCGAATTTCCATGTGACGCCCCCTCGTGCTCACATCCTCGATATTTCCCAGCAGTTGTTCCGTTAGGTGTAACTCCCCATGTCCTCAACCAACCCCGCCGCCGCGTCGTTCGTGGATCCCCGCCGCTGGAAGGCGCTGGCCTTCGTCGGCCTGGCGCAGCTCATGGTGGTGCTCGACGGCACCGTGGTGAACATCGCGCTGCCCTCGGCGCAGCGCGATCTGGGCTTCTCCGATGCGGACCGGCAGTGGGTGGTCACCGCCTACGCGCTGCCGTTCGGCGCCCTGTTGTTGTTCGGCGGGCGGCTGGCCGACCGGCTCGGGCGCAAGCGGACGTTCCAGGTCGGCGTCATCGGGTTCGCGCTGGCCTCGGCACTCGGCGGGGCCGCCGTCGACACCGGGATGCTGCTCGGCGCGCGGGCGTTGCAGGGCTGCTTCGGGGCGATGCTCGCACCGTCGGCGCTGTCGCTGGTTACGGTGATGTTCACGGCTCCGGCCGAGCGGGCCAAGGCGTTCGGCATCTGGGGGTCGATCGCCGGCGGCGGCGCCGCGGTCGGGCTGATGCTCGGCGGGCTGCTGACGCAGTACCTGAGCTGGCGCTGGACGATGCTCGTCAACGTCGTGTTCGCGATCATCGCGTTCACCGGGGCCGCGATGACGGTGCGCGAGCCGGCGCGCCACCGCGACCACGGGCGGTTGGACTTCCTGGGCATCTTCCTGGTGACCGGCGGGCTCGGCAGCCTGGTCTACGGGCTCTCGCGCGCCGAGTCCGACGGATGGAACGCCCGCATCACCATCAGCCTGCTGATCGCCGCGGGGGCCGCGCTGGTCCTGTTCGTCATCGTCGAGGCGGTGTCCAAGGCTCCGCTGCTGCCGCTGCGCGTGGTATGGAACCGCGACCGGGGCGGCGCGTACCTCTCGCTCGGGCTGGCGATCATCGGGATGTTCGGGGCCTTCCTGTTCCTGACGTACTACCTGCAGGCGGTGCGGGGGATGTCGCCGATCCGCAGCGGCGCGGCGTTCCTGCCGATGGTCGGCGGCATGCTGATCGGCGCGACGCAGATCAGCGCGCGCCTGATGACCCGGGTCCGGCCGCGCTACCTGATGCCGCCGGGCTTCCTGCTCGGCTCGGCCGGCATGCTCTCGCTGACCCGGATCACCGTCGGCGGCTCGTACCACACCTGGATCCTGCCCGGCATCATCGCGCTGGGCCTGGGCATGGGCTGCGCGTTCATGCCCGCGATGAACGTCGCCACCGGCGGCGTGCACCCGCGCGACGCCGGCGTGGCCTCGGCCATGGTCAACACCTCGCAGCAGGTCGGCGGTGCGGTCGGCACCGCGCTGCTGAGCACGCTGGCCCTGAGCGCCACCCGCCGCTACACCGACGCGCACCCGGTCGCGGACCCGACGTCGCAGCAGGCTGCGATGCTGCACACGCAGGCCCAGGTGCACGGGTACATCACGGCGTTCTGGTGGGCCGCCGGGTTGATGCTCGCCTCGGCGGTGGTGTCGTTCGTCATGATCAGCTTCCGTGTCGGCGTTCCCCTGGTGACTAACACCGGGGCCGAATCCGTAGGCCAGGCCACAAATGCCGAGTTGGTGGATGCCGTCTCCCCGGAACCCACGGAGCTCCGGCTCCCCATGCACGACGCAGTCCCGGCCATGAGCCCGCAGCCGCCGACGCCGGACTTCGCCTACGGCCAGTCCACCATCGGCCACCAGGGCCAGGGTCAGGCCCACCTGCCCGGCGCGTACAACGGCGACGGCGTACTCATCCACGGCCGGGTCCGCGACCGCGACGGCGCCCCGATGCCGATGGCCGTGATCACCGCGGTGTCACCGCAGGGCCGGCAGGTGGGCCGCGCCCGCAGCGGCGCCGACGGCGGCTACCAGCTCGGCGTACCGCGCGTCGGCACCTACGTGCTGATCGTCGCCGCCGACGGCCGCGAACCAGAGGCCTCGACCATCACCGCCCGCGAACGCAGCGTCCGCCACGACATCGCCCTGGCCGAACGCGGCCGCCTGGCCGTGACGGTCCGCGCCACCGACGGCACCCGCATCGGCGGCGCCACCCTGATGCTCACCAACCCCGCCGGCGACCTCCTCACCAGCCGCCGCACCGGCGAGGACGGCACCCACACCTTCCGCGACCTGCCGGTCGGCCCCCTCACTCTGGCCGTGAACGCGATCGGCCACCGCCCCGGCGCCCAGTCGATCACCATCGACGGCCACGGCACCACCCGCACCGACCTCGAACTCCACCCGGCGGTAAGACTGATCGGCACAGTCCGAGCCTGGTCCACCGACTCCCCCCTCGCCGACGCCCGCGTAATGCTGATGGACGGCGCCGGCAACGTCGTGGCCACCGCCGACAGCGACCCCGAGGGCTCCTACGCCTTCGCCGACCTCGACGCCGGCGAGTACACCCTCATCGCCAGCGGCTACCCGCCGGTCGCCAGCGCGGTGCGCGTGGACGCGCGCATCGACAGCCGGCACGACGTGCAGCTGGGGTATCCGGAGTGAGGAGCACCGCGCCCCGCACCGTGTTGTACACCGCCGCGGATCGGCTTAGCGTGCCGGTATGCCCGAATCACCGGCCGAGTTGCGCGCCGGGTTCCGTGCGGGGGGCGGCGGACCGACGTCTGGGCTGGCGCCTGGGTTTCGGCAGGCGAACCTGTTGGTGGTGCCGGTGGAGTGGGCGTTTGATGTGCTGCTGTTCGTGCATCGCAATCCCGGGCCGTGTCCGGTGCTCGATGTCACCGATGTCGGGGCGCGTCGTACGCCGCTGGGGGTCGGGTCCGACCTGCGGAGCGATCTGCCGTTGTACCGCGTGTGGCGTGATGGGCGGCTGGTTGAGGAGCCCGCCGATGTGACGCATGTGTGGCGTGAGGACTCGGTGGCGTTCCTGACGGGGTGCAGCTTCGGCTTCGACAGTGCTCTGACAGGTGCCGGGGTGCCGTGGCGCTACCCGGGGCGGAATGTCGCGATGTACCGGACCGACCGCGAGTGCCGGCCGGCGGGCCGGGTGCACGGTCGGCTGGTGGTCTCGATGCGTCCGGTGCCGGCGGAGCTGGTGGAGGCCGCGTCGCGGATCACGGCCCTGATGCCGGCCTCGCACGGTGCGCCGGTGCACGTCGGCGCTCCGGAGGAGCTCGGCATCAGGGATCTGGCGCGGCCCGACTTCGGGGATCCGCCGGAGATGCTAAGTGGGGATGTCCCCACTTTCTGGGCCTGCGGGGTGACCTTGCAGGCGGCGGTGGTCGCCTCGCGCATGCCGTTCGCCATCACCCACGCGCCGGGGCACATGTTCATCACCGACGTGCGCGAGCCCGAGGTCACCGTGTGAGCACCGAAGTCACCGGGGTCACCGTGTGAGCATCGGGCGCGGGATCACGGTGCCCGTGTGAGGATCTCCATGGCGTGGCCGTCGGGGTCGTCGAAGTACACCCCGCGGCCGCCCCAGCGGGTGTTGATCTGCCCGTGTCCGTCGCCGCCGGGCTCGGCGTAGTAGTCCAGCCCCTGCTCCTGGATGCGGGCGAAGGCGGCGTCGAACTCCTCGTCGTCGAGCAGGAAGGCGTAGTGCTGCGGCTGCGGGTCGGCGGCGGTCATGTAGTCCAGCGTCACGCCGTTGGCAACCGCGACCGGCGCGAACCGGCCGAAGTCGGGGCTGACTTCCAGCCCGAGTATGCCTGCGAGGAAGGCGGCCGAGGCGTGCTTGTCGCGGGCCCGGACGATCGTGTGGTTCAGCTGGATGCTCATTTCTTCTCCTGGGTTGAACGGATCATTACCAGCATCGCCGCGGCCATGGCGGCGAGCAGTCCGGCGGCCCACGCGATCGCCGTGGCGTAGCCGTGGACGAGCGCGGCCTGACGGCCCGGTGCGGTGGTCGGGTGGGAGAGGAGATACGCGGCGGTCGCGCCGACCGCCAGCGAGTTCAGGACCGCGGTGCCGACCGAACTGCCAACCTGAGTCGCGGCATTGACGACAGCGGAAGTTATACCCGCGTCGCGATGGGTCACCCCGCGGATGGCGAGCTGGAACGAGGGCGGGAACAGCATCCCCATGCCGGTGCCGACCAGGATCTCGGCCGGCAGGATCGGCACGAGGTAGCCGCTGCCTGGAGTCAGCCGGGTCATCAGGAACAGCCCCGCAGCGGCGACGAGCAGGCCGCCGGCGATCAGGAAGCGCGGCGCGACGCGCAGCATCAGCCGGTTCCCCAACTGGTAGCCGCTGACGGCGTTGGCCAGTGCCATCGGCAGCACCGCGGCCCCGGCGCGCGCCGGCGAATAGCGCAGCACCTCTTGCAGGTGGTACGTCAGCATCAGGAACATCCCGAACGCCCCGACCACCGCGGTGCCGACCGCCACACACGCGGCGGCCCGGTCGCGGTCGGCGAGAATCCGCAGCGGCAGCATGGGATCCGGCACCCGTCTCTGCCGCACGGCGAACGCCGCGAGCAGCGTCACTCCCCCCATCAGGGCACTGATCACGACCGGCGAGGACCAGCCGTCCCGGGCCGCCTGCCCGCACCCGAGCACCACGGCGGCCAGTCCCCCGGTGGCCAGCACAGCAGAGACGGCGTCGAGGCCGCCGACGGCCGTACCGGGCTGGTCGGGCAGCACGGCACGACCCACCGCGAGTACTACGACCGCCAGGACGACGTTGACGAACAGGCACCAGCGCCATCCCAGGTACTCGGTGAGGATCCCGCCGAGCAGCAGTCCCAGCGCGGCCCCGCTGCTGGCCACCGCGCCGTAGACGGCGAACGCCCGGGCCCGCTGCCTGGCCTCGGTGAACGTGACCGCCAGCAGCGACAACACGCTCGGGGTGATCAGCGCGGCGAACGCGCCTTGCAGCGCGCGGCCGGCGGCGAGCACCGGGAGCGAGGGGGCCAGCCCGGCCAGCAGCGAGGACAGTCCGAACCCGGTCAGCCCGAGCTGGAAGGTCCGCCGGCGCCCGAACAGGTCGGCGACCCGGCCGCCGAACAGCAGCAGGCCGGCGAAGCACACGGTGTAGGCGGTGACGACCCACTGGCGCTGGGCGTCGCCGAAGCCCAGCGCGCGCTGGGCCGAGGGCAGCGCGATGTTCACGATGGTCGCGTCGAGGGCGGTCATGAGCTGGGCGGACGCGATGACACCCAGGATCAGCCGGCTGCGGTCCGGGCGTGCTGCGACGTCCCGGTCTGTCGTGGTGGCGGTCATGGTCGGCACCTCCGGATAGAGCGCCTCCGAGTGAACCCGGATAAACGAAGGGGTTCCCTCCGATACTAAGCGAAGGGCTTCCCTCCGTCTACTGGTAGGCTTGACCGGGCTTGACCTTGACCGGAAGGGGCCCGCATGCGAGCCGACGCGCGCCGCAATCGAGAGCGGCTGATGACCGAGGCCCGCGACGTGTTCGTGGAACGCGGACCGGAGGCGTCGCTGGAGGAGATCGCCCGACGCGCCGACGTGGGCATCGCCACGCTCTACCGGCACTTCGCCGACCGCGGCACCCTGATGCACGCCGTGGTGCTCCATGCGCTGACCTCGACGATCGAGGCGGTGCGGCAGGCCCGGCGCGACCACGAGGACCCGCTGGACGCCCTGGCGGCCTACATCCACGCGGTCATCGACCTGCGCACCTCCGCGGTGATCCCGGCCTTGATGGGCGCGATCGACATGGACGAACCGCAGATCAAGGAGGCGCGCACGACCTCGGCGCGCCTGATCGAGGAGTTGCTGGAGACCGCGCGCAAGGCCGGCCGGCTGCGCGAGGACGCGGCGTTCGCCGACATCGGCCTGCTCGTCGTGCGCTTCTCGCAGCGGCTGCCGGGGCCGTTCACCGCGCAGGCCCAGCAGGCCCTGGCCCACCGTCATGCCGATCTGCTCATCGCGGGTCTGCGGGCCGACCCGGCGGCGCCGCCGTTGAGCGGTCCGGCGCTGAATCTGGCTGATCTACGGCATTTGCTGCCCGAGAGGTAGAACGGGCGGGAGGGCCGAACGGGCGTGCCAGGCCAGACTCCGGCTCACGAAAGAGCCGCGGCGCGGGCTCTCCCGCCTGGGAGCCCGCGCCGCGAGATGAGGGTTCTGCTGAGCCTGCTTTGTCAGCCGCTGTATACGGCCTTGCTGCCGTAGAGGACCTTCGTGAAGCTGGATATGTAGCTGTGGATATCCGTAGCGCCCAGGTTGTAGGTCATGAAGACGCCGTAGCCGCCGTTGACCGTCTGCTGCGCCAGGCTCGCCGCGTCGCTGGACGGCGTCGAGGTGACATCGATCGCCGCCGGGGACAGCTTGCTCTTCGGCAGGTTGATGTCCGGGACGTTCCACGAGTCGTAGTACGGGTTCCACGCGTAGTTGAACAGCGGGCCGACGTCGGTGCCGTTGTAGGTCAGGCTGGAGGCCGCCGGGCCGATGTCGTACATGGTGATGAGCTTGTTCGGCATGTCGTTGCGCAGCGCCTGGACCAGGTACACGAAGGAGCTGGCGTTGGGCTGGCCGGTGCCGTTGGTGCCGTAGTCGGCGTACTCGTCGTCGAAGTCGATGCCGTCCAGGCCGTACTTGGTGACGGCGTTCGACAGCTGCTTCGCGAAAGCCGCGGCGGCGGACTGCGACGGGAAGTTGGCGAAGCCGGCGCCCTGGTGGTTGCCCAGGATCGACAGCTCGACCTTGATGCCCTTGGCCTGCAGGGGCTTGATCTGGGTCGCGGCGTTGTCCAGGACGCTTTGCACCTGCGGGTTGAAGTACAGCTGGGCGTTGGTGCCGTCGTAGTTGATGTTGGCGGCGAAGATGACGGCGATGTCGAAGACGTTGGCGCCGCCGTTGGCCAGCTTGTACTTGCCGACGTTCAGCATGCTGTTGTTGTTGACCTCCACGTACGCCACGGAGATCGGGCCCTTCTTGGCGGCAGCGGCCTTGCCGGGGGCGGCCTGCGCGACGCCCGCCATGCCGGCGAACGTCAGCGTCAGCGCGCCGGTGGCGAGCAGGGCCTTCCACCTCGAACTGGATCCGCGCATCGTCGATCAGGCTCCCTTGCTGGGTGAGGGTGGCAGATAAAGCGTTTCAGTGAGGTGAATATGCTCCCGCCTCCACGGTGTGTCAAGAGGCGGGCATGGACTCGCGAAACTCTGAAGCGTTTTAGGTGAGCCCTGATCCGTCGCATACGCGCCGGGCTATAGTGGCGCGATTCGAGCAGGACCGCAGTGTCCTGCGCGACCAATGGGGAGGGTGTGCTGTGGGGTCGTTGGAGAAGCGGGCGTGGCATGCGCCGGGGATCGTGGGGTTCCTGCCGGCGTTGATCTGTCTGGTGTTCCCGCCGTTGGGACTGTTCCTGTTCCGCTCGCCGGTCGTGGTGCGGCCGAACGAGGCGATCGTGCTGACCCGGCTCGGCAAGTACTCCGGGACGCTGCGCAAGCCCGGCTGGTACGCGGTCAACCCGCTGGCGCACAAGGCCCGGGTCTCGCTGAAGATCCGCACGAACGACAGCGAGTACCAGAAGGTCAACGACATGGACGGCAACCCGGTCGAGGTGTCGGCGATGGTCGTGTGGCAGGTGCAGGACACCGCCAAGGCGGTGTTCGACGTCCTGGACTACGACGACTTCGTCGCCCTGCAGACCCAGGCCGCGCTGCACCACACGGCCAGCCGCTTCCCCTACGACAGCCACGGCAAGCAGCGGCTCTCGCTCAGCGGCGACCCCGGGGCGGTGGCCGAGGCGCTGCGCGCGGAGCTGGGAGAACGGCTGGTCCCGGCCGGGATAGTGGTCACCGACGTGCGGCTGCGCCGCATCGCCTACGCGCCCGAGGTCGCCGGGAACATGCTGCGGCGCCAGCAGGCCGACGCGGTCGTGGGGGCGCGGGCGAAGATCGTGGAGGGCGCGCTGGGGATGATCGACTCCGCGCTGGACCACCTCGGCGAGCGGGGCGGCGTGACCTTGGACGACGACCACAAGGCGAAGCTGGTGTCGAACCTGCTCGTGGTGCTGTGCAGCGAGCAGCATGTGCAGCCGGTGCTGAACACCGGTTCCGGCGCGGAGTGAACCGGCACTGAAGCGCCCTCGGTCCGGTCGGCAAGCGCCGGCCGGGCCGAGGGCGGTGGCTACAGTGTCGCGCCCGGGCTCAGCCCTTCGGGAACTGGAAGACCGCGGTGGGAATCAGGCCCCTGTCGTCCGGCGGCGGGGTGCTGCCCTGCGGGTAGGCGGCGAAGTTCACGTCGACCGGAGCGATGTCGCTGTCCGTGCCGGCCGGTACGACGGCGTCGAGGTCGTCGGTCTGGTCGGAGTAGACGGCCACCGGCTCGTCGGTGTTGTTCTCGACGTTGGCCGCCTTCAGGCCCCTGATCTGGAAGTCGGTGCCGATCGGCAGGCCGTTGCCGGTGATCACGTCGCAGCCGCTGCCGGTGCGGCCGGGGCCGGTGTAGAGCGCGACGTTGCCGAGGCCGACCATGCCCAGGGCCATGGTCATGGCCTGGATGTCGGCGGCCGGGCCGCAGGCGGCGTCGTAGCCGTTGACGCTCTGGACCGGCAGGTGCTGGCTGTTGTTCGTGCTCTGACTGGTGTTCGTGATCCGGCTGTGGTTCGTGCTCTTGTGCGTCACGGTCGCGGCCGAGGCGATGGCGGCGGGGACCAGGATGCCGGTGGCCGCGAGGGCGACGGCGGCGGTGCGTCGAGTACGGGGACGGAGATCGGCCATGGGTAGAGAGCCCTTCCCTCGATAGACGGAGCGCTCAGACTTGCAACGGCGTTCTCCCAAGATCAAATCCGGTTGCTCCGTTCGTGCCGGGATTGCTCCGAACGGGTTCGGCGCGGTCGCGGCCCCGCGCGGGGGCTGCCTACGGTCGATCGACGGGGCAGCGGGCACCGTCCGAGCACGGGAGAGGCCGGCGATGGCCAGGGCGGCACGGGTGCGGGTGGTCGTCTGCCGTTTCGCCGCCTTGGCGTTGCTGCTGCTCGGTGCGTCGGCCGGGTGGAGCGTGGGTGCGGTCCAAGCTGATGCCCCGATCCAGCTGGACCGGGTCGGGCAGATCACCGACAAGGTCAACGCCCTCGGCAACCGGCGTGACGAGGTCACGGCCGCGTTGGCCCAGCTCGACGCGCAGCGCGGGATCCAGCTGTTCGTGGCCTACGTCCGTGACTTCTCCGGCAAGACCCCGGGCAACTGGGCGAACGAGACCGCGACGAGGAACGGCCTGGGGCTGCACGACGTCCTGCTGGCCATCGCCACCCACGCGCGTCAGTACGGGTACTCCACCGACACCGACTCCGGCGTGACCCCGTCGCAGCTGGCGTTGGTCGCGTCCTCCGCGGTCGAGCCCGCGCTGCGGCAGAACGACTGGGCCGGGGCGGCGATCGGCGCGGCGGACGGGATCGGGGCGGTGGTGGCCGGGCTGCCGGTGCCGACCGTCGATGTCACACCGGGGCATCCCGATCCGGCGGCCTCGTCCTCGGACACCGCAGGGTGGATCGCCGGATCCGTGGTGGTCGTCGGGGCGATCGCGGCGGCAGGCTTCTACACGTACTCGCGGTCGCGGCGGCAGACCCGATCACGGGGACCTGCGGGGGTGGCGTCGATCAAGTCGATCAAGGAGCTGGACGCCTCGGCCAAGCACGCGTTGGTCGCCACCGACGACGCGGTGCGTACCAGCGAGGAGGAACTCGGTTTCGCCAGTGCGGAGTTCGGCGACGAGGCGGCGGCCCCCTTCACCGACGCGCTGGCCGAGGCCAAGGCCGACCTGATGGCCGCGTTCCGGGTCCGGCAGGCGCTGGACGACGACATCCCGGAGGACGAGCCGACGCAGCGCCGGATGCTCGCGGAGATCATCGAACGCTGCGACCGCGCCAACGCCCGCCTGGACGCCGAGGCCAAGGCCTTCGACCGGCTGCGGGACCTGGTCGAGCACGCGCCGACCGCACTGACGTCCGCCGCTCAGGCCGCCGGCGCGCAGGAGGCGCGATCTACCACCGTGACATGGCAAGGCCGCCGCTCCCTCACAAGCGGCGGCCCCACCGGTCTTACTCCCCTGCCGGCCTCACTCCTCCGTCGGCCCCAGCTCCGGCACCGGCCGCAGCTCGGCCCGTCCCGTCCGGGTTCCGTGCAGTTCGAGCACGATCAGCTCGTTCGCACCGGGGCGCAGCAGCGGGCCCGGGACGTACAGCGAGCCCTGCGGGCCGCGCGACCAGTAGCGGCCCAGGTTGAAGCCGTTGATCCAGGCCAGGCCCTTGGTCCAGCCGTCCAGGTGCAGGTAGGTGTCCGCGCCGGCGTCGAGGTGGAACTCGCCCCGGTGGTAGCACGGGCCGACCACCGCGCCGCCGGTCTCGGCGAAGGTCAGGCCGGACAGGTCGTCCAGGGTCAGCGGGCGTGAGGTCCAGCCGGTGAGCGGCACGCCGTCCAGGTCGACCGCGCCTATCAGGCCCTTGCGATCGGCGAGCTTGGAGCCGTAGTTCACCCGGCCCTGGTTCTCCACCAGCACCCGCAGCTGGGCCCCGTCGCGCGGCACCGTGAAGGCCACCACGTGCTCGTGCCGCTCGCGTTCCAGCACGCCGACCGGCTGGCCGTCGACGAACACCTGCGCGCGGTCGCCGATCTGCTCGAAGGCCAGGGTCACCGGGCCCGCGGCGGGAAGGCGGGCCTCGTAGAGCACGAACCCGAAGTCCTGGCCCAGCTGCTCCATCGTCAGCGGCGTCTCAGAGTCCTGAGACTCGCCGAGGACGGCCAAGGCTGCCGGGTCGAACAACGGCGCGCGCCCGGTCAGGTCCACCGAGACCGGCCCCAGCTTCGGGGAGGCTTCAGGAACCTCCTCCTCCGGCAGGCTCTCGTACTTGCCGATGATGGACCGGAACCGGCGGTACTTCTCCGTCGGGTCGCCGGCCTCGTCCAGCGGCGAGTCGTAGTCGTAGGACGTGACGGTGGCCCGGTACGAGCCCTTGTCGTTGGCGCCGTTCGTGAATCCGAAGTTCGTCCCGCCGTGGAACATGTAGAAGTTGACCGACGCCCCTGCCTGGAGCATCTCGTCCAGCGCGGCGGCGGCGTCCTCGGCCGAGCGCTGTGCGTGGATGCCGCCCCAGCGGTCGAACCAGCCGTTCCAGAACTCTGTGCACATCAGCGGTCCGGTCGGCTGCTGCGCGCGCAGTGCGGCCAGCGAGGCGGTCACCTTGCCGCCGAAGTTGGCGGTGGCCAGGACTCCGGGCAGGGCGCCGTCGCCGAGGTCGCCGGGCTGGTCGGAGGTGAACAAGGGCACGTCGATGCCCCGCGATGTCAGTGCCTCTTGCAGCCGTTCCATATAGGCGGTGTCGGAGCCGTACGCCCCGTACTCGTTCTCGACCTGTACGGCGATGATCGGCCCGCCGTGTGTTCCCAGCCGTGGCAGCACGATGGGCATCAGCGCGTCGAGGAAGCCCTCGACCGCCCGCAGGAACGCCGGGTCGGTGCTGCGCAGCCGCAGCTCCGGGTCGGCCAGCAGCCACGACGGCAGGCCGCCGCCCTCCCACTCGCCGCAGATGTAGGGCCCGGGCCGCAGCAGTACGTGCAGACCCTCGGCGGCGGCGAGGTCCAGGAAGCGGGCCAGGTCCAGGATGCCGGTGAAGTCCAGGGTGCCGGGGCGCCGCTCGTGCAGGTTCCACGGCACGTAGGTGTCGATGGTGTTCAGGCCCATCAGGCGGGCCTTGCGCAGGCGGTCTGACCACTGCGCCGGGTGGACTCGGAAGTAGTGCAGGCCGCCGGAGACGATCCGGAAGGGCCGACCGTCGAGCGCGAAACCGTCGTCGGTGATGTCGAGTACTGCCACGTTCGTGTTGCTCCCTGTGGTTCTCCACGGCGGGGCCGGTTCGCGGCAGGGCTGCCCGTGCGGCCGCCCCCTTCGGTGGGCGCGGCCGCACAGGGCCCTTCTTCCGCGGGTCGGGCCGCCGGCGCTACTTGACGGTGAAGCCCTGGTCCTTGGCGTACTTGGTCGAGGCGTCCTGCCAGGCCTTCAGGCCGTCGGCCAGGGACGAGCCGCCGATGTAGGCCTTGCCCGCGGTGTCGTTGAAGACGCTGTTGGCGTAGACCTGGAAGGGCAGGTAGGACCAGCCCGGGGCGACCTCGGCCGCGCTCTGGGCGAGCACCTGGTTGATCTTCTGGTCACCGAAGTAGGGGTCGGTCTTGTTCAGGAAGTCCGGCGAGTTCAGCTGCTTCACCGTGGCCGGGAAGGCGCCGTTGTCGACCCGGGTCTGCGCGCCCTCGTCGACGGTCGCGTACTTCAGGAACGCGTAGGCCAGCTTCTGGTTGGTGCTGGCCTTCATCACGGCCAGGGAGCTGCCGCCGTTCTCGGAGGTGACCTTGCCGCCGGCGGTCCACTGCGGCAGCGGCGCCACGCGCCACTGGCCCGAGCCGGACTTCACGCCGGACTCCAGGGAGGCGGGCATCCAGGCGCCGATGACCAGCGAGGCGATCTTGCCGGAGGCCATGCCCTGGTACCAGGCGTCGCTCCAGGAGCTGATCGGGGCCAGGTCGTGGCCGTCGATGAGCTGCTGCCACTCGGTCGCGTACTTCTGGGTGCCGGCGTCGGTCGCGAAGTTCACACCGATGTTGGTTCCGCTGACCGAGTAAGGCTTTCCGCCGGCCTGCCAGATCATGCTGGTGGTGAAGCCCGCGTCGCCGGTGTCGTTGGTGATGTAGGCGGTCGGGTCGGCGGTGTGGATCTTCTTGGCGTCGGCGGCGTACTCGTCCCACGTGGCCGGGGGCGTGGTGATGCCGTACTTGGCGAAGACCGTCTGGTTGTAGAACAGGGCCATGGGTCCGGAGTCCATCGGCAGGCCGTAGACGCCGCCGTCGGCCTGGACCGAGTTCCACGGGCCCGGGGTGAAGGTGCCGTTCAACGAGGCCGCGCCGAACTGGTCCAGGTTCGCCACCGACTTGGTCAGCTCGAACTGCGGCAGCGCGTAGTACTCGATGTGCGCGACGTCCGGGACGCCCTTGCCGGCCTGCACCGCGTTCTGCAGCGCCTTGTACTCGTCGTTGCCGGTGCCGGCGTTGACCAGGTTGACGTGCACGTTCGGGTACTTGGTCTGGAAGTCGGCGACGACCTTCTTCAGGGTCGGCTCCCAGGCCCAGACCGTCAGGTTCCCGCCGGCGGTCAGCGCCGCCTGCAGGTCCGCGTCGGTGACCGTGGCGGCCTGCGAGGAGGCCGAAGAGGTCTTGCCGCTGCCACCGCCGCTGGACGAGGATCCGCAGGCGGTCGCGGCCAGCGCCACGGCCAGCGCGGTCGCGCCCAGCAGGACGCCGCGTCGACGGGTTATCGTCATTGCTGTTCCCTTCTTTTCATCATTGGGAGGGTTCCGCGGTCGGGCCGGGGCGCCGTCAACCTTTCACGCTTCCGGCGCTCAGGCCCGACTGCCAGTACCGCTGGAGCAGCAGGAACGCCGCGATCAGCGGGATGATCGTGATGAGCGAGCCGGTGATGACGAGGTTGAACACCACGTCCCCGCCGGCGGTGTGGGCCTGGTCGTTCCAGGTGCTCAGGCCCAACGTCAGGGGGTACCAGTCCTGGTTCTTCAGCATGATCAGCGGCAGGAAGTAGTTGTTCCAGGTCGTGACCACGTTGAACAGCAGCACCGTCACGATGCCGGGCCCCAGCAGGGGCAGGCTGACGGAGAAGAACGTGCGGAACTCCCCCGCGCCGTCCATCCGCGCCGACTCCATGATCTCCGCCGGCACCGCCTCGGAGCTGAACGTCCACATCAGGTACAGGCCGAACGGCGAGATCAGCGACGGGATGATGATCGCCCACGGTGTGTCGGTGATCCCCATCTTGGAGAACATCAGGAAGGTCGGGACGGCCAGCGCCGTGGCCGGCACCGCGACCGCGCCGATCACCACGGCGAACACGGCCTTCTTGCCCGCGAAGTCGAACTTGGCCAGGCCGTAGCCGGCCAGCGTGGCCAGCACCGTCGCCCCGCCGGCCCCGACCACCACGTACAGCAGCGTGTTGAGCAGCCACCGGCCGAAGATGTCGTGCTGGTAGCTGAACGTGTCGCCGACGTTGGAGAACAGGCCGAACCCCTTGAACCACAGCCCGAAGGAGTTGAACAGGTTCTGCTGCGTCTTGGTCGCGTTGATCGCCAGCCAGGCCAGCGGGAGCAGGGTGTACACGGCCATCACCGCGCACAGCACGGTCAGCGTGAGGCTCTTGCGGCGCAGATGCGGCGCGCGCCGGGCCTTGGCCCGCAGCGGCGGCGTGGCGTTGTGGGGACTTCCCCACTTAGCGGTCCGCGTTGTCGCCCGCGCTGTTTCCCGTGCTGTGCTCAGGGGCTCTGTGGTCACGGCTCAGACCGCCTTTCGCATGCCGCGCAGCTGGACGGCGTAGGCGACGATCATCGTGGCCACGCCCATGACGATGGCGATGGTCGCGGAGTAGTTGAATTGCTGGCCGTCGAAGGAAAGCGAGTACGCGTAGTAGTTCGGTGTGTAGAACGTGGTGATCGCGTTCGGCGCCAGGTGCTTGAGGATGCTGGGCTCGTTGAACAGCTGGAAGCTGCCGATGATCGAGAAGATGGTGGCGATGACCAGCGCGGGGCGCAGGGCCGGGAGCTTGATCGACCAGATGATCCGGAACTGGCCGGCGCCCTCGATGGCCGCCGCCTCGTACAGCGAGGGGTTCACCACTCGCAGCGCCGAGTACAGGATCAGCATGTTGTAGCCGACCCACTCCCAGGTCACGATGTTGCCGATGGACGCCAGGATCAGGTGCGGGGACAACGGATCGGGCAGCGTGACGCCGAAGTGCTTGTCGATGTCGCGGACCAGGCCGAACTGGGTGCCGTACATGAAGCTCCACATGAGCGTGGCGACCACGGCGGGGACGGCGTAGGGCAGGAACACCGATATCCGGAAGAAGGCCGCCCCGTACAGCCGTCCGCTGTCGATGGCCAGGGCCAGTAGCAGCGCCAGCCCGAGCATGAGCGGCACCTGCACGACCAGGAACAGCGCGACCCGGGCGAACGAGGTCCAGAACTGGGAGTCCTGGAGGGCGTCGCTGTAGTTCTGCAGGCCGACGTACTGCGTGCCGCCGATCAGCTTGGTCTTGTACAGGCTCAGGTAGATCGAGTAGCCGATCGGGGCGAGGAAGACCAGCGCGAACAGGGCCATGAAGGGGCTGACGAACCGCCAGCCGACCAGGGACCGCCGGCGCCGCGCGGGTCGGCGCGGGCGGCCCGGGCGGGCGAGGTCCAGGGGTGGGGACGCCATGGTCTGTCTTCGCTCCTTGCTTCGCTGTGTACTAAGTACCGGAGGTAGTACGGGGACGTACTACGGCAGGACGAACGTCTCGAAGGCCAGCACCGCCATGCCCAGGGACACCGGGTTGTCGGCGATGCGGGAGGCGGCCAGGGTGACCGCGTCGTAGGGGACGGCCAGGGAGTACTGCTTGACCACCGGCTCGACCGCGGCCAGCAGCGGCGCGCCGAAGGCGGCGCTGACCCAGCCGCCGACGACCAGCAGTTCGGGGTTGAGCATGTTGACGGCGTTGGCCAGCGCCATGCCCAGCGGCCGGGCGAACCGCTCCAGGGTGGCCACGGCGACCGGGTCGGCGCGTCCGGCCGCCTCGGCCAGCCGGGCCACGGTCGCGGCCTGGTCGCCGGGGACCAGCAGCGGGCTGTCCGGTTCCACCTCCGTGAGGAGTTCCAGTAGCGCGGCGGCGCCGACGTAGGCCTCGACGCATCCGCGGCTGCCGCAGTGGCACGGCAGGCCGTCGGCGACCAGCACGGTGTGGCCCCACTCCCCCGCGGTGTTGGTCCGGCCGCGCAGCAGCCGGCCCTCGGCCACCACGCCGAGACCGACGCCGGTACCGAGGTTCACCACCACGGCGTCGTCGTGGTCCCCGGCCTCGCCGAACATCATCTCGGCCAGCGTTATCGCCTTCAGCGGGTTGTCCAGCAGCACCGGCAGGTCGCAGCGCTTCTGGAACAGGGAGGTGAACGGGACGCCGTGCCAGCCCCAGTTCGGGGCGTGGACCGAGACCCCGCCCTCGCGGTCGACCTGGCCGGGCAGGCTGACCCCGACCCCGGCGACGTCGGCGGCGCTGACCCCGTCCAGGGCGGCGATGACGCCCTGGACGCTGTCCACGACGTGCCCGACCACGGAGTCCGGGTCGTTGTCCGTCGGCGACACGGGCGTCTGGAAGTGCCCGACCCGGGTCATCGCCTGATCGAAGATCTCGGCGATGACGTAGGTCTCGGCGAGGTCGACACCGACCAGGTAGGGAGCCGAGGCCCGCATCGTCAGCTGGCTGGCCGGACGCCCGCCGCCGGAGCGCGTGCTCTGCGTCTCCGCCAGCAGCCCGGCCGCGGTCAGCTCCCCGATGATCGTCCCGGCGGTGGCGACCGACACGCCGAGCTGAGCGGCGACGTCGCCGCGGGTCAGCGTCCGGCCGCCGTAAAAGCTCCGCATGACTTCCACGCGGTTGGCACGGCGCAGGTCGCCGGACAGGCGGGGTCGCATCTCGGTGGGCTCCTAGCGATTCTCAAGGGCGTCTCACCGAGCCGCCGGGGCTCGGTGAGGCTTGAGATTACGCAGACGTGTCCCCTTCGTAAACCCCTTAGCGAAACCGTTATTAAAAGGGTTATCAAATCGAGGCGGAGCGCGGACGCCGTGTAAAGGACCGCGCAGACGGCCTGCGAACTGTCAGAGTCCCGCGTCGCGCCCTGCTGTGGAGAGCTCTGCCGTGGAAGCCCTGACCACCAGGCGGGTCGGGAGCATGATGTGGGTCCCCTCCGGTGCGGACTCCCCGCGGATCAGCCCGATCAGCAGTTCCACCGCGCGCCGCCCCATCTCCCGGATCGGCTGCTCGACCGTGGTGAGCAACGGGGTGCAGCGCGTCGCCTCGGGGATGTCGTCGAACCCGACCACCGACAGGTCCTCGGGCACCCGCAGGCCCATCCGCTGCGCGACCTCGATGGTGGCGATCGCCGACAGGTCGTTGGCGGCGAACACCGCCGTCGGCCGGCCGGAGCCGGCGAGCAGCTTGGCGGCCTGCTCGGCGGCGGTATCCGGGTCGTAGGAACCGAGCCGGATCAGGTCCGGATCGACCGCGGCGCCCGCGGCGGCCATCGCCTGCCGGAAGCCCTCTTCGCGCAGCTGCGCCGAGAGCAGATCCGGGCGGCCGGTCAGCATCGCGATCCGGCGGTGGCCCAGGCCCAGCAGGTGCTCGGCCGCGGCGCGCGCGCCGCGCAGGTTGTCCGAGTCCACGGTCGGCCGTCCGCCGGGGCCGGTGTGCGGATCGACCGCGACCACCGGCGCGCCGTACCGCAGGTCCACCACGGTCGGGGTGACCAGGACGGCCCCGTCCACCAGCGTCCCGGACAGCCGCGACAGGTAACGGCGCTCCCAGCCCACCTGGTCGCGGGCCCGGCCGCCGGCGGAGTAGACGACGAGCTCGAAACCCGATCCGCGGATCGCGTCGCCGGCGCCCTTGAGCAGTTCGGCGCTGAAAGGTTCAAGGTCGGCCACCAGGATCCCGATGACGTTGGTCTGGTGGTTGCGCAGGCTCTGCGCCACCAGGCTCGCCTCGTATCCGAGCTCGTCTATAACGGCCTTGACACGGGCCGTGGTGTCCGCGGACACGCCGTAGCGGTCGTTGAGGACCTTGGAGACCGTCGCGACCGAGACACCGGCCTGCCGGGCGACATCGCGGATGGTCACGCGCGGGGGAATCGGATCGATCGGCACGCGGCCCAGGATACCGGCCGTCGAAAACGATATCGATAACGATTGACACGAGGTTTCGGCGGACGCAGACTCGGACCGTTTCGCAGCACTCTGCGGAGGCAGCCCGGTATCACTCCCCCGGAAGGAGCACGCCCCATGCACCTCACGCACAACCGCAGACTGGCCGCCGCGTTGGCGGTCGTCGCCAGCGCCGCGTTGGCCGGCAGCCTGGCCCTGGTCAGACCGGCATCGGCGGACACCTCGCTCAAGCAGCTGGCCGAGGCCAAGAGCAAGTACTTCGGCACCGCGCTGGTCCAGTCGAACCTGAGCAACTCCGCGCTGGTCGGGGTCGCCACGTCGCAGTTCGACATGATGACGCCCGGCAACGAGATGAAGTGGGACACCACCGAGCCCTCGAACGGGACGTTCAACTTCGGCCCCGGCGACGCGCTGGTCGCCTTCGCGCAGGCGCACTCGATGCGGGTGCGCGGGCACAACCTCGTCTGGCACAGCCAGCTGCCCTCCTGGGTGTCCAGCCTGCCGGCCAACCAGGTGCAGGCGGCGATGGAGACCCACATCACCACCGAGGCCACGCACTACAAGGGCGAGGTCTACTCCTGGGACGTGGTCAACGAGCCCTTCAACGACGACGGCACGCTGCGCCAGGACGCCTTCTACAACGCCATGGGCACCGGGTACATCGCCGACGCCCTGCGCACGGCCCACGCCGCCGACCCGAACGCCAAGCTCTACCTGAACGACTACAACATCGAGGGCGAGAACACCAAGAGCAACGCGATGTACTCCCTGGTGCAGTCGCTGCTGTCCCAGGGCGTGCCGATCAACGGGATCGGCCTGGAGAGCCACTTCATCCTGGGCCAGGTGCCCTCCACGATGCAGGCGAACATGGCCAGGTTCGCCGCGCTCGGTCTGGACGTGGCGGTGACAGAGCTCGACGACCGGATCCAGCTGCCGGCCAGCAGCGCGAACCTGGCCCAGCAGGCGAGCGACTACTCGACAGTCGTTTCGGACTGCCTGGCCGTCACGCGCTGCGTCGGGGTGTCGCAGTGGGGCGTGGGCGACGCGGACTCCTGGATCCCCGGCACCTTCTCCGGCTACGGCGCCGCGACGATGTACGACCAGAACTACCAGCCCAAGCCGGCGTACAACGCGGCGGTCAGCGCGCTGGGCGGGGGTGTGACCTCGAGTTCGTCCTCGCCGACCACACCGGCTTCGTCCACCTCACCCACTTCGCCGACATCGTCGAGCTCCTCGCCGGGCGGCGGTGCGGCGTGCAAGGTGAGCGACACCGTGGACGCCTGGAACACCGGACTGACGGAGAACATCACCATCAGCAACACCGGATCGGCGGCGGTCAACGGCTGGAACCTGGCGTTCACCCTCGCATCGGGACAGAGCGTCACCAACGCCTGGAACGCGACGATCAGCCCGTCCTCCGGCTCGGTGACGGCCACGAATCTGAGCTATGACGCGGCGATCGCGCCGGGTGGTTCGGTGAGTTTCGGCTTGCAGGCCACGCATACCGGGAACGCGTCCGCGCCGCCCTCGTTCAGTCTCAACGGTCAGGCCTGCGCCACCGGCTGAGCCGCGCCGCACTCGTTAGGCTCGGGGCATGAGCATCGATCCCGAAGACCGGTTCGAACTGCCTCGCAAGTTCCAGCACGGAGTCATCCGCCGGGACCGCTGCGACCGGGCCGATCTCGAGCCGTTCTCGGCGACCGGCTCGGTGGATCCTCAGGGCTTTGCGACGTGGCGCAGCATCGACCGCATCGTCGCGGCGGACGGTCCCGCCGCGGCGGTGCGCTCGTTCGCCGCGTCCAGCGCCGAGGACAAGAACTTCTCCGGCCACAACTGGGGCCGGAGAAGCTTCTACGACAGCCACCTGCCCGACCGCCGCTGGCCTTTGCTGCTGCGGCTGCTGGACCTGGTGCGCTCGGCCACGGACGAGGAGTACTTCGAGGCCGTCGCCGTGGCGGAGAAGATGCGCGACGAGTACCCGGTCCCGGCCTCCCGCGCCGCGATGGCGGTGCTCGCCCCGGAGCGGCCGGAGTGGTGTTCGGCGGACATCGCCGACTACGCCGCGCAGACCGACGTGGACAACTACGTCGCCAGGCTCCTGATGCTCGCCTGCACGACCCGGGAGCAGGCGCGGGAACTGGGCCGGAAGATCAAGGACTGGAACTGGGTCAACGACGACCGGCGCGCCGAGGGCACGTTCCTGGCCGCGATCGACGCCGGCGCCGACGAGTTCCTCATCGGCTGCCTGGAGCGCGACCGCTGGCACGCGCTCAACCTGCTGCCGAAGCTGCCCAGCGACCTGGCCGTCAGCACCCTGATCGGCGAGCTGGGCCCGAAGGACGCACAGGCCGCCCTGCTCGAGGCCGCGAAGCGCTTCCCCCGCCGGGTGCTGCGGCTGCTGGCCGAGGCCGAGCCGGCCACGCAGGTGGACTACGTACTGCGGCTCCATGTCGCGGCCGGGCCCGAAGTCGCACGGGAGCAACTGCTGCGGCTCTCGGAGGTCGGACGGGAGCGAGTGCAGGCCCTGCTGAATCGCATCGACGGATCCGGCAGCGGCGCCCCGAGCGGCGAGGACCCGATCTCCATCGCCGCGGAGGCCGACCTGCCGCACGTCCTGGTGGTACCTCCGTGGGCGGATCGCAAGGCGGGCAAACCGATCGCGCTGAAGAACCTGCCGGCGCCGGCTCCCTTCTTCCGCTGGCCGGCCCAGGAGACGTCCGGCCCGGCCGCCATCCCCGAGCCGGCACCCACGCCGGCCGAAGCCGGGAACCAGAACAAGATCGTGCAGACCATGGCGGAGTGGCTGCACTCGGAGTACGCGCCGTACGCCGAGGCCGCCGACGTCTTCTTCCGGCGCTATCCCGAGGAGGCGGTGCGTCAGCTGCTGGTCTGCGCTCTCGGGCCGGCCGGCCCCGAGCGCCGGACGGCCGAGGCCGTGGTGCGGTTCGCGGCGCGCGAGGGCTTGGCGGACGTCGTGGCGCTGGCTGGCGAGACCAGCCCGGAGGCGGCGGTCGCGACGCAGGCGGTGCTGGATCGGCGCGGGCTGGACACGTTCCCCAAGTCCATGCCGGCAGTGCCGTTGTGGGCCGATCCGGCGTCGCTGCCGAGGATTCTGCTGGCCGGCAGCACCGCGGTGCTGCCGACGTCCGCGGTGCGGTTCGTCGTCCAGATGCTGACCATCTCATCGCACCGGGACGTCGGTCCGTACGGCGGGATCGAGATCGTGCAAGAGGCCTGCGACACCGACTCGCTCGCGGAGTTCGCCTGGGGCCTGTTCGAGAACTGGGCCGGGGCGGGGTACCCGACCAAGAAGCTGGGCTGGGCCTTCGACACCCTGCTGTGGTTCGGCAACGAGGAGACCGCGCGACGGCTCGCGCCGCTGGTGCGCGCCTGGCCCGGCGAGGGCGGCTCGGCCCGGGCGGCTGCCGGTCTGGACGTGCTGATCGCCGTGGGCGGCGAGGCGGGGCTGCGCGAGGTCTACGACATATCGCAGCGCTCTCCTTTCACCGCCCTGCGCGCCGAGGCCTCCCGGCGGGTGGCCAAGGCGGCCGGGGCCCGGGGGCTGAGCGCGGACCAGTTGGAGGACCGACTCGTCCTGGACCTGGGCGCCGGGCCGGATGGCACGCTGACGCTGGAGTACGGCGCGCGCCGCTTCGTCGTCGGGTTCGACGAGTACTTGGCGCCGTATGTCGCCGACGGGACCGGCAAGCGCCGCGCCGCACTGCCGAAACCGACGGCCAAGGACGACGGGACACTGGCAGCCGAGGCGCAGCGGCGCTTCACCGCGCTGAAGAAGGACGCGAAGACGTTCGCGGTGCGGCAGGCGGCGCGGTTGGAGCAGGCGATGGTGTCCGGGCGCCGGTGGTCGGAAGACGAGTTCCGGTCGGTGTTCGTCGAGCACCCGTTGCTGCGGTTGGTGGGGCGGCGTGTGGTCTGGGGCGAGTTCGACGGGGACGGGGCGCTGCGTGCGGCGTTCCGGATCGCGGAGGACGGGACGTTCGCGGACGTCGCCGACGAGTGTCACGTGCTCGGCTCGGGGGCCATCGGCGTGGTGCACCCGGTGCATCTGGCCGCCGAGCTCACACGGTGGGCCGAGATCTGCCACGACTACGAGATCATCCAGCCCTTCCCGCAAGTGGGCCGGCCCACCTTCGCCCTGACCTCGACCGAATGCGAGGCCACCCGCCTGGACCGCTTCTGCGACGCGCAACTGCCCACGGACCGCTTCCTGGCTCTGCATCGCACGCCTGGCTGGGGCGGCGCGGCTCTGTGGGACTCCGGCAGCACCGTGGCGACCGGCCGGCGGCTTCCGGGACACCGGATCCTGATCGTGCGCGTCAACCCGGGCTACCGCGAAGGGCGCCTGGCCGACACGCCGCAGCAGACCATCACCGACATCTGGCTCAGTCCCACCGACAGCCACGGCCGGCGCGGGGCGCGCAGCGAGGCGCTGCGGCTGGGCGGGATCGAGGCGGTGGCGGCCAGCGAGATTCTCGCGGATCTGGCGGCCGCGGTGGGGGGTTGAGGGCGGGCGCCGGTCGCTGCCGCTGTCGTTGCTGCCGCTGTCGTTGCTGACGCTGGCGCTGCTGACGCTGGCGCTGCGTTGCTGGCGCTGCGTTGCTGGCGCTGCGTTGCTGGCGCTGCGTTGCTGGCGCTGCGTTGCTGGCGCTGCGTTGCTGCCGCAGCCGCAGCCGCAGCCGCAGCCGCAGCCATCGTCGTCGTCGCAGCCGTCAGCCGGTTGTCCCGCGCACCGCGGTCTTCCGGAGGAAGCTGCGGAGCCGCGTCAGGCTCCAGGTGTTGATCACGTCGTCCTTCGTCAGCCAGCCCCGCTGTGCGGTCGCTATGCCGAAGCGCTGATTCTCCAACGCCGGGGTGGAGTGGGCGTCGCTGTCGATCGCGAACTTCACTCCGTGGCGCTTGGCGGCCATGACCTGCTCGTCGTTCAGGTCAAGGCGCTGCGGAGAGGCGTTGATCTCCATGGCGGTGCCGGTGCGCGCGGCCGCGGCGAAGACGGCGTCCAGGTCGACGTCGATGGCCGGGCGGCGGTCCAGCAGGCGGGTCGTGGGGTGGCCGATGATGTTCACGTAAGGGTTCTCGCAGGCGCGGATCAGGCGTTTGGTCTGTGCTGCCCGGTCCAGGCCGAAGGAGGAGTGGATCGAGGCCACGCACAGGTCGAAGCCGGCCAGGAAGTCGGCGGGCCAGTCCACGTCGCCGGCGGCGTCGATGTTGAGTTCGGTGCCGTGCAGGACGCGCATGCCGTTGTAGGCGCGGTCCAGTTCTCTGGCCCGGGCGCGCTGGGCGAGCATCTTGTCGTCGGTCATGCGCTGCATCACCAGGTCGGGCGCGTGGTCGGTGACGGCGTAGTAGGCGTAGCCGAGGCCGGCGGCGGTCTGGAGCATCACCTCCAGCGGGGCCAGGCCGTCGGTCAGGTCGGTGTGGGTGTGCAGGTCGCCGCGCAGGTCCTTGAGCTGGACCAGGTCCGGCAGCGTACCGTCGGCGGCAGCCTCGATCTCGCCGCGGTCCTCGCGCAGCGTCGGCGGGATCCACGGCAGGCCCAGGGCCTTGTAGACCTCCTTCTCGGTGCGCGAGGCGAGCTTCTTCCCGGACTCGACATCGAAGAGCCCGTATTCGGAGAGCTTCAGCCCGTCCTTCACCGCGCGTCCGCGCAGCTTGATGTTGTGCGCACGCGAGCCGGTGAAGTAGACCAGCGCGGCGCCCCAGTCCGCGGGCGGGACGACGCGCAGGTCCACCTGTAGGCCCTTATCGGTGCGGATGGAGGTCTTGGTCGTCCCGCTGCCGATCACCTGCGCGACCTCCGGCCGGGCGACCAGCGCGGCCATCAAGGGGGCGGAGTCGGTCGCGGTGGCCAGGATGTCGATGTCGCCGACGGTCTCGCGCATCCGGCGCAGCGATCCGGCGTAGTCGCACTTCTTGCACCCGGGCACCGCGCCGATCGCGGCGACCAGGTCCTCGGCCAGGTCCAGGGCGACGTTCAGCAGGGTGCGGCCGGAGGTCTGGCTCAGTTGCTCGATGCCCAGCCGGATGTTCTCGACGGTCTTCGCCCCGAGCCCGGGCAGGCCCTTGAGCTTGCCCGCGTCGACGGCTTCGCGCAGCTCGTCGACGGACTTGATGCCGAGCTTCTGATAGAGCAGCACGGCCGTCTTGGGCCCGACGCCGGGAATGTGCGTGACCTCGCGGACGCCGCCCGGGATCTTGGCGCGCAGCTTCTCCAGCGCCTCGATGCGGCCGGTGGCCAGGTACTCGCTGATCTTCTCGGCGGTCGAGTCGCCGACCGCGGGGATCTCCCGCAGCCCGGCCTCGTCCAGATGCGCGAGGTCCCCCGGATAGCCCCCGACGGAGCGCGCCGCCTTCTCGTAGGAACGTGCCCGGAAAGCGTTGCCGCCACTGAGCAGGATGAGGTCGGCGTACTCCCGGAGCAGCGCGCCGACTTCGTCGTTGAGACGCGCCATGGGGCCAGTTTAGGAAGTGGGCGGGGAGCGGCAACTCAGCCGGTTGTCTGCGGCAACGGCCCCGGCCCCGGCCCCGGCGCCGGCAGCGGCAGCGGCATCGGCATCGGCATCGGCTCCACATCGATCAGATGCCGCGCCTGGAACCCCAGCAGCCGCTGCGCCGCGCGCAGGTCCAGTGGCGCGGCGCGGCCGGGCAACGGGGTGCGCACCTCGGTGTCGGGGTGGTAGGCCGCGAGCAAATCAGCGGTCGGATACGGCACGAGGGTGTCCGGGGCTGCTACGAACAGCTTGTGGAACCCTTGCAGGGGAACGGTCAGGGCCAGCCATGCCGCCTCCGCCGCGTCGCGCACGTCCAGATACGTCCACAGCTCGGGTGCGCCGTTCGCCGGGTCGGCGGTGAGGAGTGGGAGGCGCCAGGCGGCGCGTTGGGCGTCGCTGATGAAGGGGAAGCGGAGGGCGACCACGTCCATGCCGTGGCGGCGTGCCATCATCTGCGCGGTGGCCTCGTCCACCTGCTTGGACAGGCCGTAAGGGTCCTCGATCTGGAGCGGGGCGTCCTCGTCGACGGGTACGTACGCCGGGTGGAGTGTGCGGCGGGCCCAGGGCAGGCCGAGGATCGAGAGGCTGCTGGCGATCACCGCTCGGCGTACGCCCTGGCTACCGGCCTCCTCCAGCACGGTGAAGGTGGCTTGGGTGTTGCCGCCGAACACCTCCAGCGCGGTGCCGTGGTTGGGGGTGGGCAGCGCGGCCAGGTGCATCACGGCGTCGACGTCGGCCAGGGCTCGGCGGACCGGGGCCGGGTCGGCCGCGTCGCCGACGACGACCCGGTCGGCGCCGAGCTCTGCCAGGTCGCCGGGGTCGTCCAGGACCAGGGCGGTGACCGCGGCGCCGTGGTCGGCGAAGGCGCGGGTGACGACCCGGCCGACCAGGCCCGCGGCCCCGGTCACCAGGATCCGCCGGGGCGCGGGCGGCTCCGGGGCTTCCGCGCTCACGGGGCCTCCAGCCCGCCATCGGGACGTCGCACCCCGGCCGACCAACGCTCGTGCAGGAACTTCACCGGCGGATGCTCGGCGGCCGCGCGCTCGTCGATCTCGATGCCCCAGCCCGGCTTCTCGGAGGGGTACATGTAGCCCTCGCGCACGACCGGCGTGCCCGGGAAGACCTCGTGGGTGGCGTCGTTGTACGTATGAGACTCCTGATATCCGAAAGCCGGGGTGCTGATGTCCACGGCCAGGTTCGCCGCGACGCCGATCGGGGAGACGTCCGCCGGGGAATGGAACGCGGTGCGCACGCCGAGCAGTTCGCACAGTGCGACGATCTTGCGGGTCGGGGTCAGGCCGCCGACCGAGGAGGTGTGCAGGCGCAGCAGGTCGACGCCGCCGTCGCGGACCAGCCGGACCGCGTCGGGCACGGAGCCGAGCTGTTCGCCCACTGCGATCGGGACCGGGGACGCTGCGCGCACCTCGGGCAGGCGGTCGTAGAGCTCGGGGGCGATGACGTCCTCCAGGAACGACAGCCGGTAGGGCTCCAGGGCGCGCGCCAGGACCACGGCCTGCTTGGGGGTCAGGCGGCTGTGGACGTCGTGCATCAGGTTGACGTCGTCGCCGAGGCGGTCGCGGGCCGCGGCGAACAGGCGCGGGGCGTCGCGCAGGTACTGCTCGACGGCCCAGCCGTCCGGGTGCGGCGAGCGCGGGTAGCCGCCGCGGGTGCCGGGCGCGCCATAGGTGCCCAGGCCCGGGCCGCCGACCTGGAGGCGCACGTTGCGATAGCCCTCGGACAGCAGCTGCTCGGCCTCGTCGAGGGCGTCCTGGATGCTGCCGCCGGCGGCGTGGGAGTAGACCTCGACGGCCGAGCGGCTGCGACCGCCGAGCAGTTCGTACACCGGCATGCCGGCGCGCTTGCCGGCGATGTCCCACAGCGCCTGGTCCAGGCCGGACAGGGCGTTGTTGAGGACCGGCCCGTTGCGCCAGTACGAGGAGTAGTGGATCAGGCGGGTGACGTCCTCGATGTCGGCCGGGTGCCGGCCCACGGCCAGCGGTCCGACGTGCTCGTCGACCGCGGCGGCCACCGCGGCGTAGCGCTGGGTGAAGGTGGCGCAGCCCAGGCCGTACAGGCCGTCCTCGGAGGTGTCGACGCGCACCACCACCAGCGGCTGGCCCTCGGGCGCGGTGACGACGGCCCGGACGCGGGTGATCCGCAGGGCGTCGCGGGCCGGCCACGGGGGCTGGGCCTGAGGGAGGGCTCCGGAGGGGTCGAGCAGGCGGTTCGGATCGTTCACGGTGGGCCTTGGTCCTTTCGCGGGGGGGACCGACGCTTGCGTGCGTTCGCTTGCGCGCTGTGGCTTGCGCGCTGTGCAAAACGTTTTGTAACCTGGCGCCAGTAGGATCGCACCGGTCTGCGAACGTGTCAACGAAGATCGGAGGGCCCAGTGCCGCAGCAGGGCCGCAAACGGCACGTCAGCATCACCGACGTCGCCGCCCGGGCGGGGGTCAGCATCACCACGGTCTCGCACGTGCTGTCCGGGCAGCGGCCGGTGTCGGCGGCGACCACCGCGAAGGTCAAGCAGGTGATCGCAGAGCTCGGCTACGAGCCGAACCGGCTTGCCCGCGGCCTGCGGCTGCGGCGCACCGACACCGTGGCCCTGGTGATCCCCGACATCACGAACCCGTTCTACCCGCAGATCGCACGCGGGCTGCAGAACGTCCTGGGCCCGGCGGGCGTGCAGGTCCTGGTCACCAGTACCGACGCCGACCCGGCGGCCGAGGAGGCGGCGGTCCAGCAGATGATCACCCGCCGCGTCGACGGCCTGGCCTTCGCCGGCTACCAGACCGACCACCGCCGGGTCGCCGCCGCGGCCGAGGTCGGCATCCCGGTGGTCCTGCTCGGCGGCCGCACGACACGCCCCGGCATCGACGTGGTCAGCTCCGACGACGTGGCCGGCGGCGAGATAGCGGCCGAGTACCTCCTGGGCCGCGGCTACACCCGCGTCGCGTTCATCACCGGCGCCGAGCGTGTCGGCGCCCCCGCCAACCGCGTCCTGGGCTACCGCCACGCGCTGCGCGAGGCGGGCATGACGTTCGCGCCCTCGCTGGTGGTCCGCGAGGAGATCAGCCGCGACGGCGGGGCCCGCGCGATGCGGCAGCTGCTGGCGCTGCGCCGGCCGCCGGACGCGGTGCTGTGCACGAACGACATGGTCGCTCTCGGCGCCCTCGACGGCGCGAAGGCGCAAGGGCTGCGAGTACCTCAGGACGTGGCGGTGATGGGCTTCGACGACATCGAGATCGCCGCACTGACCACGCCGGCGCTGACCACGGTGTCGATCCGGCCCCTGGAGCAGGGCGAGGCGATCGGGCGGCTGCTGCTGGGGCGGCTGGACGGATCGGCGCCCCGGGGAGCACAGCGGATCCTGTTCGATCCAGCGGTGGTGCACCGGGATTCGGCGTGAGACCTGCCGACCGCGGGCCGACGGAGCGATGACGGAGCGATGCCGATACGGCTCCTAGAGCGCGAACACGATCAGGAAGAGCAGAGACGCCACCAGCCAGGAGATCACCAGCAGCGGCACCACCGCGGTGACGGCGATGATGGCGGCGAACAGCGGCAAGGACCACCAGTCGGTGCCCAGCCCACCCGACACGCCGGCCGGCACCGCACCGCGGATACTCCGGTTCGGCTCTGATGTTGCGTGTTGCCCCGGATCGGCAGCTACTACCGGGGACCGTTTTCGCCGGGCGAAAGCAGACGAGTCCCGTGGCGGTACACAGCCGCCACGGGACTCACCACATCGGTTGATGCCGGCACTCGGGGGGTGTGTGCCGTCAACCTATGCGAGATAGTAGCAGTGTTCGAAGATGGCGCGGAGGCGGCGATTTGAGTGATGCCACGGCGATCGCCGCCGCCGGCGCCCTCAGCGTCGCGAGGTCGCCCCCGCCGCCCCGTACTCCGGCTCTCCGGCTGCGCCGGGGGCGGCCGGGGTGCGTACCGCGTCGGCGCGGCCGGGCCACCAGGCGGCGTGGCCGACCAGGGCGGTGATGGCCGGGGTGAAGAACATCGACATCACGAAGGCGGCGATCGCGATGCCCGCCGAGATCGCGAAGCCCATCTGGGTCAGCGTCGACTGGCCGGCCAGCATCAGCGAGGCGAAGGAGCCGGCCAGGATCAGGCCCGCCGCGCCGATGGTCGGGCCGGCGTGGCGTACGGCTTCGGCGGCTGCCGCCCGGGGGTCGCGGCCGGCGCGGGCTTCTTCGCGCAGGCGGGTGATCATCAGGATGTTGTAGTCCGTGCCCAGGGCCACCACGAACATGTACATGATGACCGGGAGCATGAAGATCAGGCCGTTGTTGCCGCCGGAGTTCTGGAACAGGAGCACGGTCGCGCCGAGGGTGGCGCCGAAGCCCAGGCCGACCGAGGCCATCAGATACAGCGGTGCCACCATCGAGCGCAGGACCAGGCCGAGAATCAGGGTGATGATGATCGCCGCGACCGGGAACACGACCGCGTAGTCGTGGTTCACCGCCTTGTTGATGTCGACGAAGACCGCCGTGGTCCCGCCGACCAACGCCGAGGTGCCGGCCGGCGCGGCCTGGTGCGCGGTGGTGCGCAGCGGGCCCTTGACCGTGGCGATCGCGGCGGAGGAGGACGGGTCGTGGTTCAGGGTCACCGAGTACAGCGCCACGGTGCCGGTGCCGTTCGGGTACGGCGTGGACACCTGGGCCACGCCCGGGACCTTGGCCAGGGTGCCCTGGTAGGAGTCCAGCTCGGCCTGGGTGAGCTTGGCACCGTCGGTCGACTGGAGCATCACCTGGCTGGGCATGGTGGCGCCGGCCGAGGAGGCGTCCTGCAGGTTCTTCTGCCACACCGTGGACTCCGAGCTCTTGGCGGTGGAACCGCTGGAGAGGTCGAAGGTCGGACGGAAGCTGAAGGCGGCGATCGCCAGGGCGGCCATGACGATGCCGGAGACCGCGGCGAAGCGGGCGGGGTGCCGTCCCATGGCGCCGCCGATCGCCTTGAAGCGCGCGCCGCGCGGCTCGACCTTCCAGGCCTTGGACGGCCAGAAGACGCGGGTGCCCAGCAGCGACACCACCGAGGGGATCAGGGTCAGGCCGGCGACCAGGGTGACCGCGACGGCGATGGCCAGGGCCGGGCCCAGGGAGCGGAACAGGCCCAGGGTGGACAGGGTGAGGGCCATGAAGGAGACGATCACCGCGCCGCCGGCGGAGACGATCGCCTCGCCGGCCCGGGTGACCGCGCCGGCCACGGCCTGCTTCGGGGTGTCCCCGGCCCGCAGGCGTTCGCGGTAGCGGAACATGAAGAACAGGATGTAGTCGGTGCCGACGCCGAACAGCACCACGATCAGCATCGAGGTGACCGAGCTGTCGGTCTTCAGGTCGAAGGCCTTGCTGGCCCAGGCGATCAGGCCGTCGGCGATCTGGGAGACCACGCCGATGGTGATGATCGGCAGCAGCGCGACCACCGGGCTGCGGAAGATGATCAGCAGCAGCACCAGGATCAGGCCGATGGTGGCCACGCCGATCAGCGCCTCGGCCTTGTTGCCGGAGGACTGGGAGTCCAGGGTCTGCGCGGCGGTGCCGGTGATGCCGCCCTTCAGGCTGGTGCCGCCCAGGTCCGACTGCAACTGGACGCGCAGCGCCTTGACCGCGTCGGTCTGCGCCTTGAGCTGCGGGTCGTTGTCGGTGGGCATCTGCACGCCGATGGTCTGCAGCGCCTTGTTCGGCGCGGGCTGGCCGACCTGCAGCGCCGTGACGTCGGGGATGTGCGCGGCCTGGAGCTTGGCGCCCAGGGCGGTGATCGCCGCGGAGTCGGCGTCGGTGAGCGCGGCGCCGTCGGCGCGTTCCAGCACGATCATCGCGGCCGGCGCGGCGGCCTGCGGGAAGGCCGATTCCTGCAGGTTCAAGGCCTGCACCGACTCGTAGTGGCTCGGCAGGAAGCTGGCCTCGTCGGTGGTGGTGGCCAGCTTCGGCGCGAAGCCGACGACCGCGACCGCGACCACCACCCACGCCGCGATCACCCGCCACGGATGGTGCGCGACCCAGCGGCCCAGAGCGGGGAAGAAACCCCGTTCGGCGGTCCCGCCGCCCTCCAGCACAGCTTCCTTCATCGTCCTTGTTTCCTCTCCACGCCAGGCGCCGGGACGCGGCTCCGTATAGCCGCTGGGAGCCGACGCATGCGGCCGGGCCCGGGATTCGAGCCTAGGGAGGGGGAAAGCGCCGATCGCCGTCCCCGAGTGCCGGATTCGCCCGGACGTGTGGCACCGCGGTACCGGGGCCGGCCCATCCTCAAGGCGGACGACGCCTGCTCGCGGGTTCGACTATCGTCGTGCTTCGGGCCAGCTCATCGGCCATCCGGAGGTGACGGAGAACCATGGCGGACCTCCTGGTGAGGCACGACAGCGCGACGATCGCGGCGACAGCGACAGTAGCGACCGCGACGACAGCAGCGACGACAGCGAGCGTGACGGCGGCGACAGGCACGCCGGTCGCGGCGGCCGATCCGGTGCTGGACCCCTCAGCGGCGCCCAGGCCGGCCGGATCGGCGGGACCCGTGGGATCGGCAGGACCGATCGGATCCGCCGGACCGATCGGCCCCGGCTTCGAATGGCCGCGGGCGGCGCGCCGGGTCCAGGCCGCCTTCCGCGGGCACCCCTACCGGCAGGACGTGGTCCTGGCCCTGGGGATCTTCCTGCTCACGCTGCTGCCGACGCAGGCCGGCCAGGGCTCGGAGCTCCTGCACGCCTCCCCGCTGCTGGTCGTCACCTCCGTGGTGTCGGCCGCGGCGCTGATCTGGCGGCGTCCGGCGCCGGTGGCCATGTACTCGGTGGTGCTCGTCTCCTGCACCGTGGAGTGGGCCGCCGCCCTGAGCTCGGCCAGCGACATCAGCTGGATGGTCTGCCTGTACACGGTGGCCAGATACCGCTCGATGACCATCCTGCGGGTGGCGCTGGCGGCGATCGTGCCGAGCCTGGTGGTGCTGGTGTGGCGGATGGCGCCGGTGCAGGGCCCGATCCTGGTCTCGCTGTTCTTCCTGGCCACCGGGATCGTGGCCAGCGCGGCGCTGGGCCTGATGGCCCGGGAGCGGCAGGCGCAGCTGGCGGCGCTGGCCGAGCGCGCGATCCACGCCGAGCAGCAGCGCGAGCAGCGGGCCCGGCTGGCCGTGCTGGCCGAGCGGGCCCGGTTCTCCCGGGAGACACACGACATCGTCGGGCACAGCCTGGCGGTGATCATCGGGCTGTCCGACGGCGGCGCGCGCCAGGTCCAGGCGCATCCGGACCGGGGCCGGGAGGTGTTCGAGCTGATCGCGGAGACCAGCCGGCAGTCGCTGGCCGACCTGCGGCGCACGCTGGGTGCGCTGCGTGAGGACCGCAGCCTCGACGAGGAGGCGTTCGCTCCGCAGCCCGGGGTGGCCGACATCTCGGATCTGCTGGAGCGCACGCGTTCGGCCGGGCCCCGGGTGTCGTGCCGGGTCACCGGGGAGACCGCGGCCCTGCCGCGCAGTCTTCAGTCGGCGATCTATCGGATCGTGCAGGAGTCGCTGACCAACAGCCTCAAGCACGCCGGGCCCGACACCAGCGTCGACGTGGTGATCGAGGCGGATGCGGAGGCGTTGCGGATGAGTGTGGCCGACAGCGGTCCGGCAAGGTCGGCGGGTCATGCGGGTCATGCGGGGCATGCGGGCCCGGCGCGGTCTGGCGGGCAGGGCCTGACCGGAGTGCGGGAGCGCGCGGCACTGGCCGGCGGCCGGGCCGAGGCCGGCCCGAACGAGGCCGGCGGCTGGACGGTCGCCGCCCGGTTCCCGCTGGTGCCGGCCGGGCAGGCGTGAGCGCGGCGATGACCAGTGTCCTGATCGTCGACGACCAGCCGTTGCAGCGCATGGGTTTCCGCATGGTGCTGGAGACCGAGCCCGGCGTGAGCGTGGCCGGGGAGGCCGAGAACGGGATCGAGGCCGTGCGCCGCACCGCGGAGCTGTCCCCGGACGTGGTCCTGATGGACATCCGCATGCCGGGCATGGACGGGATCGAGGCGACGCGGCGGATCACGGCCTCCGGCGGACGCTCGCGGGTCCTGGTGCTCACCACGTTCGACCTCGACGAGTACGTCTACGCCGCGTTGCAGGCCGGGGCCAGCGGATTCCTGCTGAAGGACGCCCGCCCGGACGAGCTGCTGGCCGGGATCCGGGCGGTCGCGGTCGGCGACGCGGTGGTGGCCCCGGCGCTGACCCGGCGGCTGCTGGCCAGTTTCGCCAAGGCGATGCCCGGGGCCGCCGGGGCCGGGCGCCAGGCCGCCGACGACCCGCGGCTGAGCGCCCTGACCGAGCGGGAGCTGGAAGTGCTGCGGGTGGTGGCGGCCGGGCTGACGAACACCGAGATCGCGCAGAAGCTGCATCTGTCCGAGTCCACGGTGAAGACGCACGTCAGCCGGGCCATGGCGAAGATCGGCGCGCGCGACCGGGTGCAGGCGGTGATCATCGCCTACGACGTCGGGCTGGTGGATCCGCGCGGCTGAGGCGGCGCCGGGCTGCCCGATGGCTGGGCTACCCGATAGCTGGCCACCCGACAGCCGGCCTACCCGGCAACCGTGCGCAGCGCCTCGGGCGTCAGGTCGGCCAGGCGCGGGTAGCCGTCGACGGCCATCAACAGGTCCGCCTCGGCCAGCAGGGCGCGCAGCACGTGCACCAGCCCGTCGAGGCCGCCGAGCGCCAGGCCGTACAGGTAGGGGCGGCCGACCGCGACCGCGCTGGCGCCCAGGGCCAGGGCCTTGACGACGTCCGTCCCGCTGCGCACGCCGGAGTCGAAGATCACCGGCAGCCCGTCGGCGGCGGCGACCACCTCGGGCAGCGCGTCCAGGGCGGCCAGGCCGCCGTTGGCCTGCCGGCCGCCGTGGTTGGAGCAGTAGACGCCGTCCACTCCCCCGTCGCGCGCCCGCCGCACGTCCTCCGGGTGGCACAGACCCTTGACGATCAGCGGCAGCGTGGTGAGCGAGCGCAGCCAGGGCAAGTCGTCCCAGGTCAGAGGATTGCCGAAGACCCCGGCCCAGTGGAACACGGCCCCGCCCGGATCCTCCTCCGGCGTCTTGGCCAGCGCGGCCCGGAAGACGGGATCGCCGGTGTAGTTGGCCAGACAGTGCCCGCGCAGCTGCGGGAAGTTGGACGTGGACAGGTCCCGCGGCCGCCAGCCGGTGACCCAGGTGTCCAGCGTGACCACGATCCCCTTGAACCCGGCGGCCTCGGCCCGGCTCACCAGGCTCGCGGCCAGGTCCCGGTCGGTGGGCGTGTAGAGCTGGAAGAACCCGGGCGTCTCGCCGAACTCGGCGGCGACCTGCTCCATCGGATCCACCGACAGCGTCGAGGCGATCATCGGCACGCCGGTCTTCGCGGCGGCCCGCGCCGCCACCAGGTCGCCGTGCCCGTCCTGGCAACACAGGCCGAGCACCCCGACCGGCGCCATCATCAGCGGCGAGGGCAGCGTCAGGCCGAACATCGAGACCGACAGGTCACGCTGTGCGGCGCCGACGAACATCCGCGGGACGAGCGCGTGGCGCAGGAAGGCGGTGACGTTGGCCCGCTGGGTGTGCTCGTCCCCGGCCCCGCCTGCGACGTAGGACCACACCGACGGAGCCATCGCGGCTTGCGCGCCGGCTTCCCAGCCCTCGTAGGTCATCGGGAAGCGCGGCACCACCCCTCGGAGTCCGTCGAAGTAGATCTCGTACTGATACGCGCCGAAGTCCGGCATCCGCTGTCAGCCTTCTTCCTGGTTGTCCGTGTCCTACGCAGGTATGCCCGCCGGTGAATTCGGCAGGCATCCTACGACCGTAGGCCTGGCGGCGCGCGGAGGTGAGGGTCGGAATGACGACTTGCTTCGGGTGGCGCGGGTCCGTGTGGCGCCGAGTGCCGGGCGCTCAGGCCAGGAACCCGCCGTCGACGGCCAGATGGCTGCCGTTGATGTAGGAAGCATCGTCGGAGAGCAGGAACGCGACCGCGGTGGCGATCTCGCGGCCGGTGCCCATCCGCCGCAGCGGGATGCCGGTGTCCGCGACCTTCTGGGCGCCCTCGGGGTTGCCCTGGGTCATCTCGGTGTCGATGACGCCCGGCTGGAGTTCGTTGACCCGGATGCCCCGGGGGCCGAACTCGATCGCGGCGGATCGGGTCAGGCCGCGGATCCCGTGCTTGGCGCTGGAGTACTCGGGAGTGGGGCCGCCGCGGTCGGCGAAGACGCTGGAGATGTTGACGACGGCGCCGCCGCCGGACTCCAGGATCGCCGGGGTCTCGTACTTGAGGCCGTAGAACAGGCTGTTGAGGTCGATGTCGATGGTGCGGTGCCACTGCTCGACGGTCATCTCGGGCAGGGGGACGAAGTGGCCGGAGACCCCGGCGTTGTTCACGGCGCAGTGCAGGCCGCCGAACGCCTCGACGGTGCGGGCGACCGCGCGCTCGACGTCCTCGGGGCGGCTGACGTCGCCGGGGACCGCCAGGGCCCGGCCGCCGGCGGCGGTGATCTCGGCGACGACCTCGTCGAGCTTGGCCGCGCGCCGTCCCACGACCGTGACGGCGGCGCCCCGTTCGGCGAGCAGGATCGCGGTGGCGCGCCCCATGCCCGAGCCCGCGCCGGTGACGAGGGCGACCTTGTCGGTGAACTGCTGCTGCATGTCCTTCTCCTCAGTTCTTGTCCATCAGCCCTGTTCGTCGATCGCTGTTACCGCTGCGCCCCGGGCAGGTCCACCGGATACTCGGCGCCGGCGTCCGCCGAACTCGACACGCCCTGCCACGCGCCGGCCTCGGCGATCTGGGCCCGGGAGTAGTCCAGGGCCAGCTGCACCGCCCCGGCCCCCAGCACGAGGTGGCTGGGCACGTTGCCGGCGTGCGCGATGCGCACCAGGATCGCGGCGGCGCGGTCCGGGTCGCCGACCTGCGTGGTGCCGCCGCGCAGCCGGTCCGACATCTTCCCGACGGTGTCGAGGTACTCCTGGGGGATCTCGGCGCCGCCCATCGAGGATACGGCCCAGTCGGTCGCGAACCCGCCGGGCTCGACCGTCAGGTAGCGGATGCCGAACGGCGCGGTCTCGGTGGCCAGGACCCGGGTCAGGCCGTCGACGGCGAACTTGGCCGCCTGGTACGAGCCGAGCCCGGGGGTGCCGCCGACCCGGCCGCCGACAGAGGAGAACTGGATCACCAGGCCCGAGCCCTGCTTCCTCAGCAGCGGGAGCGCGGCCTTCGAGACGTTGTAGACGCCCCAGAAGTTGGTGTCGAACTGGCGCCGGAAGTCGGCTTCGGCGGTGGTCTCCACCGGCGAGAGGTCGGCGTATCCGGCGTTGTTGACGACGACGTCGATCCGCCCGAACCGCTCGGCACCGGCGGCCAGCGCGGCCTGCGCGGCGGCCGGGTCGGTGACGTCGAGCGCCACCGGGAGGACCCGGTCGCCGTACTCGGCGACCAGTTCGGCGAGCTGTTCGGGCTTGCGGGCGGTGGCCACGACGCGGTCGCCGGCCTTCAGCGCGGCGGCGGCCAGAGCGCGGCCGAAGCCGCGGGAGGAGCCGGTGATGAGCCAGGTGCTGGGGTTCGTCTGCGTGTTCATGGCTCTACTACAACACGGTTTCGTTATTAGTGCAACCTCGTTGCACTAGCCCTCGCCCTGACCGCCCGGCGGCGCTACCTGGTTGCGCAAGGGCGTAAACTGGAGCCGTGACCGATTTCGAGTTCGAACGGGCCCGGACCCCCGAGGCCAAGCGCGCGCGGCAGCAGGCGATCATGGACACCGCCGCCCGGCTCGCCGCCGAGCAGGGCGTGCGGGAGGTCACGATGAGCGCCATCGCCGACGCCGTCGGCATGCACAAGTCGGCGATCCTGCGGTACTTCGAGACGCGCGAGGACGTGTTCCTCCAACTCGCCGCCGACGCCTGGACCGAGTGGCTGGCCGCGGTGCACGAGCTGTTCGACAAGCCCGCCCCCGACGGCGGCGGAGCGTGGAACGCGCAGGAGATCGCCGCCACCCTCGCCCGCTCGCTCACCGACCGGCCGCTGTTCTGCGACCTGCTCGCGCACACCCCGCTCAACCTGGAACGCAACGTCTCGACCGAGCGGATCCGGGAGTTCAAGACCGTCGCCACGGGCGCGACCACGCAGGTCGGCGTTCTCCTGTGCACCCTCACGCCGCTGCGGCTGGACCAGGCGCGCAGCGTGGTGACGGTCGCGACGGCGATGGCCGGGGCGCTGTGGCAGATGGCCGCGCCGACCACGAACCTCCGCGCGTTCTACGAGTCCGACCCCGCCCTGTCCCACTCGGTGGTGGACGTCGAGCCGCGGCTGACGGACATCATCAGCGCACTGATCACGGGCTACGCCGCCTGACTCACCCCACCAGACCGCCGGCCAGCCACACGGCTGGCCGCTCGCCGACGTAGATGAAGACGACGCACGCCGGATACTCCTCGTCGGGGTCGCCGGTCGGCACGTAGGTGTAGATCCAACCGTCGACCTCGCGCTCGATCCCGTCCCGCAGCGCCCTCACGGTGAGCCTCTCGCCGTCGAGCGGACCGCCCCTCAGGACGGCGTTCGGCTGGTCGTTTCCCCGCTGATCAGAGGCCATGGGTCAAGTGTCGCCCAGCAGGTGGGAATGCGCCTCAGCTCATGTCCATGGCGACGGCGATGGCGGTGCCCTGAGCGGCGCCGGCGATGGTGGTGGCCAGGATGCCGGGGGTGAGGTAGGCGAGGTAGGCGAGGTAGGCGGCGCGGTTGCCGCCGAGGCCGGCGCTCAGGGTGCCGCCGAGGACGTAGACGAACGTGGCGGTGGTGTCGGTGTCGGTCAGGGTGAGGAAGACGTCGTCGAGGTCGGGGGTGTGCACCATGAGCCCGGCGACGTCAGCACCCTGCGCGTCGAGGCGGTCCAGCAGGGTCCTGAGCGTCCGGACGACGCCGGCCTCGGAGATCTGGACAGTCAGCGCGTCCTGGTCGGCGAAGCTCACCGTGATGTGGCCGCCGGGGATCAGGTGCTTGAGTTCCTCCGGGGTGCCCTCGGCGACCAGCGTGCCCCGGCTCAGCAGCGCGACGCGGTCGGCGAGTTGGTCGGCGTCCTCCAGGTACTGCGTGGTCAGCAAGACGGTGACGCCGTCGTTCGCGACCAGGTCCTTCACCGTCCGCCACAGGTCGCGGCGGCTGCGGGGGTCCAGGCCTGCGGTGGGTTCGTCCAGGAAGATCAGGCGGGGCCCGCCGACCATCGTCATGGCCAGGTCCAGGCGGCGGCGCAGTCCTCCGGAGTAGGCGGCGGCGGGTTTGCGGGCGACGTCGGCCAGGTCGAAGGGCTCTCCTATGCCGAGATCGCCCGGCGCCTGGGCCGGACCACGTCGACCGTCAGCCGGGAGATCGGCCGCAACGGCGGTCCGGCCGGGTACCGGGCCGAGCTCGCGCACCGCGCGACGGAGCGGCGTGCACGGCGCCGGACCCCGACCGCCGCCAGCGCAGCCGCCGCCAACGCCACCGCCGGAGCCGGAGCCAGGACCGGACTCGGCGAGGCCGAAGCCAGGGCCGCCCAGGACGGCACCGTGGAGATGGCCGTCGGCATGGGCCTGCCGAAGATGATGGCCAGGGTCCTGATCGCGCTGTGGCTCAGCGCGGACGGCCGGCTCGCCGCCGCGGAGCTGACCCGGGAGTTGGGGGTCAGTCCCGCGTCCGTCTCGGCGGCGGTCGGGTATCTGACCGCTCAACGGCTGATCCGGCGCGAGGCTCAGGGGCGCCGGGACGTGTACGTGGTCGACGCCGACGCCTGGTACCACTCGATCGTCGCCGGCGCGGAGCAGACGCTGCACGCGGCGCGGGTCGCGAAGGAGTCCGCCGAACAGCTCGGGCCCGACACGCCGGTGGGGGTCCGGCTGGCCAAGGGCGGGGCGTTCCTGGAGCGGACCAGCCTGGACGCTTTGGAGTCGGCGGAGCGGTGGCGCGGCCTGCTGGCGGACGTCGCCTGAATGGCCGAACAGCCGGCGGCGCGGCCGGAGCCGGCCCGGCTCCGGGACCCGCGCCCGGCGCCGAGCCGCGGGTGTCGGCGCTGCCAGCCCGAGATCCCGGCCGGGACGGCCGCGCGCGCCGGCGTTTTCACTGGTCCCCCTTGTGTCGCAGTTGTCACCGAACGTTCTTCCGGTGGCGGCGCGGGCGTTTACGTCGCAGAATCCGGGGCATCCGGTCGCGATCAGTTCTGTGTCGCCCATGGCCAGTGTGACGAGGCGGTGGTGGATGATGTTCGGCCCGGCAACGTGGCGCCGTTATCGTGCGGCGAGGCAGAAGGCGGCTTGTGAGCGCCTGCTGCAGGAGTTGAGCGGTCGGGCGCTGGTCCGCGAAGCCGAGGACCTCGTCGAGACGGTGTGGATCGAGGGGCTGGACCGGGCCGAGCACGCCGACCCGACCGTGCGCCTGATCCTGGAGCGCGAGCGGGCCGCCTTCGTGCGCGCCGCGCGCCGTCGCGCGACCGAGGCGGACAAGGACCAGCAGCGGATGGCGGCGGCCACCGCGGAGATGGTCCTGCTGACCCGGACCGGTTCGCAGGGTGAATGAGTCCTCGGCCGCGGGTGCGGACGCGGCCGAAGGCTGAGATCAGGGCTGGATCATTCCGACGATCATCGGATCACTGGATCAATCGCTGGATCGCTGGATCGCTGGATCGCTGCTGGATCGGTCCGCCGATCAGACGTCGGACTCCAGGGCGAAGGTGTTTCCGTCCGGATCCCGGAACCAGGCGATCCGTCCTCCCCCGGCCCGTCCGGTGATGCCCCGCTCGTCGTGCTCGAACTGCTCGTAGCGGGTGAACTCGACTCCGGAGGCGGTGAGCTCGCCGACGATCGTGTCCAGGTCGTCCACGTACCAGACCGCCAGCGTGGCCTCGGTGGTCCCGGCAGTGGAGGACTGGTAGACGTTCAGCGCTGGCCCGCCCGCGGAGCCGTAGATGCGGCTGCCGTCGGTGATGTGGGCGCTGGGCGCGGACCGGATGAGCGGGAGCCCCAGCTTGCCCTCGTAGAACGCCGCTGCCCGGCGGATGTCGGAGACGGCGACCGAGGTGCGGAGTTCGTACGCGCTCAGAGGCATGGATCACCTTCTCACAGGACGAAGTCCGTGACGTGGTCCTTGGTCAGCAACACGTCCAGGCCGGCGAAGCCCAGGCCCGCGACGTAGTCCACCGGCACGGCGACGTGCTTGCGGTGCCAGAAGTGGCCGGCGGCCAGCAGGACGTGCGTGACCGCCTCGTCCTCGGTGCGCACCACCAGCCCCAGGACGCGGCCGGCGTCGCCGTCCAGCGCGGAGATGTGGTCGCCGCGCCGGATCCTGGTCTGGGCGTCGGGCACGGCGCGCATCACCGCCGGGCGTGTCGCGCCGCGCACCGGCGTGGCGGGCAGCTGGTCGAAGGAGGCCTTGTCGCAGTCCAGCACGATGTTGCCGTAGGCCGTGAGGCCGGCCAGCTCCGGCGGGACCAGGCGCGCGGCGCCGTCGGCCAGAGAACAGACGACCAGGCTGGTCAGGCGCGGAAGGTCCGGCTCGACGACGAATTGCAGCAACTCTCCGCAATCGGCATCGGAGCAGTAGACCTTGCTGCCGAATTCGTAGCTCGCGGTTACGCTCATTTCGGGCACTCCTAGCCCCACCTCCGAATATACGGGCCGGTGGACCTTGGTGAAACGCATTCGGCCCTCGCAGGCCACCATGGTCCGGTCCCGGGCCGTGGCGGGGTCGCGCGGCGCGAGAGGCCGGGACGCGGAGGCGTCCCGGTCCTGGGTGCGCGTCGGCTTCGGGCTGGGCGTGGGCCTTCTGATGGCCTACGCGCTGGGGCAGGCGCTGCTGCAATCGGCGCAGATCCTGACGCTGGTACTGCTGGCCCTGTTCGCGGCGGTCAGCCTGGATCCGGTCGTGGCCGCACTCCAGCGGGTGCGGGTGCCGCGCGGGCTGGCCGTGGTGGTGGTCGTGCTGAGCGTGGCGGCGCTGGCCGCGCTGTTCGTGGCGCTGGTGATCCCCCCGGTGAGCCGGGAGATCGACCAGCTCACCAAACAGATCCCGATCTGGCTGCAGGACCTGCACAACCACAACTCCGCCCTGGGCCGGATCGAGGACCGCTACCACGTGGTGGAGAAGGTCAAGCAGCAGCTGGCCTCCGGGGGCCTGGGCGCCAAGCTCGCCTCCGGCGTGCTCGGGGCCGGCAAGATCCTGCTCGGCCTGCTGACCGGCGCCGTCATCGTGATCACCCTGACCATCTACTTCATGATCGGACTGCCCTCGATCGAGGACTTCGGGCTGCGCATGGTGGCGGCCAGCCGGCGCGCGCGGACCCGGGACCTGACCGACCAGATCATGCGCCAGGTCGGGCGCTTCATGCTGGCGAACCTGGCGACCTCGGCGATCGCCGGCCTCGCCACCTCGGCGTGGTGCTGGGCACTGGGCATCCCCTACGGGGCCCTGCTGGGCTTCTTCGTGGCGATCATGGACCTGATCCCGATCATCGGCTCGACGATCGGCGGGGTGGTGGTCTCGCTGGTGGCGCTGAGCGTGTCGCTGCCGGCGGCGATCGCCACGGCCCTGTTCTACACCGGGTTCCGGTTCCTGGAGGACCACCTGACCACGCCGCTGACCATGAAGTACGTGGTGCGCCTGCACCCGGTCGCGACGCTGATCGCGGTGCTGATCGGCGGGACGCTGCTGGGGATCGTGGGCGCGCTGGTGGCGGTGCCCGCGGCGGCGGCGGTGGGCTTGGTGCTGGACGAGGTGGTGTTTCCGGCGCGGGACCGGGCGTGAGGAAAACCTGCCCTCCGCTCAGCCCGCGACGATGTCCGGATACACCGGCTCCCACATGGCGTCCCGCACCCGCGCCTCGATGTCGTCGCCGACCTCGATCCCGGCCACACCGCCCTCGGCGGCGGCCCGCGCCACCGCGACGGCGACCGCGACGGAGGTCTCGCGCAGCCGCGGCACCGGCGGCAGGATCGGCGCGCCGGGCGTGTCGGTGTCCACGCGCCCGGCCACGGCGGCGGCCGCGGCGGCGAGCATGGCGTCGGTGACCCGGCCGGCGCGCGCGACGATGGCGCCCAGGCCCAGGCCCGGGAAGACCAGCGCGTTGTTCGCCTGCGCGATCTGGTAGGTGGTCCCGTCGTACTCGACCGGGTCGAAGGGGCTGCCGGTGGCGATCAGCGCCCGGCCGGCGGTCCAGGCCAGCAGGTCGGCCGGAGCGGCTTCGGCCAGGTCGGTCGGGTTGGACATCGGCAGGATGAGGGGCCGGTCGGTGTGCTCGGCCATGGCGCGCACGACCTGCTCGGTGAAGGCCCCGCCGCGCCCGGAGGTGCCGATCAGGATGGTCGGGTGGACCCGCTCCACGACCTCGGCCAGGCTCACCCCGCCCCGGTCGGCGTCGTGGGCCCAGTCCGCGCTCTCGGCGGCGGGCCGGGCATAGCGGGTCTGGAAGTCCCGCAGCGAGTCCTGGTCGTCGGTCAGCAGGCCGTAGCGGTCCACGCACCAGATGCGCGCCGTCGCGTCCTGCTGCGACAGGCCGTCCGAGCACAGGGCGGCGCGCAGGTCGTCGGCGATGCCGATGCCGGCACTGCCCGCGCCGAAGACCACGATGCGGTGCTCGCGCAGCGGCCGGCCGCCGGCCTTCACCCCGGCCAGGACCGCCGCCAGGGTCACCGCCCCGGTGCCCTGGATGTCGTCGTTGAAGGTGAAGACCTTGTCGCGGTAGCGGTCCAGGATGCGGTGGGCGTTCGCCGTGCCGAAGTCCTCCCAGTGCAGCAGCGCGTGCGGGAAGAGCCGGCCGGCGGTCTGGACGTAGGCGTCGATGAAGGCGTCGTAGGTCTCGGTGTCCACGCGCGGATGCCGGTTGCCCAGGTAGCCGGGATCGTCCAGCAGCGTCTGGCGGTTGGTGCCGACGTCGAGCATGACCGGCAGCACGCGCGCCGGGTCGATGCCGGCGGCCGCGGTGTAGACGACCAGCTTGCCGACCGCGATGTCGACGCCGCCCACGCCCCAGTCGCCGATGCCCAGGATCGCCTCCCCGTCGGTGGCCACGATCAGGTCCACGTCCTCGGGGCCCAGGCCCGCGGCGGACAGCGAGCGCTCGATGTCCTGCGGGGCGTTCACGTTCAGATAGACGCCGTGCGGCCGCCGGTACTCGGCGTTGTAGTGCTCGATCGCGGTGCCCACGGTCGGGGTGTAGACGATCGGCAGGATCTCGGCCAGATGATCGGTGACCAGGCGGTAGAACAGGACTTCGTTGCGGTCGCGCAGGCTGCTCAGGGAGACGTACTTCTCCAGATTCGTCGGCGAGGACCGGAACTGCTCATAGACGCGCGCGGCCTGCTGGTCCTGGGTGACGACCGCCTGCGGCAGCAGCCCGATCAGGCCCAGGACCTGGCGCTCGGCGAGGGTGAAGGCGGTGCCGCGGTTCAGGCGCGCGTCGGTCAGGACGGCGCGGCCGCGGGCCGTGGTGCGTACGGTCGGGCCGGTCGGGCCGGTCGGGTTCGTCACCGTCCCAGGATCGGCCCGGCGCCGTGCGCAGTGCAACGTCCTGGGACGCCGTTCGGGCCCACGGGGGTTGTGGGGCGCGGGCAAGCGTGGTCGGCTGGCAGGGTGACTGCGACGATCTCCCCGGACCAGGAACGCCGGCTTCTGGACTCCGTGCCCACCGGACTGCTCATCGACGGCCAATGGCGCCCCGCCTCCGACGGCGGCACCCTCGACGTCCACGACCCCTCCACCGGCGAGCTGCTGCTGACGATCGCCAGCGCGTCGGCCGACGACGGACAGGCCGCGCTCGGCGCGGCGCACGCCGCCCAGGCCTCCTGGGCGCGGTCGGCGCCGCGCGAGCGGGCGGAGATCCTGCGCAAGGCGTTCGAACTGGTCACGGCGCGAACCGAGGACTTCGCGCTGCTGATGACCCTGGAGATGGGCAAGCCCCTGACCGACTCCCGCGCCGAGGTCGCCTACGGCGCGGAGTTCCTGCGCTGGTTCTCGGAGCAGACCAACCGCGTGGCCGGCCGCTACCAGACGGCACCGGACGGCAAGTCGCGCCTGCTGGTCGCCAAGCGGCCGGTCGGTCCCAGTCTGCTGATCACCCCGTGGAACTTCCCCCTGGCCATGGGCACCCGCAAGATCGGCCCCGCACTGGCCGCGGGCTGCACGATCGTGTTCAAGCCCGCCGCCCTCACGCCCCTGACATCGCTGCTGCTGGCCCAGACCCTGATCGAGGCCGGCGTCCCCGACGGCGTGATCAACGTGATCCCGACCCGCCACGCCGGCGCCGTCACCGGCCCCCTGATCCGCGACCCCCGCCTGCGCAAGCTCTCCTTCACCGGCTCCACCGAAGTCGGACGCCGCCTCATCGCGGACTCCGCCGAGCAGGTCCTGCGCGTGTCGATGGAACTCGGCGGCAACGCCCCGCTGATCGTCTTCGCCGACGCCGACCTGGACCGCGCCGTCGACGGCGCCATGCTCGCCAAGCTCCGCAACGGCGGCGAGGCCTGCACGGCGGCCAACCGCATCCTGGTCGAAAGCCCCGTCGCCGAAGCCTTCGCCGACCGACTCACCAGCCGCTTCCGCGAACACACCCTCGGCCGCGGCACCCTGCCGGACGTCAAGATCGGCCCCCTGGTCGACGAGGAGACCCGCACCAAGGTCGAACGCCTGGTCGAGGCGGCAGTGGACAGCGGCGCCAAGGTCCGCACCGGCGGCCGCAAGGTCCCCGGCGCGGGCTACTTCTACGAGCCGACAGTCTTGACCGACATCCCCGCCGACGCCGAGATCCTGCGCGAGGAGATCTTCGGCCCGGTCGCCCCCATCATCACCTTCGACACCGAGGACGAGGCCGTCGAGCTGGCGAACGCGACGGAGTACGGCCTGGTCGCCTACGCCTTCACGAAGGACCTGAACCGAGGCCTGCGCCTGGTGGAACGCCTCGACGCCGGCATGATCGGACTGAACACGGGCATCGTGTCGAACCCGGCGGCGCCCTTTGGCGGCGTGAAGCAGTCGGGGATCGGACGCGAGGGCGGGCTGGAGGGGATCGAGGAGTATTTGGAGACGCGGTACGTGGGGATCGCGGATCCGTTCGCCGACGGGGCTTAGGGCCCCGACCCCGCGGCGGGGGTCTGTTCCGGGTCCCCCGCCGCCCTAGACGTCCCCCCGCCGACGCGCCCGATACGCCGCCACATTCGCCCGCGTGGCACACCGGTCCGAGCAGTACCGCCGCGAACTGTTCGTCGTCGTGTCCACGAACACCGCCCGGCACGGCAGCGCGTCGCACAGCCCCAGCCGCTCCGGCCCGCGCTCGGCGATCGTGTACGCCAGCCCGAACGCCGCGCCGGTCACGTAGGAGCGCGCCGGGCCGTGCGGCTCCGCGGTCTCCTCGGTGAGGTGCAGGTGCCAGTCGCCTTCGGTGTGGTCGCTGATGGCGGCCGAGACGGGGAAGTCGGACAGCAGCTTGTTCAGGGCGTCGGTGGCGCGCTCGGGGCTGCCGGTGGCCGCGAGTTCGAACACGCGCCGCAGCCGGGGCCGGGCCTCGCGCAGTTCCTCCAGGCCCGCCTCGGCCACGGTGGAGGACACGTGCCAGCCCTGCGGGAGCAGGCGGCAGACGTCGTCGCCGCACTGGAGGCGGTCGTGGCCGGTCCCGTGGTCGTCCGTGTTCACCAGGGCCACGGCCCGGTCGGCGTAGGTGAGGAGCTTCATGCCGCTGTCCCCCGGGCCCCCTTAGATCCCCGGCCCCACCACGAACTTCACACTCCCGTCCACATCCACCGTCGCGTCCAGCTCCCGCCCGTCCAGCACCGTGGCGGCCGTGCTCTCCAAGAAGATCCGCGCCGGCCCGGACTCCACGACCTGGTCCCCGGCGTCGGGCCCGGTGGCCAGCACCGCCGAGAACTGGTCCTGGTTGCCGTTCAGGCTCGGGTCGGCCGCGACGATGCGCAGCCCGGCGGTCTCCGATGGCAGCTCGGAGTTCGATGTCAGGACCTGAATGGCCGCCGCGGCCCGATCGGTGAGAGACAACACGACATCCTCCAGGTGCTGGACGGGAAACGCTCCATGGATCCATGGGTTTCCCCTTGGTTACCCGATCACAGGCAGCCAAACGTCCGCGCGAGGAGTTACGTGCGTGGCATTCAATACCCGTGTGGCAGTCAGGGAACCATCACTCCGCAGCCGCCATCGCCAGATAGGCCCGCGCCGGCGCCAAAGGCTCGGCCGCCGGCCCCTGCAACAACGCCCCGTCTGTGGCGAACCGCGAACCGTGGCACGGGCACTCCCACGTCTTCTCCGCATCGTTGAACCCCACAGTGCATCCCGAATGCGGACACAGCGCCGACACCATGTGCAGCAACCCGCTGTCGTCCCGGAACGCGGCACAATGCTCGCCGCCGACGTCCACCACCGCGCCGTCACCCGGCCGGATCGCGTCGAGCGCGTCCCGCTCGTCCGGCTCGATGCGGTGCCGCACCACCGAGCGCGCCGGACCGCTCCAGGCCCCTTCCGGCCGCGGCCTCCGGTCCAGCCGCTCCGGGGCGAAGGCGGCCGTCCACGGCGCGGGCCGCGTGCCCCGGATCCCGGCGGTGATCAGCCGCCCGGCCAGCACCGCGGCCGTCGCGTCCCATCCCGCCGAGCCGGTCGCGATCCACAGGCACTGCCGCCCCGGGGTCGCCGAGGCGCGCCCGATCAGCGGCAGGTGGTCGTCTGTCTCGTAGTCCTGGGCCGACCAGCGGTACTCGGCCTCGCCGAGCCCGACGTTCGCCGCGGCCCACGCCGCCAGCCGCGCGAAGCGCTCCCGGACACCGCCGGAGCCGGCCTCGTACCGCTCCCCGGACACCATCACCAGCCGCCGCTCACCGTCCAACGGCGCGCTGCGGACCGACATCCCGGACTCCCCCACCGCCGCGTACATCCCCTGCGGCGCCCGCTCGGCCGGCACCGCCCCGGCCAGCAGCAGCTCGCGCCGGGGCCGCAGCGCGCGCCGCACCGCGTCGGAGGCGGTGATCGGGTACCCGGTGGCGACGACGACGTGCTCGGCGGCGACCGAGGCGCCGCTGTCGGTCATGACGACGCAGGGATCGCCCACGTCCACGGTCACGACCCGGCTGTGTTCGTACACCGCCGAGCCGAGCCGCAGGAGGTCCTGGGCGATGGCCGTGAGCAGCTGGTACGGGTGGAACTGGATCTGCTCGTCGACATACAGCGCGCCGGCCGCCGCGAACAGCGGGCGCGCGCCGGTTCCGACGCCGGTCCCGTACACGGCCGGCACCCCGGCGCCGTGTGCGGCGGCCAGTTCCTCGTGCAGCGTGGGCAGGCTGTGTTCGTCGGCGGCGTACAGGTACGCGGTGCGCCGTTCCAGTCCGCAGTCGACGCCGAGCAGCTCGGCCGCCTGGGCGATGCGTTCCACCGCCTGCGTCTGGGCCTCGGCGTAGGAGCGCGCGGCTTCGGCGCCGGCGACGTCGGTGATCCGGCTGTGGGCCAGCGCCTGGAGCACCGAGCCACGGCCGGCGCCGCCGCCCTTGGCCGCCTCGGCGACCCGGCCGGCTTCCAGCAGGGCCACGCGGCGGCCGGTCCGCGCCAGCTCCCACGCCGTCCACAACCCGGCGGCCCCGCCGCCGATGACCGCCACGTCGGCGCGGCCCCGGCCGTCCAGGTTCGGGTAGCCGGTCGTGCCGCCGCTCATCGTCCAGTAAGCCTCGTCGGTCATTGACGCCGGGTAACCGGCGTGAAGAGCTTGAAACGCCCTTCACCCACATAGCGCCAACCCTCCGCCGACCGTCCGCCAACCGTCCGGCGGAGGGCCGGGGACGCTCAGCGGCGCCGCAGAGCGTCCACGCTCACGACCATGAGCAGGAGCGTGATGATGACGAGCATGGCGTTGCCGGCCTGGATGGCCCCCACCATGAGCAGTCCACCGGCGATGAAAACCATTACCATGAGGCCCGAGGGTCGTCCTCTTGACGCTGCCACGGCGGCCTCCTTCCGGTCGAGACCGACAGGTGCACATCCTGTCGAGTACGACCCTAACCGCGGAGCGTTCGAAGCACTGTTCGTCTGTTGCCAAGCCCGGATCCGGCTGAGGTAAGGCTGTCCTCAATCTCAGAACTCGAGCCCCACCAGGTCCTCCTCCGAGAGCCGCCCCATCTTCCGGTACTCCCGCCGCGCGCCGGCGAGCAGGTCCTCGGCGCCCACCGGCCGGCCCCCGGCCGCGGCCAGGTAGGCCGCGGTGGTGGCGGCGGCCCGGATGGCGCCGCCGGCCAGCTCGAAGCGGTCGGCGACCGGGTCCAGGGCCGTGCCGTCGGCGACGTCGGGGTCCACCGGGACGGGCCCGGCCAGGCAGCGCCGCCACAGGGCCTTGCGCAGCGCGGCATCCGGGAACGGGAAGTCGACGATCAGGTCGAAGCGGCGGGTGAAGGCGTCGTCGATGTTGGCCCGCAGGTTGGTGGTCAGCAGGGCGACGCCGTTGAAGGATTCCAGGCGCTGCAACAGATACGCGCTCTCCATGTTGGCGTAGCGGTCGTGCGCGTCCTTGGTCTCCGAGCGTTTGCCGAACACCGCGTCGGCCTCGTCGAACAGGATGACCGCGTCCACCCGGTCGGCCTCGGCGAACAGCCGCTCCAGGTTCTTCTCGGTCTCCCCGACGTACTTGTCCACCAGGGCACTGAGTTCGACCACGTACAAGTCCAGGCCCAGCTCGCCGGCGACCACCTCGGCCGCGAGCGTCTTGCCGGTCCCGGACTCCCCCGCGAACAGCGCCGCGACCCCGCGGCCCCGGCCGCCGCCCGGGCGCAGGCCCCAGGCGCCCAGGACCCGGTCGCGGTTGCGGACCCGGTCCACCAGCTCGCGCAGCCGCTCGCCCTCGGTCTCGGGCAGGACCAGGTCCGGCCAGCCGACGGCGGGCTCCACATGCCGCACCCCCGGGCCCATGCCGCGGGCGTTCTCCTGCCGGGCGGCGCGGCGGATGTGGTTCGCGTCCGGCTGCCGGCCTTCCAGCGCGGCCAGTGCCCGGGCCGTCCCGGCGGCGCGGGCGATCCCGGTGGCGGTCAGCCGGAACGGGGCGATCGTCGCCTCCAGGTCGGTGTCCGGAGCGATCGGGCCGAGCTCGGCACGCCAGCGCGCGCTCCACTCCGGCGAGCCGCCGGCCGGGGACTGCACGTCCACCACCAGCGGACGCACCGGCCAGCCGCCGGATTCCCGCCGCACCTCGCCGACCAGCAGGACCGGGATCCGGTCGGTGCACAGCGGTCCGGGGTCGGCCGGCTCGGGCAGGAACACCACCAGCCCGGCGCCGCGCAGCCGGGCCTCACGGACCAGCGCGGGCACGATCTCCGCGGCGCGGGAAAGGATCTGCTCGGTCAGCGTGATCCGCAGCGCCGGACGGCCGGCCGCGGCGAACAGCGCCAGCGCGACCGCGTCGGCGCTGCCTTTGCGGTGCTCGCGCAGCTGGATCAGCGCCGGGCCGGCGCGCAGCAGCTCCACCAGGCCCGGGCGGCGTTCGAGCTCGGCGCGCGTGGCGGCATCCGGTTCGGCCGCGGTGAGGTCGTCAACAGTCTGAATCAGTCCGTGCAGGACGTCGTCAGGCGTGTCATCGCCCAGCAGATGGGCCACGACGCGATCCGGCACGCGCAACGCCCGCGACAACAACGGACGCTCGGCGTCTTCCAGCTCCAGCAGTCCGCCCTCGATCAGCGGTGCCCCGCTGCCGAACCGGGCTCGCGCCGCCGGATCCCAAGCGGTGTAGCCGCACAGCTCCAGCGCCAGACCGACCGTGGCGCGCCGCCGGGTCACGTCGTCGTTCAGATAGCCGTAGCAGGACTCGAAGACCCGATCCAGATCCGGAGCCAGGGCCAGGACCAATACCGCGACATCGAACTCCGACAGCGCGAAGATCTCGGCGAGTCCGGCCAGCCGCGGCCATCGCCCCGCTTCGACCGCGACGGCTGCCTGGCCGGAATCAGTACCCAGACTCCCGGCTTCCAGCAGCCAGCCGATGTGGTCCTCCGACAGCCGCAGGCCGCGGAACGGGTCCCCGGCGCCGGGATCGGTCGCGGACCGCTGGTCGATCAGGGCTCGTATCTGCTCGGCGAGCAGGTCCAGGCAGTTCCTGGCGGCGATCGCGTCGGGCGGCAGCGTGCCGCTCATCGCTCGATCTTCCCGTAGCGGCGCAGCCGCAGCGGCGCCTCGGCCTCCGGCTCGTCCAGCCGGTGGCTGCGAAGCCCTGCGCCCTCGGTGACGGCCGGCCCGACCGGGAGCTCCGGTCCCACCGGGTACGGCGCGGTGATCACCAGGTCCAGGGAGGGCTTGAGGTCGCCGCCGAGGGCCGACCAGATGTCGGCCAGGGAGCGGGTCTCGGTCGGCGGGACGGCCGCCGTCATCGGGATCTGCAGACCCAGGGCCGCCAGTTGGCCGGAGCCCTCGGGGATGGGCAGCGTGTCCCGCCCGAGCAGACATCCCAGGACCACGGCCAGCAGCCGGTGTTCGTCCTCAGCCCGCTTCGTCCAGGCGGTGACCAGATAGGACAAGCGGAAGTAGCGCGGGGGGTGGCGGCGGCGTACGACGATGCCGCGCTCGTCCCGGACCGAGAACACGCCGCGTTCACGGCGCGTGAGGTCCTCGCGGATGTCGTAGAGGTAGGCGTCGACCGTGGGGCTGTTCCGGCGCGCGGCCCAGTCCCGGGTGGGCGCGTCGAAGGCGATCTCCACGCCCTTGTCGGGCAGGGAGGAACGCAGCAGGCTGCGCAGCGCCTCGTCGATTTCGGGGATCAAGCTCGGTTCTCTTCCACTGTCGCTGGCGTACCTACACGTCGCCACCTCATCGTCGTGCCCTTATCGCGGCCCCTGCCAGGTGCGCCGGTACGGCATGGCGGGCACGGCGCGATGTCCGCACGGGCAGCGCGGGCCGCCCTCAGGTCCAGCGCAGGTAGCCCTCGCGGGCGGCGTGCGCGACGACGTGGGCCCGGTTGCGCAACTCCAGCCGCGTCATCACGTCGTGCAGCACGCCTTTGATGGTGCGCTCGGAATAGCAGAGCTTCGCGGCGATCTCCTTGGTCTCCATGCCCTCGGACACCAGACGGATGACGTCCACCTCGCGGCTGGACAGCCCCATCGGCAGCGCCTCGGTGCCCGACCCGCGCGCCCGCCGGGCCCGGCCGACCTCGCCGAGCAGTCCGCCGAGCAGGTCCGCCGGCAGGTCCCCGGCGCCGCGGTCGACCAGCTGTACCGCGCGCACCAGGCGGTCGGCGGTGGCCTCGCGGCGCCAGACCACGGCGGTCACGCCGAGCTCGACCACCTCCAGCAGCTGCGCCTTGTTCATCCGGCTCACCACCAGCACGGTGTACGCGGGCTTGGGCGCGGCCTGGGGCCCGGCGTCCAGCAGCTCGCCGGCGTCGTCGGCGCACATCACGATCAGCGGGTCGCAGCCCGGGCCGTCCTCGGCCAGCAGCTCGATCTCGCTGCGGTGGTCGAGCAGGTTCACGATGCCGGCGCGCAGCACCGGATCGGCGGCCATCACCACGGTCTGGACACGGCGCACAGGTCCGTCCCCCCTCAGCCTCGCCGGCCGGGGTGTTCTGGGTGTTCTCAAGGGCCGGGGCGGCGGCGCCGCCGCCAAAAGAACATCACGGCATCGGGGAGGAAACCAACGGACCTCAACGGAAAACCACGCGAGCGTCCACGCGGACATCCGCCCATTGATCGAAAACGACCAGGCGAGGGGGGAATTCGGCGGAAGTCCGCCGGACGCTGAGAATGCTGAGGTTGACGCCGACGGGACTGGGTCCCCGGGCCCGTCGGCCGTGAATGCCAGGGTTCTTCGATCGGGGACCCTCCCCCGCGCGTATCAGTGGCGGGTATAGAACTCCAACTCCGTCAGCGCCGTCTCCACAGCCTTGGCCGGATCGGCGGCGGTGGGCGGGTAGGAGGAGGTGATGGTGAAGACCACCTGGCGGATGTCGTCGCCGCGCAGTTGAAACTTCTGGAAGCCGGGCTGGTCGTCCAAGGTGATGGTCTTCTTGGTCGGAGCGCCCTTGCCCGGGATCGGGATCAGCTCGACGTCGATGGTCTCCGGCGAGCCCTGGGCCCCGAAGGTGTCCGTCGCGGTTCCGGCGCCCGGCGTGATGCCCACGTCCAGCAGGTTCTCCGGCTGGGAGAAGGTCGCGGTCACGCTGATGCCGTTGGTGTTCTGCGGCGAGAACCCGCTGCCCCACCAGGTGTCGGAGTAGGTGTCGTGCAGCAGCTTCGGCGGGTGGTCCGGGTCCTGGTGCGAGGCCGTGATGGTCCAGTTGGAGACCTCGTTCGGCTTGGCGAAGTGGTCCCGGACGTTGGTGGAGACCGGCGAGTACTCCTTGACCACGACGACGACCACCACGACCACCACGACGACCCACACCACCGGCCGGATCGCCTGCCCCGGCCCGCGCCGCAGCCGGGGACGCTGGCCGGCGAACGGCAGCGGCCGGTTGCGCCAGAAGAAGATCAGGCGGCGCCACCACGACGGGCGCTTGGCCTCCACCGGAGCGTACGCCAGGCGCTGGCCGCACTTGCGGCAGAAGTGCCGCTCGGGCGGGTTGCGCGTGGCGCACCACTGACACTCGATGCCCGCGTCGAGGGCTTCGAGCCCCTCGGCGTCCTTGCGCTGCGGGACGATCGGGTCGGGCACGCCCGGCAGCACCGGTGCGATCCGCTCCGAGGCCGTCGGGTCGGCCACCGGTACGAGCAGGGCACGGGCCCGTTCGGACCGTTCGGCCTGCTTGGCCCGTTCAGCAAGCTCGGCCAGGGCTTTCTCGCGCGCGGCACGCTCCGCCTCGCCCTGATCCGCCTGACCCTGATCTGCCGGGCCCTGATCCGCCCCGCCCTTATCAGCCTCAGCCCCGGCCGGCTCGGCGAGCGGCGCGGTGTCGGACTCCTCGGCGACCGGCTGTGGTCCGAACCCGGAACCGCGCCGGGAATCAGAGGCCTGCTTGGGGATGGAGGCGGACCTCGGCTCGGCCGCGGGTTCGGCCGACAGCGCCGTGCCGGCCGCGGGCGACTCCTCGAAGGCCGCCGCGGCGCCCGCGCCGACCGCCGCCGGCCGGGGCCGGCTCAGCGCCGCGCCGCAGCTGTCGCAGAAGGCCTCCCGCTGGTCGCGCGCGCCGCAGTCGGGGCAGGTCAGCTCACTGAGATCGGTGGACATCGGGGCGCAACGCTCCCTTTCAGGATTTCTCGACGACGATGGAAAACGGGATGTGCGCCGGCCGGATGGCGGCGACCAGCGCCCCCAGCCGGTCCAGATCGACCGAGCGGGCCTGCTCCTTGGTCAGCCGGACCTCCAGGGCCGGCTCCGGCTCGCCCGGCAGCGGCCCCAGCGGACGCCCGGACCAGGACATCCCGCCGCTCTCGTGGATCCGCGGCTGGATGCCGAACCCGAGGCGGACCGCCTCGGCCAGGCCGTGCACGGTGCCGCGGTACCGGTGCAGCGCGGCCGCCCCGGACACGGCCGCGCGCAGGTCGGGGTCGGACTCGTCCCCGGACAGCTCGGCGCCGACCCAGCCGCCGAGCCAGCCCACGAAGTCCGGGGGCGCTAGCTCGGGCCGCAGGTAGGCCGCGAGGTTGTCCAGCACCGAGAGCATCGGCGCGAACAGGTCGTCCAGGCCGGCGACGAACCGCTGCGCGAAGTCGTCGTCGGCGTAGACGCTCGGCAGCTGCTCGCCCAGCGGGAAGGGGGTGCCGAGGCCGTCGGCCGCGCCCCTCATCCGCCGACCACCTTCACGCGGTGGTCGTAGGAGAACACCAGCGCCGAGGGGTCCAGCTCGATGCGGTCCGCGGAGTCGCCGCGCTTGCCGGTCAGCGGGTCGGCCGGGTGCAGGCGCACCTCGTCGACCATCTCCACGCCCGGGACCCGCTGCAGCACCGCGTACAGCTCGCCGGAGTGCACCGCGCGGCCGAACGGCCAGCCGTCCCCGGTCGGCCCGCCGGTCAGCGGGTCGAGGTAGGAATACAGGGCGTTGACGGCGCCGGTGCGGACCTGGTCGGTCTCCACCCCGCGGAACGCGTGCAGCGTCACCGCCGCGGTGACGCCCTGGTAGAACGGCGGGCCGACGGCCAGCCGGGTGCCGATCGGGCGCCGGTCGTCCAGATAGGCGGCGATCCGGCTGAGCAGCTCGTCACCCGGGACCAGCTGCTCGAAGCGCAGGAACCCGCCGACGTCCGGGACCGCCTGCGGCACCACGAGCAGCCGGACCCCGCCGGCCCCGGCCGCCTTGCCATCGACCTTGGTCTGCTCCTCGACCGGCAGGCAGTGGATGCGTGCGGCCTCCGGGGCGGCGCGGCGGGTCAGCTCCTCGTAGTCCCGGACCGTCACCGCGCGGTCCTGGGCCCGCAGCGAGATCGGCGCGCGCACCTTGGCCTCGGCCACCGATTCGCCGTCCACGCCGCCGCGCGCGGCCTCGCGGTTCTCCACGCGGGAGACGTAGGGGATCGAGGTTCGCAGCACACTGAGAGCCCCGCGCGCGACGTTGCCGGCCCGGCCGCCGCCGATCCGGTAGGCGGTGGCCCGGATCCGCACGCCCTTGAGCGGGACCGCGCCGTACTGCCGCACGCTGCCGTCCGGCTGGCGCAGCGCCGGGCCGAAGGTGATCTCCCCGGTCACCGGGTCCAGCTGGAAGTGCCGGTCGTCGGGGCCGGAGCCGGCGAAGGTGTCGACCAGCTCCCAGCGCTGCCAGCCCTCGCCGTCAGAGGTGTCCAGTTGGAGCATCGGGTCGTCGACCGCGACCGGTCTGCGGGACACCCGGAAGCGCTGGCCCGCGACCCCGGAGGACTCCCCCAGGTCCTCGTCCCGGACGGCATCGGAGTGCAGGGCCCGCACCGTGCCGCCCATCGTCCGGGCCGAGGCGCCGCGCAGGCTCGGGCTGACGGCGTAGAACGGCTGCGCCGCGCGCGGCTCCAGCACCCGGCAGCGCAGCCACGCCGCCTCGACGCCGGCCAGCCGCGAGACGATGTGCCGGGACGGCACGTGCAGGGACACGTCCCCGGGCCGGTTCAGACCGCCGGTGTCGTCGGAGTCGACCTCGCAGGCCATCCAGCCGTCCGCGGACCACGCCTCCCACACCAGCGGCGGCTGGCGCGGGTCCACGCCGACACCGTCGACCTGGCTGCTCAGCCGCAGCACCGCCAGGCACGAGGGCACCGGCGAGGACAGGCCGAAGTACAGCGCGTCGCCGGGCTGCGGGGCCGCGGAGAAGGCGGGCACGTCCTTGCCGTCGAGGACGTCCACGGTGCGGTCGGTCGGGCTCGCGCCGTTGTTCTGCACCACCACCGCGGTCAGCTCGCACGGCACGATCCGCAGCTGCTCGGCGGAGCTGAAGACCAGCGCCTCCTCCGACTCGGTCCGCAGGGTCGCGATCTGCGAGCCGGCCGGCACCAGCACCGTGTTCGGCTGCGGCGCGGACAGGCGGAAGGTCACGTCGGCGCGCGCCGGCGCCGGCGGGAACCGGTTGATGCCCAACAGGTCCAGGAACGCCAGGTAGTTCTTGTCCGGGACCCGGTTCAGCCGGTAGACCAGCTGGTCGGCCATGTAGGCCACGGCCTCGATGAGCGTCACGCCGGGGTCGGAGACGTTGTGGTCGGTCCATTCCGGGCAGCGCTGCTGGACGTAGCGCTTGGCGTCGTCCACGAACTGCTGGAACCGGCGGTCGTCGAGGTTCGGCGAGGGCAAAGCCATGTCAGGCTGCTTCCGTATTCGTAGCGGCCGGGTCTTGCGGCCCTTCGTGGTCGGGGATGACGTAGAAGGGGAAGACCAGGGACCGCGGGTTGTTGGTGCCGCGCAGCTGGTAGTGCACGTCGATGTACAGGACGGTGGGGCGGTCGGGGTCCACGCTGACCTCGACGCCGGTGACCACGATGCGCGGCTCCCAGCGGTCCAGGCTGGTGCGCACCTCGTGCTGGATGCGGCCCACGGTCTTGTCGTTGACCGGGGCGAACACCAGGTCGTGCACGGCGCAGCCGAACTCCGGGCGCATCGGCCGCTCCCCGGGCGCGGTGGCCAGCACCAGGCGCATGGCCTCCTCGATCTCCTGGTCGTGGGAGACCAGGCCGATGCGGCCGCCGGCGTCCACGCGCATCGGGAAGCCCCAGCCGGAGCCGACGAAACGCTCACCCATGGCCGGTCAGGCCCTTCCCGGACCGGTCCTGCGGCATCAGAGCCCTCATCTCAGATCACCACGATCTGCTGCGTGTCGATCGTGCCCTCGCCGACGATGGCGACGTTGCCGGTCAGCGTGATCTCGGCGGCCTCCACCGAGAACGAGGCGCCGGTGTAGTTCAGCTCCGCGCCGACCACGTTGATCAGCGGCGCGTCCAGGGTCATCTCGGTGGCCTTCAGCGTCATCGCGACGTCGGAGGTGAGGCTGACGGCGGTGGCACCGTTGATGCTCACCGCGCCTTCCGGCGTCATGGTGATGCTGGTGCTGCCGGCGCGGATCGTGACGCCGCCGACCGGGGTCTTGCTCTCGATGGTGATCGGGCCGGTGGCGTTCTTGACCGCGATCTCGTTCTCCATCTTGTCCAGATGGACGCTCTGCTCCCCGTCGTTGGTCAGAAGCTTGACCCCGGCGTTCATGGAGTACTCGTCGTCGAGCAGCTCCAGCCGGTGGCCGCGCCGGGAGGACACGGCCAGCACGTTCGGGATGCCGTCTTTGGAGACCAGGTTGTCGACGGTGAGCTTGGTCGGCTTGTTCACGCCGTTGTACAGGCCGCCGATGACGTAGGGCTGGTCGAAGTCGCCGCGGTCGAAGGTGACCAGGACCTCGTCGTTGACGGCGTAGCCGATGAAGCCGCCGGAGCCCGGGGCGCCGGCCGGGATGTGGTCGGCGCCGGCGGCGTGCTCCAGGCCGCCGAGCGCGCTGACGCCGCCGTGCTGCACGGTGCGGGCCCAGTCGCTGGTGTACTTGTCGTCCAGCCAGGGGTAGCGCAGCTTGACCCGGCCCATGCGCAGCGGGTCGTGGATGTCGGTGACGATCGCGCTGACCACGCCGCTCATCCGGTGCCCGGTGCCCCCGGTGCCGCCGGAGGCCAGGCCGTAAAGGGAGCGGAACTGGCGGCCGGTCATCGACACCCAGGTCTCGTAGGTGCCGTGCTCGAACACGTGCTTGACGCCGGTGATCGTGTAGGCGCCGTCGAAGGGCTTGCCGGCCTTGCTCAGGGTGACCGACTTGTCCGGCAGCAGCTGCGGCGTGCCGCGGACGGCGACTTCGAGCTCGGCGAAGGAGGAGGTCACGTCGGCGGCCAGGGATGTGGCGGCGGTGTTGGCCTCGGTGTCGCTGACGTACGGGGTGCCCGTCTCCACCAGGGAGCCGCCGCCGAACCGCGCCGCCACCCCCGACGGGCTCAGGCCGGCCTCCACCTCGGGGTTCTCCACGCTCGGGGCGCGCCCGATCAGGGTCTGCTTGGCCACCATGTTCCAGCCCCGCGAGGTCACCTCGGTGACCTGGTCGGCGGCGGTGAACCCGGAACGGCAGCGCAGGGTGTTGGCACCGAACTCGAGCACGTACGGACTCTTGTCGGCGCTGACGCCGGTCAGCGGCACGGCCTTGGTCGGAGTGCGGAAGTGCAGCAGGCCCATGTTGTCGAAGTACACGACCTTGCCGGTGCGCTCGGCCAGGCCCTGGATGAAGGACCAGTCGTCGATGTTGGGCTGGGAGGTCTGGGAATCGGCCGCCGGGGGCGGCGTGGACTCGATCTTGCCGGTCGCCACCCCGTGCTCGGCGGCCACGATGCGCACGATGTCGGAGGCGGACAAGTTCGGGTACGTCTTCACGCGCCGCTTGCGCAGGAGCTTGAAGGCGTGGTCCATGCCGCGGATGACGGTGTAGAACTCACCGCCGGAGTAGTCCGCCTCGATCCCGGTGATGTTCCCGGTGATCAGCGGCTGGTCCTCGCCGATCAGCCCGGCCACGGCGAAGATGGTGATCGGCAGGCCGATCTCCAGCTGCGCGTTGGTGGACGTCAGCAGGCGCGTCTTGTCCTTGAACACGACGTGGAACGTGGAGGGCACGTTGAGGCTGGCCTCGACCCAGCAGGAGTGCAGGGAGGCCTTCAGCAGCGGGGACAGCGCGCCGCCGATCTGGACCTTGGGGACCGAGGAGAAGGAGCCGAACGTCACAAGGTCACCTCCGGACCTGGTCGGGGGCGGGGATGAGCAGCTCGGCGCCGGGACTCAGGCGCATCGGGTCGTCGATCTCGTTGGCCTCGGCGATGGTGCGCCAGGCGGTGGCGTCACCGTACTCCGACCAGGCCATGGACTGCAGCGTGTCGCCGGCGCGGACCCGGTGCGAGCGGTGCGCGGACAGCGCGCCGGAGGTGGGGTTCTGGCCCAGGGTGAGACCGGGGATCTGGGTGATCGTCAGGTCGCAGGTGGCGCGCAGCGGGACGCCGGAGGGGTCGAAGTACGTGTAGTTGGCGGAGATGTTCTGCACGTAGGCGTTGAAGCTGACCGTGGAGAAGCTGCCCCACTGGAAGAAGACCCACGGGGTGGAGGGCTGGAAGGCGGCGATCGACTGGTCGGTCACCTCACAGCACTTGAGCAGGGCCTCGACGTCGTCCTGCACCTTGGTCCCGGCCGGGGTCATCGAGGAGTCCAGGAAGAGCTGGAAGGTCAGGGTGTAGGGATCGGCGCCGCCGAAGCTGGGGATGCTGACGTACTTGAAGAACGGGAGCGGGGTGTTGCTCCAGTTGGCGCTCTTGGCCAGCGTCAGCGTCTCGGGGTTGAACTGGAAGTTGATCTCCCGCATCGTCCCCCCGGGCTCCAGCGCGGGCCCGATGGGCGGTTCCTTGATCGTGAGCGAGGCCTTGACCAGGCTGACTCCGGGCTGCGAGGACATAGCCGATCACGCTCCCGACGCGGTGAAGCCGTGGTGGGCGATGACCAGCCGCTCGGTGGCCACGGTGTTGCTGGCCGGATCCAGCGTCGGCCCGCTCCAGCTGACCGGCAGCACGTCCAACAGGCCCCACTGCACGACCTGCGACCCGTCCGCCCGCAACGCCGCGATCTGCGCCGTCGGCCGCTGGATCCCGGTCGCGATCGAGGAGATCCACGCCGCGATCTTGTTGCTGTCCGGCGTCAGCGGCCGGGTGAGCGTGATGTTGCCATGGCTGACCCGGCCGGGCAGGAAGGTGGTGTAGCCGTTGTTGCCGCCCTCCTTGTGCTGGTAGACCTCCACCTCGGCGGACAGGCCCTCGCACTGGTTGAACAGGCCGAGGTCCTGCCCGTCGATCGTCAGCTTGAAGAACAGGCTGGACCCGGGATCCAGGGTGGAAGTACTCATGTCGTTCGTCAGTCCTCTTCGTGGTGCGGATGATCGGTCCGGGGGCGGCAGGGCGGCACGGCGGCACGGAACGGGCAGGCTCAGCGTCCTGAATCGCGCAAACGCCCCATCCGTTCCCGGTCCATGCGCAACTCGGTCCGCAACAGCCGGGCCAAGGGCGCGACCAACTTCTCGGCGAGCATCTCCATCTCCTGATGCTCACCCCGGCCACGGCCCCGACTGGAGCCGCCGCGCCCACCGCCGGACCCGTACTCCGGCTCGCTACGCCGGTAGCCGAGCAGCGTCCCGGCGATGGGATTGTGCTCGGCGAACAGATCCAGGCCCCGCTGCTTCACCACGTCCTTGAACTGCGACGGATCGCGCACGAGCGCGGCGGCGTCACGGAGGTCGGCGATCTTGTCGGTGAAACTCCCGACCTGGTCATCGACGGTGTCGTTGAAGCGCTGGCGCGAATCCCGAGCCTGCGCACGAGCGGCGTCGGCGACGAAAGAGGAGACCCCGCCGGCGCGCTGGATCGGCGGCATCAGCGGCGGCGCGGCCGGCGCACGGAACGCCATCGGCAGGGGCAGCGGCGCGCTGGACGCGGGGGCGGGGCGGTGGATGGGGACGGCGCGTTGGGCACGGGGGTGGGTGGGGGTCTGAGCCTCGGCGGCGATCGCCGAGCGCTGGACGGGGGCGGTGATGGGCGAGAGGGGCGCCGAGCGCTGGATGAGGGCGAGCGCGGCGGTCGGCGAGGTAGTCGGCGAGGCGGTCGGCGAGGCGGTTGTGGCGCGCCGGATCGGGGTGGCGGCGCGCGGGGCGGTGGCCGAGCGCTGGATCGGGGTGGTGGTCGGCGAGGCAGCGGTGCCTTGGCTCGGGTTGTAGGTAGATGCGGTCGCTGGATCGCCGCCGGTGGGCATGGTCGCGGAGCGCTGGACCGGGGCGGCGGCGGGGAAGGCTGCGGTGCCTTGGCGCTGGGCGGCGGTTGACGAGGCCGCCGGATCGGTGCCTGGGGGCATGCTCGCGGAGCGCTGGATCGGCGTGGCAGCAACACCTCGGCTGGAGGTGGCGCTCGACGAGGTCGCCGAATCGGTGCCAGGCGGCATGGTCGCAGAGTGCTGCATCGGGGCGACCACAGGCGAAGTCGCGGCACCTTGGATCCCAGCGGCGGTCGGCGAGGTCGCGGCGCGCTGAACTGGTGTGGCGGTCGTCGACTGGCCCGAGCCGGTACCGGAAGTCGCTGAGCGCTGGATCGGGCCGACCGGCGGCGCAATCGCTGAACGCTGGATCGGTGCGCCACTCGTCTGCCGGCTCGAGCCGGAGTCAGAAGCCGCCGAGCGCTGAATCGGGGTGGCCGCCGGCGAAATTGCTGAACGCTGGATCGATGCGCCACTTGTCTGCTGGCTCGAGCCGGTGTCGGAAGTCGCCGAGCGCTGAATCGGGCCCGCCGCCGGCGAGGTCGCTGAGCGCTGGATCGGTGCGCCGGTCGCTGGCTGACTCGAGCCGGAGTCAGAAGCCGCTGCACGCTGGATCGGCCCGCCGGTTGTCGACTCACTCGAGCCGGTGCCGGAAGTCACCGAGCGCTGAATCGGGCCCGCCGCCGATGAGGTCGCCGAGTGCTGAATCGAGGCGCCGGTTGTCGACTGACCCGAGCCAGAATCAGAGGTTACTGAGCGCTGGATCGAGGCGGCCGTCGGCTGACTCGAGCCGGAGTCAGAGGTCGCCGAACGCTGAATCGTGCCAGCCGCCGACGCCGAGGACTGGAGCGGATCGGCGGTCGTCGGTCGGCTCGGACTATTGGTGGGCAGCCTATTGGTGGGCAGCGCGGCGGCTGACGAGATCGCGGCGCGCTGGATCGGATCGGCGTTTGCCGCGCGTCGGATCGGGACGGCGGCGGGCGCGGTAGCTGAGCGCTGCATCGGCGCGGCAGGTGCGATGTTGCCGGTGTCGGGTGTGGCGGCCGGACGGTGCGTCGAGGCGGGCATCGAGCTGCGGACGGCGGGCGGCGTGTGCTGTGTCGGAACGTTGCTCGGTGGGGTTGGCGCTGAGCGCTGGACCGATGGTCCCGCAGGCGTCGCCACGCTGTTGAAGACAGGTCGCACCGGCTCGGGTCGGCTTGTGCGCTGTGCAGAGGCTTCTGCCACATCGCCGACGATCGTGCGCGTCACCTCCCGGCCGCCGAGCAGGGGCCTGGTCGAGGTCGGGGGCTTCGGGGCCGGGGATCGCGGCGTGTTCAGCCGAACGGGTGCGGTCTGGCGGGTCGATCGTGTGCTGGACGCGGGCTTGCGCTGCACGGTGGCTGGCGCAGGCGGTGTGGCTGGAGAAACCGCAGCCGGAGTAGGCGCGGTCGTCGGCGATTGCGGTGCGGCAGGCACCTCACGCGCAGGGTTGGCCGCCGGTACCGCGCCACGACGCTGGACCGCGCGGATGGGCATGGCCTGCGGCGTGGACGGAACAGAACGCTGAACCCTCGGCAGGTTGAACGCTTCGCCGGAAGTCGCTGCCGTTGAGCGCTGAACGCTCGCGGAGCCAGAAGTAGAGCTAGGTGCCGACCCCGATTCCGACTGTCGCACCATCGGCTCGCCCAAGCCCGCACGCCCGCTACCAGACGCCTGAGTCTCCGAAGCCGAAGCCGAAGCCGAAGCAGATGCGGATGCGGATGCGGATGCGGATGGTGAAGCCGCCGCCGATCCCGATGACGCGGCCGCCGCCGATGCCGTGCTCGTCGGTGTCCCCGACTGCGAGCGCTGAACCACTGCCGAAGCCGAAGCCGCCCGCTGAACCGGCGCCACCGGCCGCACCCGAGGCGCTACCGCAGCCTCCGTCAAGCGCGGCCGAGCGGTACGCGCCGGGTTGGGACGCGCCGCGGGCTTCGGCGTGCGAATCGTCGACTGGCGCACGACCGGCGGTTGCGGAGCCTCGGCGGCGACCGTCGGCTCAGCCGCCTCGGCACTCCGCTGAACCGGCGTCGTGAGCGGCAGGTTCAGCGCCGGGAGCGCGAGCGGGGAGGGCGTGCCGGTCCGGGAGATCGCTCGCGCGACCAGGCGGCCTGCCGGTGCCTCGGTGCGGACCTGGCGGCGCGGCTCGTGGTGGAACGAAGGGTTCTGCCACGTCGCGAGGCGCGCGCCGAAGTCCGACGACGACACCCCGCCCGCACTCGAGCTGCTGACGCCACGCATCCGCGGCACCGCAGCCCACTCACGCCGCCGCGCCGGAACGCCGCCCGATGAGCCGGCTCCAGCTGAACCAGCCGAGCCCGCATCAGCAGAGCTCATGCCAAGCACCGGACCGGACGCCGCCTCACCCAAGTAGTCCGAGCCGCCCGAGCCCGCACCACCGGCCCCGGACTCAGGCCCAGCTCCCGCCTCGTCCCGCCCTCGCCGCGAAAAAATCCCCATCCGCTCAGCTCACCCCTCCGCGGCGCGTGCGTTCAGGCCGGCGATGCCGGTCACGAAGCCGCGCCGGTCGCCGTGCTCCAGGTCGAGGATCTGGTCCAGGCCCCAGTGGAAGTGGTAGGCGACGTACGCGACCTCGTCGCGGAGCTGGTCGGCCGCGTACGTCACGATTCCCCCAGGCGGCTCCCGCCGAGGTCGATCTCGAAGTCCTCCGCGCAGTTCGGGCAGGTCACCGAGGCCAGGGTGTGGCCCTCGGCGTTGATCTGCTCGTAGAAGTCCTGCAGGAAGGCCAGATCCGAGGCGAACATGTTCTCCACGATGCCGTCGTGGACCATCGGCAGGGTGCCCAGGCGGGTGATCACGCGGCCGAGCAGGACCACCGAGAGGTACGCCGGGTTCTCGCGGACGCGGACGTCGCGCAGCGGCACGAGTTCGTCGCGGGCCGTGGACAGGCGCATCGCGCCGCGGCGGTGCAGGACGCCGGTCTCGTCGACGTAGCCGCGCGGGAGTTCGAACTCGAATTCGGTGCGGAGGGTGTCGGCCCTGGTCGGCACCGGCGCCGGGGCCGGGGCGTGCGCCGGGGCGATTGCCGCGGCCGCCACGCCCGGCGCGACCAGCGTCGCCGCGCCGGCCGCCGCCCCGGGCGCCGCGCCGGCCGCGTCCGGCGTCGCCGGGGCCGCCGCCGCGGCCCCCGGGAGGGAGCGCTTCATCAGCCGATCTTCATCTCTTCGAAGGTGATGGTGACCTGCTCGTTGAGCACCTGGGCCTCGCCGGCCTTGGTGCCGGCCGTCTCGACCTTGCAGCACCAGGCGTTGCGCAGGTCGTACCGCTTGATCGGGTTGTTCTGGTAGTCCATGTAGATGATCGTCGCGTTCTTGCGCGCCGAGCCCATGTTCCCGGCCAGCGACTCGTTGATCCAGTCGGTGAAGGACGAGCTCTGGGTCTGGCCGCGGGTCACCGAGACGGTGCCGCCCTTGGAGATGCCGGGCATCATGCTGATCTTGGGGGTGCCCTGCTGGTTGTTCTGCACGTGCGAGATCACGTCCTGCTCCAGCTGGAGCGGGCCGACCTCGGCCAGGTACTCGACCTGGACGCCGTCGATCTGGAGGGCGAAGTTGTGCGCGGCGGCGGAGTCGCCGTTCATGAAAGCCATGGTGTTCCGATCCTTCAGTGCGCTGCTGCGGTGGATGAGAGGTCAGATGAGGTCACGAGGAGGCCGCGCGTCCCGGCCGCATGCGAGAAAGGGCGGCCGGGACGCGCGGGGCTTGGGCTATTCCTCCAGTTCGCTGCCGCCGCCGGAGATCTGCGCCAGCCGGAACACCACGAACTCCGCGGGCTTGACCGGGGCGATGCCGATCTCGCAGATCACGCGGCCGACGTCCACCGACTCCGGCGGGTTGGTCTCCTCGTCGCACTTGACGAAGAAGGAGTCGTCGGCGCGGGCGCCGAACAGCGCGCCGCCGCGCCACTCGTTGGTCAGGAACGCCGAGATGTTGCGGCGCACCCGGGCCCACAGCGCCTGGTCGTTCGGCTCGAACACCACCCACTGGGTCCCGGTGAGGATCGACTCCTCCAGGTAGTTGAAGTAGCGGCGCACGTTCAGGTAGCGCCACGCCGGGTCCGAGGACAGGGTGCGCGCGCCCCAGACCCGGATGCCGCGGCCGGGGAAGGCGCGGATGCAGTTCACGCCGATCGGGTTGAGCAGGTCCTGCTCGCCCTTGGTGATCTGCAGCTCCAGGTCCACCGCGCCGCGCACGACCTCGTTGGCCGGGGCCTTGTGGACGCCGCGCTCGGCGTCGTTGCGGGCCCAGACGCCGGCCATGTGGCCGCTGGGCGGGACCGCGATCGACTTGCCGGCCGCCGGGTCGAAGACCCGGATCCAGGGGTAGTACATGGCCGCGTAGTGCGAGTCGTAGCCGGCTCCGGTCTGGCGCCAGGCGCGGATCTGCTGGGCGTTGAGGTTCGGCAGCGGGTCGATGATCGCGACCCGGTCGCCCATCAGCTCGCAGTGCCCGATCAGCGCGATCTGGACCGCCTTCACCTCCTCCTCGGAGATGGAGCCCTGCTGGTAGGCGGACATCAGGTCCGGGACGGCGACCATGGTGATCTCGTCGATCGCCTCCAGGCCGCCGAAGCCGGTGCGGTCGGCGGAGTCGCCGATGTAGGAACCGGTGGACACCGGTTCGGCGGGCTCGACCGCGGCCGAGCCGCCGCCGGCCGGGGCCCCGGTGGGCACCTGCACGGTCTGGTTGTCCGGACGGGCCAGCGTGCCGCTGCCGGCTTCCTCAACGATGATGAACTTCGAGCGCTCGCGCACCTGGGTGGTGACGTACGAGCGGCCGGCCTTCTTGTTGGCCGAGACGTCGAAGGTCTCGGCGACCTTGTCGTCGACCGAGACGACCAGCCGGAAGCGGTCCGCCGCCTCGCCGGACTTCTCGCCCTCGCCGGCCGGGACGTCGGTGACCTCCACGGAGACCCGGCCGGTGGCACCGGGGGCGGCGCCGACCTTGAAGCCGCCCAGGGCGACCGGCTCGCCGGCGGTCAGGGCCGCGCGCTCCGAGCCCGTGACCACGCCGCGGTGCCCGGCGCTGACCGCCTTGCCGTTGGTGCCGCCGCCGGGGCCGGCCAGGCCGCCCTCGGTGCCGCCGACGCGCACGACGTAGGCGACGGTCCCGCCGTTGTTGAAGAACCCGTACACGGCGTGCGCCAGGTAGTAGCCCTCGGTGAACTCACCGAACTCGGCGACGTACTGGGTCCAGTTGGTGACCAGCGTCGGCGCGTTCAGGGCGCCCCGCGGCGCGAGGCCGACAAAGGCCGCGACCGACGTGCCCACGCCCTCGATCGGCCGCGAGCCGCTGGCGACCTCTTCCACGTAGACGCCCGGCGACAGATATGTCGGCATGGTCGATGTCTCCTCGAAAACCGTACTCGGGCCGGAACCCGCCGGAACCCGTACTCGGGCAAAAAAGTTCAGCCGCCACACTGACCGATGCGGCGCCAGTGCCGGTAGGTCCACAGGGACGGACGCGAGGGCACTGCCCGCTGCCCGTACGGGCGGCGGCGGCAGGCCCCTGCGTCCGGGAATCCCGTCAGCGGCCGCCACCGCCCCTGACCGGCCCTTAAGGTGTTCGGACAAGGCGCTCGCAACCATTCGTGCGGGCGCAAGGGCTTTGCTTTGCAGGGAGCAGCGATTCGTGTGGGTTGACCTGAATCCGGTGACGGCGGATGTCGAACCGGGCGCCGAGACCACGGTGGCCGTCACCGTGCGCAACACCGGCGACATCGTCGAGGAATACCACCTGCAGGCCACCGGCGACCCCGGACAATGGGCCGCCATCGAACCCCAGACCCTGCGCCTGTACCCCGGCACCACCGGCACCGCACAACTGACCTTCACCCCACCGCGCAGCGCCGAAGCCCAAGCCGGACCCCAGCCCTACGCGGTCAAGGTCACCCCCCGCGAAGACCGCGAGAACATCCACGCCATCGAAGGCCTCCTGCGCGTCGCGGAATTCGCCGACCTGCGCGCGGAGCTCTTGCCGGCGCAAACCCGAGGCTGGCACCGCGGCCGCGTCAAACTCGCCGTCGACAACTACAGCAACGTCGCCACCAGCGCCGCCGTCGCCACCACCACCACCAACTCCAACCTCCAAGTCGACATCCGCACCCCGGCCCTGCGCCTGCAACCCGGACGCGCCCAATTCAGCAAATTCACCATCAGGCCCGGGCGCCTTCTGTGGTTCGGCGTGAAGGCCAGGCATCAGTACAACGTGACGGTGACGCCTTCAGGGCTCGGACAGCCGGTCAGCTTGCAGGGCACGTATATGCAGTCGGCACTGCTGCCGCGCTGGCTTCAGCGACTGCTGATGTTCCTGTCCGTCGCGGCCGTGGCCATCCTGGCGCTGTGGTTCGGCATCCACCCCTCGTTCGCCACCAGCGCCCAGGGCTCGCCGCAGCCGGCCGCGAACACCGCACCGCAGGTGATCGTCATGCAGCCGACGCCGCCGCCGGCCTCCAGCAGCCCTCCGCCGAAGCCGACGACGAGCCAGGCGCCGCCGCCGTCGACGTCCAGCGCCGCGCCGCCGCCGGCCTCCACGTCCAAGGCCGCTCCCCCGCCGCCGGCGTCGACGTCCAAGGCCGCTCCCCCGCCGAAGCCCACGCAGACCAAGACGACGAACATCCTCAACTACGCCGCCAACGCCTCCGTCGACCTGAACATGGACCAGTTCAACGACGGTCAGAAGGTGGACATCTGGCCCACCAACCACAACCCTTCCCAGACCTGGACGATCTGGCAGTACGCCGACGGCAGCATCGTCATCCAGTCCAACGACAAGCCGGAGAGCGCCGGTACGAAGGTCCTGCAGGTGGACCAGAACAACGACCCCACCAACACCGACGTCGACATCTCCGACGACTGGAACGGGGTCGCGGGCCTGCAGGCGCACCTGACGGTCGACTTCCAGCAGTGGACGCTGACCAGCATCCCGGGGAACACCAACTACGGGGTGCTGAAGAACAAGAAGACCGGGACCTGCCTGGCCGGCACCGGTGCCAAGGGATGGCTCACCATGGCGCCGTGCAACACCGGGGACCAGAGCCAGTGGTTCTGGCTGTTCGGCGTCTGATTTCGCAGTCTGATTCCGATCTCCGGCAAGCACTCGACCCGCCGTCGCAGAACCTTGCGACGGCGGGTCGTTCATGTGCGCGCGTGCATCGCGCCTACTGGGCCTACTGCGCCTACTGCGCCTACTGCGCCGCAGCCTCCTGCAGCTTGGCCAACTCCCGGGCGACCGCCTGCTCGTGCGCCTCGGCGTCCTCGCGGGCCTTGCGCGGACTCCACCGGCCGCGCATGGTCGCGGCGAAGGGCAGGAATACGATCTGCCCGGCCAGGGCCACCCACCACCAGGTCTGCCACTGGTGCGGGCCGTCCTTGACCGCCTTGGCGACCTCGGTGCCGTGCGCCTGAAGGATCGCGAGCTCCGGCTGCGCCTGCTGGACCGTCTGCAGATCGGCCATGCCGACCTGCGCCACCGCCTGGGCCAGCACGGCCGGCGGGATCGCGGCCGGATTCGCCGACGGGTACTTGGACAGCTCGGCGAACACCGCCGGGTGCTGGGCCATGATCGCCAGTGCCGGTCCGGCCTTGGCCTGCGCGGCGGCCACCTCGGCGCCGTGGTCCACGACCGGGGTCACCGAGGTCACCACCACCGGGACGAACGCCGCGGACACCGCGACCACGATGCGCAGGATCCAGCCCCACACCGCCAGGCCCGTCGCGGTGGCCGCCGGGTTGCGCTCCTCGACGGTCTCGGTGAACGCGGCCATCCACGGCGCGTAGGTCACGCCGGCCAGCGCCCCGCCGATCAGGAACACCACGGCGAAGGTGTAGTAACCGGTGTGCGCGTGGGTGGCCAGCGTGGCGAAGACCGCGGTGGTGGCGATGGTGCCGACGCAGCCCACCATCATCAGGGGTTTGCGAACCTTCAGCCGGTCCGAGATCAGCCCGGCCACCACCAGGGACACCGCGTTGGCGGCCCAGTACCAGTTCGCCACGGCGTTGGCGCGCTGCTCGCTGTAGCCGTAGACCGCGGAGAAGTAGATGACCAGGTTGCCGACCAGCGCGTAGTACAGCAGCAGGTACACGCTGACCGCGAAAGCGGGCCCCGCGATGCCCGGGCGCAGCATCTGCCGCCAGTGCCCGGCCAGTTCCTGCTCCGGGTCGATGCCCCGGGCCCGCGCCTCGACCAGCGCCCGGTCGCGCATGCTGACCATGATCTGGTCGCGCAGCCGCGGCGAGAGCTCGCGCAGCGCGAACAGCGCGATGACGAAGACGATCAGGGAGCTGATACCGGAGTAGTGCAGTTCGTCCTGCCAGGTCGAGCTGTCCAGGGTGTGGCTGGTCACCGTGGTCACCACCAGGGAGCCGACCACCGGGCCGATCGCCCAGAACCCCATCGCCGTGGCCCGCCCCAGCTGCGGGGAGAAGTCGCGGATCAGCGCCGGGGTGGCGACCAGGATGATGCCCTCGACGAAGAACAGCACGGCGAACAGCGCCAGGAACGCGCCCTTGCTGGAGGTGCTGGGCAGGATCATCACCAGGACCCCGGCCAGCAGCAGCCCGTAGACCACCAGGTTGGCCCGGCCCCAGCGGTCGGCCAGGCCCGCCAGCAGCGAGGAGCCGGCGCCGACGGCGTTGCCGATCACCGACATCCAGACGAAGTACGTGAACGTCATGTGGTAGTGGGTGATGATCGACGTGGCCACCGCATACTGGATGTAGAGCAGGTAGTACAGCACGATCGTGGTCAGCACGACTATCGCCAGATAGGCGTAGCGGCGTGCGGACTCCGGATAGGCGGCCAGATCTCGGCGCCAGAAGCGGGTCAGGACGCCCGGGGAGGCGCCCACTGCGATGCTCGAAGAACTCACGTCCGCAACTCCTTCTTGAGGATCTTGCCGGTCGGCCCCACTGGCAGGGCACTGAGAAACTTCACTTCACGCGGGTACTTGTACGGCGCCATGCGTTCTCGGCAGAACGCGATGACCTCCTGCTCCTCGGCCTGCGCCCCGGCCTTGAGCGCCACGTACGCCACCACCTCCTCCCCCAGCCGCTCGTCGGCGCGCCCGATCACCGCGGCCTCGGCGATCGCCGGATGGGTGTACAGGACCTCCTCGACCTCCCGCGGGTAGACGTTGAACCCGCCGCGGATCACCAGGTCCTTCTTGCGGTCCACGACGTAGAAGTAGCCGTCCTCGTCGGCGTAGCCGAGGTCGCCGGTGTGGAACCAGCCGTCGCGGAACACCTCGGCGGTGGCCTCGGGGTTGTTCCAGTAGCCCTTCATCATGTTGTGGCCGCGGATGACGATCTCGCCGACGTTCTCCGGTCCCGGCGGCAGCGTCCGGTCCTGGTCGTCGACCACCCGCGTCTGCACGCCCCACACCGGCTTGCCGATGGAGCCGACCTTGCGCTGCTCGGCGTTGATGTTGAAGGTCGTCGTGCTCGCCGACTCCGACAGGCCGTAGCCCTCCAGGATCACCACGCCGGAGAACTTCTCCTCGAAGGCCCGGATCACCTCGCCGGGGATCGCGGCGCCGCCGGAGCAGCCGACGCGCAGCGCGCTCAGGTCACGGCCGGCGGTGTCGGCGTGCAGGAGCGCGAAGAACATCGTCGGGACGCCGGAGAAGATGGTGCAGCGGTGCTTCTCCATCGCGTCCAGGACCGGCTCGATCTCGAAGCGCGGCACCAGCGCCATCGTGCCGGCGAAGCGGACCACGACGTTCAGGACGCTGGAGAGCCCGAAGACGTGGAACAGCGGCAGGACCGCCAGGATCGCGTCGTCGGGCTGGATGCCGAACAGGTCCCCGGAGACCGAGCAGTTCATGTAGAGCTGGAAGTGGGTCAGCTCGGCGCCCTTGGGCTTGCCGGTGGTGCCGCTGGTGTACAGGACCACGGCGGTGTCGTCGGCGTTGGTCGGGACGATGTCGCCGGTGTCCTCGGCGGCCAGCAGATCGGTGAAGGGCTTGGTCCCTTCCGGGATCTGGTCGTAGCCGGGCAGGGTCACGACGTAGACCTCGGTCCCGCCGGCTTCCTCGGCACCCGCGACCGCCTCGGCGGCCAGCAGACTGAAGGCCACCAGCATCTTCGAGCCGGAGTCCGCCAGGTGGTAGGCGATCTCGCGGCCCTTCAGCAGCGGGTTCAGCGGGACCATGATCAGCCCGGCCTTGAGGATCCCGAAGTAGCACAGCAGGAACTCCGGCAGGTTCGGCAGCTGCACCGCGACCCGGTCTCCGCGTTCCAGGCCCAGGGCGAGCAGCGCGGCGGCCACCCGGCCCGAGGCCTCGTCGACCTGCTCGTAGCTGAGCGTCCGGTCCTGGCTGTGGCACAGCGGCTTGCCCGGAGAGGCGTACCGCGACTCGCGGAGGATCGTCGCGAGGTTGAAGCTCATCGATGTTCCCACTTCCCGGTCACAGACCGACCGCCCGGTATGTTTGGCGCTTAGTATCGTCTTGAAATCCCCGGTGTCAATGGGTCGGATCAGAGCCCTGACGAGGAGTGACATGGCGGAGCAGGATCGGACGAGGGTGCCCCGCGGCGAAGCCAGGGACCGGATCGTCGCCGCGGCCACGGACTTGTTCGCCCGAGCCGGATACGAGGCCACCACCACGCGCCAGATCGTCGAGGCCGCGCAGGTCACCAAGGGCGCGCTGTACCACTGGTTCAGCTCCAAGGAGGAGCTGCTCACCAGCATCTACCGCGAACTGCTCGCTGAACAGACCACGCGCCTGGAGACCATAGCCGCAGGTGAGGACCCGGCCGACGTCCGGCTGCACCAAGCGGTCACCGACCTGTTCGCGCACATGGACGACCACGCCGAGGCGCTGACCGTGTGGGCCCGCTCGATGCACCTGGTGGCCGGCGAGCACGCGGCGGCGGTGCGCGCCGAACGGCGCCGGTACCAGCACCTGTTCCAGGACCTGGTCGAGGAGGGCCAGAAGACCGGGGTGTTCCGCGCGGACGTGGGGGCCAGCGTCATCACGAACACGTTCCTGAGCAGCGTCGTGCAGATCCACCGGTGGTTCCGGGCCGAGGGACCGCTGACGCGCCGGGAGCTCGGGACGCAGATGGTGGCGCTGTTCCTGGACGGTGTGCGGGTCGGGTAGGGATCCGGCGGACTTCTTCCGGCGCGCCTGACTTGTGTGGGGGTGGGTGTGGGTGGGTGTAGGTGGGTGTAGGTGGGTGGGTGTGGCTGGTTGCGGTTTGTTTGTGGGCTGACAGGCGCAGGCGTTTCTTGACGGCCTCGCGCATGGTTTACGGGATCCGCTGGTGGCGCGGGTCGGGGGTGGTGCTGGTTTCGCGGGGCGGCGGTGGTGTGGGTAGGTGGTCGGCTCTACTGCGACAGT
>NZ_JBGCCP010000034.1:0-109047 GCF_041262705.1 Catenulispora sp. MAP12-49 | reverse complement strand
AAACTTCGAACACTTCCCTACGAACGTCCTGCGATGGCTCCCAACGCGCTAGAGCCCAGCTCAAGGTCAGTTACACCACACCAGCGGACGTGACCAGCCACGGCAGCGCGACCGGCGCGGCGTCGGGTCCACCATCCGCAACCGCACCGACCGCACCGCCGCCCTTGAAGGGCGCCACGCCGCCCCGGAACCGGGCGGACCGTGCCGTGTGCCCCCGCACACCAGGCAAAGCCGCCTCGACGTCCCATTTCAACACATTGACTACGGAACAGCGCGGACGAACGGCAGCGGCCGCGTGTCGACGAACGCCGGCGTCACCGTCGCCGGGCCCGGCGAGAAGTAGCTCGCCATCTGCTGGTACTCCGGCCCGAACGTACTCGCGGAGGCGTTCAGCGCCGCCGCCGACGTCGTCGGCCACGCTCCGGTCCGCACCCGCGCGGTCAGCGTCCGCAACGCCGTGATCTCCTCCGATCCGGTGAAGAAGCAGTGGTTCGCACGCGCCACGAACTCCTGCCGCAGCAGCGGCGAACGCCCGGCCCGCGCGACCGCGTCGGCATAGCTGCGCTCGTTCCCGACCGGCGCGATGCCGTCGCCGGTGTCGTGCAGGGTCAGCACCGGGATCCCCACCAGCCCGGTGATGCTCCCCTGTACCGCCAGCCTGGCCGCGGCGCCGACGTCGGGCGCGACCCGCCGTCCGGAGTCCAAGGCGGCGAGGTCGGCGTCCAGGGCCGCCGATCCTCCGGCGCGCGCGTAGGCCTGTTCCACCAGGTCGTGCGACGCCGAATCCGCCAACTCCGCGCGGTAGTCGACGCCGATGTTCCAGGAGGGGTTCCCGCCGAGCAACGCCTCGGTGTCCGAACGTCCGGTCCCCCACAGGAATTCGGGCACCTCGTAGTACAGATACGCGACCGCCGCGTCGATCCGGTCGCCCAGCGCCGTGGGCTCCGGCGCCAGCGAGTCGGCCCAGCCGGGGATGTCGGCCAGGGACGCCGCCAGCGCCAGCCGGGCCTGGGTTCGCGGGTCCGCGGACTGCCATGCGGCCGACAGCTGCGCCAAGGCCGTCGCCTGGTTGGCCGCCGGAGAGGAAATGTGCGTTATCTGCACCGGATTCGCGGGCCATACCAAGGTATTCAGCGTGTACGCGGCATCGAGCAGGGCGTTGAAATCAGGACCCGGACCCGCTGTCTCCCCGCACATCGGCAGCGCGCCGTCGAAGGCCGGGGCCGCACGCTCGGCCAGCCCCGCCGTCAGCTGGCCGCCGAGCGACATGCCCCAGGTCAGCGTGGTGCTCGGGCGTCCGACGTGGGTGCGGAACCAGGAGAGCAGCGCCAGGTCGTCGCCGATCGCGCCGGGCGTGGGGAAGGCCACGTTCGGGTACTGGATGCCGGCCAGCGCGTAGCCGTGGGCCAGCAGCCAGGTCTTCACCTCGGGGTTGCCGGCGTCGGCGTCCTGTGGCGCGGTCACGCTCGGGTCGTAGGGGTGGTTCCACAGCAGGACGGTTCCGTTCCACCCGGCCGGGACGTCGACGACGTACGGCACGCCGTTCAGCGTTCCCGACATCGTGCCGCCCGGCGGCGCCTGTGCCTGCACCTGTGCCTGGGCCTGTGCCTGTGCCTGTGCCGCCGACCCGCAGGCCGCCACAGCCAACGCCACCGCCGCCCAGCCGGCGACCCCGCGCTTCCGCCCCATCGCAACCTCCCGTACGCGCCGTCTCGTCCTCCAGGGAACGGGGGCGGCACCGGCCGAGTCCACGAATTCGAACGGGTTCGAAGATGATCAGGATCCAGCTGGGCTCCGACGGCCTGGCCCGCTCGCGGTTCGCCTTGTCCCCGGTCGCGGAGACGGTCAACATGCTGATAGCCGCGACGACCGGCACGCTCGCGCCGGCCCTGCGCGCGCCGCTGCGGCAGACGTTCGCCACCCGCCGCCTGGACCTGCTCTCGGCGCTGGTCCGAGTCGACGACAATGCCGGCCACTACATCCCCGACTTCCTGACGCCGATGCTGGCCCGCTTCGAGAGTCAGGCCATCGAGGAACTCCACGCGGTCGCCACCACCCCTGCGTGGCGCGTCGCGGGCGAGCTGGCCGTCGCCGCGCACGGCAATCCCGCCAACACCGTGGGCCGCACACTGCCGCGCCTGCTCACCGAGGCCGACGAGCAGGAGACGGCCCAGCGGCTGGCCACCGAGCTGGAACAGGTCTGGATCGACGCGCTGGCGCCGCGCTGGCCGCGCATCAGGGCCCGCCTGGAGGCGGACGTGAGCGAACGCCTGCAGACCGTCGGCAGGCACGGTTTCGCCGCGGCCATCGAGTCCCTCGACCCGCGGATGGACTGGCGCGAGGGCGCGGTGCGCGTCCGCGGCCGCTTCGACGTGGACGTCCCGGAGCAGGCCATCACGTTCCTGCCGAGCGTGTTCATCACCCGCGGGTGGAACGTGATCGACCCGGTCCCGCGCTGCGCGATCCCCGGCTACGACCCCGGGCGGCCGGGGCCGTGGCCGTACCCGCAGCGCCGCCCGGCGATGTTCATGTACCCGGTGGCGCACCGGCCGCTGGGCGCACCACCCACGCCGCCGCGCCCGGCCGAGCTCATCGGCCGGACCCGCGCCCGGATCCTGGCCGCCGTGGCGGACCCGGCGACGACCGGCGAGGTGGCGGGCCGACTCCGGCTGAGCCCGTCAACCGTGTCCTACCACTTGCAGATCCTGCATCGAGCCGGGCTGGTCCGCCGGACGCGAGACGTTCGCAGGGTTCTGTATCAGTCCACACGTGGTGCCGGATAACCGCGCACGGGCACGGCAAACACGGCGCTGGTGAGGGCAGGTGGGAACACCGGCCGGACAATCCGGCCAACCGGACCGGTCAGCCGGCGCCCGCCTGCGCCCCGATCAGTCCGCCGGCCCCGGCCGCAGCTCGTAGATCGGGTTGTACACCGCGCGCTGCCCGCCGGTCGTCGTGATCCGGCCGCGCACCATGATGCGCCGCCCCGGCGCGATGCCCGGTATCTGCCGCCGGCCCAGCCAGCTGACGGTCACCGAGCCGGTGCCGTCCCACAGGTCGGCCTCCAGGACCGGCACGCCGGCGCGCGGCCGCAGGCGCACCGTGCGCAGCGTCCCGGCCAGGACCACCGGTTCGCGGTCCGGGCAGTCGGCGATGGCCGTGGCGCCGCAGGGGCTCACCTCCTGCGACAGTTCGGCGGCCTCCAGTTCCTCGTTCTCCAGGGTCAGGTTCTGCAGGCGGGTCCGCTGGCGCGGCGGCTTGGGCTTGGTCATGGCGCTCCCCTGGTACGCGCTCTGTGCCTTCGCCGCCTCGATGCGGGCCGTCGCCGACTGGAGCTGGTACGGCACCGCCGCGACCACGACGCGGCGCTGGAACAGCAGCCGGCTCTTCAGGCGCAGCGCGGATTGGTTGTGCAGTACCTGCTCCCACCAGTGGCCGAGCACGTACTGCGGGATGTAGACGGTGACCACGTCGTCGGGGTTCTCGGTGCGGACCCGCTTGACGTACTCGATGATCGGGCGGGTGATCTCCCGGTAGGGCGAGGCGATCACGGTCAGCGGGACCGGGATCGAGCGGCGTTCCCACTCCGCCTTGAGGGCCTCGACCTCGGCGTCGTCCAGGTTCACCGTGACCGCCTCCAGGCTGCTGGGGCGGGTGGCGCTGGCGTAGCCGATCGCGCGCAGGGTCGGCAGGTGGAGCTTGGAGACCAGGACGATGGCGTGGTTGTTGGCCGGCAGGCTGAAGACCGCGTCGTCCGAGGGCGTCAGCTCCTGGGCCACCGCGGCGTAGTGCCGGTTGATGGCACGCATGATCAGCCAGATGATCGGCATCGCCAGGACCACGATCCAGGCGCCCTTGGCGAACTTCGTCACCAGGACGATCACCAGCACCGCGGCGGTCACGCCGGCGCCGACGGCGTTGATGACGCGCGACTGCATCATCCGGCGGCGCTCCACCGGGTCTGCGGTGTCCCGCAGCAGCCGGTTCCAGTGCCGGATCATGCCGGTCTGCGAACAGACGAAGGACACGAACACGCCGACGATGTACAGCTGGATCAGCCGGGTCGGCGAGGCGTTGAACGCCACCACCAGCAGCGTGGCGAAGCCGGCCAGCAGCAGGATGCCGTTGGAGAAGGCGAGCCGGTCGCCGCGGGTGTGCAGCTGGCGCGGCAGGTAGCCGTCCTTGGCCAGGATCGAGCCCAGGACCGGGAAGCCGTTGAAGGCCGTGTTCGCGGCCAGCACCAGGATCAGGGCCGTCACGAACTGCAGGATGAAGAAGAACGGCGAGGAGCCGCCGAACACCGACCGCGCGACCTGCGCGATGACCGTGCGCGGCTGCTGACCGGCCGGCAGGCCCGACAGGTTCGCCGCGTCCGCGGCGTGCACGTGGCCGGCCAGCGCCAGCGCGGTGACGCCGGCGAACATCGCGACCGCGATGCCGCCGAGCAGCGCCAGGGTCGTCGCGGCGTTCTTGCTTTTCGGCGGCTTGAACGCCGGGACGCCGTTGCTGATCGCCTCGACGCCGGTCAGCGCGGTGCAGCCGGAGGCGAAGGCGCGCAGCAGCAGGAAGACCAGCAGGACGCCGTTGTAGTGCCCGGCGTTGGTGATCGTGTAGTGCTCGCTCTCGGCGTGCAGGCCGTGGCCGAAGACCACGCGGACCAGCCCGGTCACGATCATGATGCCGACCGCGGCGACGAAGCAGTACGTGGGGATGGCGAACGCCGTGCCCGACTCCCGGACGCCGCGCAGGTTCAGCAGCGTGATCACGGCGATCACGACCACCGCGATCAGCACCACGTGCGAGTTGAGCGCCGGGAAGGCCGAGGCCAGGTTGGCCACGCCGGAGGACACCGACACCGCGACGGTGAGGATGTAGTCGACCATCAGGGCGCTGGCGACCGTGAGCCCGACCTTCGGGCCCAGGTTGGTCGTGGCGACCTCGTAGTCGCCGCCTCCTGACGGGTAGGCGTGCACGTTCTGCCGGTAGGAGGCGACCACGACGAGCATCAGCAGCCCGACGGCCGCCGCGATCCACCACGTGAAGTGCAGCAACGCCAGTCCCCCGGCGGAGAGCACCAGAAGGATCTCCTCGGTGGCGTAGGCGACCGACGACAGAGCGTCGGAGGCGAACACCGGCAGAGCGATCTTCTTTGGCAGCAGCGTCTCGCCGAGCAGTTCGCTATGCATCGGCCTGCCGACCATGACCCGTTTTGCGATCCCCAGAGCACTTGGCACGATCGCGAGCCTACGGCCGGTGCACCCGGAAATCACTAGCGTCAGGCTGATTATTTCTCACGTGCTGCTCACACCGCACATGCGCGGCGACCACGATCCCCTAACGAGTTTCCAACGGTTGGAAGCGATAGCCCATCCCCGGCTCGGTCAGCAGCTGCCGCGGGCTTGAGGGCTCCGGTTCCAGCTTCTGCCGCAGCCGCGCGAGGTAGAACCGCAGGTAGCTGCCCTCGGGTTCGTGCTCGGTCCCCCACACATGGGCCAGCAGCTGCTTGCTGGAGACCAGGCGGCCGGAATGGCGCAGCAGGACTTCCAGGACCGCCCACTCGGTGCGCGTCAGGCGCACCGCCTCCGGCACGTCCTCGGGCGCTCCGGGGGCGCGCTTCACCGTGCGCGCCGCGAGGTCCACCAGGTGGTGCCCGACTTGGATCACCGGCCCGGTCGTGTTCTCCGGCTCCGAGCGCCGCAGCAGGGACCGCACCCGCGCGGCCAGCTCGTCCATGTCGAAGGGCTTGGTGACGAAGTCGTCGGCGCCGGCGTCCAGCGCCTCCACCTTGTCCCAGGACTCGGTGCGGCCGGAGAGCACCAGGATCGGCACCGTGGTCCAGCCCCGCAGGCCGTTGATGACCCGGACGCCGTCCATGTCCGGCAGGCCCAGGTCCAGGACCACCAGATCCGGGGGGCGGCGGGCGGCGGCGGCCAGGCCCGCGGTGCCGTCGGCGGCGACCGCCACGTCGTAGCCGCGCGCCGACAGGTTGATGCGCACGGCCAGCAGCAGCTGGGCCTCGTCGTCCACGACCAGCAGGCGCTTCACCGGACAGCCTCCTTCGCCGGGCCGGCCGCCGCGCGGGCCGGCACCGCCACCACCATGGTCAGTCCGCCGCCGGGGGTGGCCTCGGGGCGCAGTTCCCCGCCCATCGCCTCGACCAGGCCGCGGGCCAGGGCCAGGCCGAGGCCGACGCCGGCGGTGTTGTCGTGGTCGCCGAGCCGTTGGAAGGGGCGGAAGACGCGTTCGTGGTCGGTGGCCGGGATGCCGGGGCCGTGGTCGATCACGCGAATCTCCACCTTGTCGCCGGGCTCGCGGCTCGAGCCGTCCGTGGCGTCCGTGGCGTCCGTGGCGTCCGTGTCGCCTGTCTTCCGGGGGACGGCCGTGCCGAACCCGGCGTGCACCCCGCTCGCCGTCAGCTCGATGCGCGAGGAGGTGTGCTTGGCGGCGTTGCCGACCAGGTTGGCCACCACGCGCTCCAGCAGCGCGCCGTCGGCCAGGGCCGGCGGTACGCCGCCGGGGCTCGCGGCGTAGGTGACACGGCCGGCCGCGGCCGGGACGTCGTCCAGCGCGCGCGGGATCACCTCGTCGACCGAGACCGCCTCCAGCCGCGGCTTCAGCGCCCCGGACTGCAACCGCGACATGTCCAGCAGGTCCTCCACCAGCCGCGAGAGCCTGCCCAGCGAGGTGTGCGCGGCGCCGAGCAGCTCGCCGCGCTCGTCCTCGGACAGCTCGAAGCGCGGATCGCGCAGCGTGTCCACGGAGGCCAGGGCCGCCGCCAGCGGGGCCCGCAGGTCGTGCGAGACCGCGTTGAGCAGCGCGGTGCGCATCCGGTCGGCCGCCTCCAGCTGCGCGGCCTCGGCGGCGGCGCGGGTGGCGCGGCGGAACTGTTTGCCGGAGTACTCGACCACCGAGGCCACCGTCACCGCGACGATGAGGAAGGCCAGGAACGCGATCACGTCGTTGGCCACCGCGATGCGGAAGGTGTGGATCGGCGAGATGAAGTAGTAGTCGAGCAGCATCGCCGCCCAGATCGCGGCGACCAGCGCCGGCACCATCCCGCAGACCCGCGCGATCGCCACGAGCGCGACCAGGTAGATGAGGACCTGGCTGCTCAGGTTGAGGCGCTCGTTGAAGGTCGTCAGGACGGCCGTCAGGAGCGGGGGCACGACCAGCGCCGCGGCCAGCCCGCGCCACTGGCGTCCGAAGTCCGGCATCGGTCCTCCCTGGCTCCTCGCCGCGCCGCCGCGCCCCGGGCCGACGTGCCCGGGGATATCGTGTGCAGCATATTGCGAGCGCGGTATCACGCGCGATCATGTGCTTCTGGCGTGAAGCGGGGGAACCATGGGACGCAACGCGGCGATATTGGTCACGATCAACCGGATCCCGTTCCGGTGCCTGGTCTGCCAGTCCGAGCAGTTCTTCGACCGGGAAGTGAAGCTGAACACCACCGGTGCGGAGTTCATGAACCTGGGCTGGTCCAACCAGTCCGCGACCGGGCTGGTCTGCGCGCGGTGCGGCTATGTGCACCTTTTCCTGAACGACGCGATCGAGTTCTGGAAGCCGGGCGGCGGGTATCCGCAGGGCTGAAGCGCTTGCCTCAGCGCCGGTCGCCTCAGAGCCGGTCGGCCGGGCCCACGCGCAGCAGCGCGCCGTCCGGGTCGGCGACGGCGAAGACGGTCGGGCCGTACACGGCCGGGACCGGCACCTCCGGGCACTCCACCCCGTCGTGGGACCACTTCTCCCGGAGCTCCTCGGGCTCCTGGACCCGCAGGTACCACCCGGAGGGGTTCTCGGCCGGGTCGGTGTCGGGGGCCGGGTAGAAGTGGACCTCCGCGTCGTCGTAGCGCAGGCGAAGGTATTCGTCGGCGGCGTCCACGACGGTGAAGCCCAGGAAGCAGTAGAACGCGCGGGTCCGTTCGAGGTCGGCGCTGGGCAGGATCGGGACGCTTGTCGCCACGTATTCCAGCGAAGCCCCTGTTCGGCGCGGGGGCCAGGGCTTCTCACAGAGCTCTCACGCACAGCGCGCGCATCCTCACACCGTGCCAATGCCCACCTGGCCTCCGCCGTCGCGAACGCCCGTCGGGCATTCGCCGTACTCTGCGTTCATGACCATCCCCGCGTCCATGAGCATCCGCGCTGTGCGCCCGACCTCCGGTGTCACCGCGGCCACGCTCCGGGAGATGAACATCCGGACCGTCTGGTCGGTGATCGAGGGCGGCCACCCGATCTCCCGCGCCGAGATCGCCCGGCTCACCGGCATCTCGAAGCCGACGGTGTCGGTGCTGCTGGAGGAACTTCTGGCCACCGGTCTGGTCACGCAGTCCCCCGACTCCGCGCGCGACCCCTCGCACGGCGCGGTGTTCTTCGGCCCCAAGCCCGACGGCGTGCACGCGCTGGCCCTGGACCTCGGCGCGCACCGGCTGCGCGGCGTGCTGGCCGGGCCCGGCGCGGTGATCGCGGCACGCCGGGACGTGGACGTGCACGGCCTGGACGCCCCGCGCATGGTCGCGGCGGCGGCGCGGCTGGCCGCCGAGCTGGTCGAGGCGGCCGGCGTGGACCCGGCGACGGTCCGGCACGCGGTGGCCGGGGTGCCGGGCGTCGTGGACCGGCACACCGGCCGGGTCTGGCAGGCGCTGAACATCCCGGCCCTCAACGGATTCGCGATCGCCACGGAGCTGGAGGCGGCGCTGGGCTTCCCCTTCACCGTCGAGAACGACATCGACCTCGCGGCGCTCGGCGAGAACACCCACGGCACCGGCGCCGCCGCCGAGAGCTTCGCCTTCCTGTCGGTGGGCACCGGGGTCGGCGCGGGTCTGGTCCTGCACGGCCACCTGCACCGCGGCCACTCCGGCGCGGCCGGCGAACTGGACAGCGCCTTCGACACCGAGGCGTTCGCCGCGAACGATCCCTGCGCCGCGTCGATCGTCGAGTTCGCGAAGCCGCACGCCGCCGAGCTCGCGGACGCCGGCGCGCCGCTGACGACCGAGCTGATCTTCGACCGCGCCCGGGCCGGCCACGCGCGGGCCACCGAGGTCGTCGAGGAGGTGGCGCGCCGCATCAGCGCCTACATAGGGGTGCTCGCGGCCGTCGCGGATGTGGAGCTGGTCATCCTAGGCGGCGGGATCGGGCTGAACGGCGATCTCTTATTGGAGCGCGTCGCGCTGCGTCTGCAGGAGCGGCTGCCGTATCCGCCGCGGCTGGAGGTCTCCGCGCTCGGGGAGAGCGCGGTGCTGACCGGGGCGGCGGCCGTCGCGGCGTCCGTGGCGGTCGAGCAGGTGATCCGGGAGCGCACCGGCTGAGGGCGGGCTACTGCTTGTCCTCTTCGCCTTCGCTGCCGAACAGCGCGAACCCGATCCCCACCAGCGTCACGAAAACCAGCCCCGCCACTCCGACGGCGCGCCACGACCCGGAGCCGAGGACGACCATCAGCACCTGCGCGGCCGCCACCGCCGCGCCGCCGGCCCACGGCAGCCAGCCGTAGCCGGCCAGGCGGGCACGCGAGGGCGCGGCGGCGGGGTCTGGCTCGCCTCCGGCTTCGTCGGGTCCGGGGACCGGGAGGTCCGTACTGCTCACTCCCCTGAAGGACCCGGGCCGACGAGGCCGGGGCACGGCGACAACTCGTTGAGGTGCCGATCCTAGCCGTCGGTGACGGCGAAGGGCGGATCCGTCACCCCTTCGCCGCGCCGGCGAACCGGAAGGCGCCTCCCATCGCCCGCGAGACGATCAGGTAGAGCACCACGACCGGCATCGAGTACAGCACCGAGTACGCCGCCAGCTGGCCGTAGGCCACCGCCCCGTACTGCCCGAAGAAGGTGAACACGGTCACCGACGCGGGCAGCTTCTCAGGGCTCTGGAGCAGGATGAAGGGCACGAAGAAGTTGCCCCAGGCCTGGATGAAGGTGAAGATCAGCACCACCGACATGCCCGGCGCGATCAGCGGCACCACGATGTGCCGCAGCGCCACCATCGGGGTCGCGCCGTCCACCCACGAGGCCTCCTCCAGGCTGATCGGGACGTTGTCGATGAAGCCCTTGATCAGCCAGATCGCGAACGGCAGCGAGGTGGTCGCCAGGAAGACCGCGGTGGCCGGCATCGAGTCGATCAGCTGGAGCCGCACGAACAGCCCGTAGACCGGGACCATGATCGCGGTGATCGGCAGGCCGGTCGCGAACAGCACCGAGTACAGGAACGGCTTGCGAAAACGCGTCTGGTACCGGGACAGCGGGTACGCCGCCAGGGTCGCGATCACCACGGTGATCAGCGCCGAGCCGCCGCACAGCAGCAGCCCGTTCCACAGCGGCCGCCACGCCAGGTCCGTGTTCATCACGGCCTTGAAGTTGTCCAGGCTCGGATGGTCCGGGAACTGTGTGGAGGTCTGCGCCGAGGCGTCGAAACACGACAGCACCAGCCATACCAGCGGCGCCAGGAACGCCGCCGCGATGAGTATCAGGATGCCGGTGCAGACCGCTCCGGCCGCGCGCCTGCGCGGTGTGTCCACCCCCATCTCACGCCTCCGGTTTCAGCACGCGCACGTACACGAACGAGAACACGGCGCCGATCACCAGCAGCAGCAACGAGATCGCGGTGCCGTAGCCGACCTCGGAGAACTTGAAGGCCTGCTGGTACATCAGCACCGGCAGCGTCGAGCTGGCGAAGCCGGGGCCGCCGGCGGTCATGACGTAGATCAGCGTGAACACCGACAGCGTCTGCAGGGTGATCAGCATCAGGTTGGTCATGATGGAGGACCGGATCAGCGGCAGGATCACCGACCACAGCTTGCGCCAGCCGGTCGCGCCGTCCAGCTCGGCCGCCTCCTGCAGATCGGTCGGGACGTCGTCCAGCGCCGCGTTGTACACCAGCATCGAGAACGCGGTGCCGCGCCAGACGTTGGCGATGATGACGGCGAGCATCGGACTGCTGTAGAGCCAGTCCTGCCCGCTCATCCCGACGGCCTTCATCAGCTGGTTCAAGGTCCCGTTCTGGCCCAGGAACGCGTACCAGATGATCGCGCTGACGACCTCCGGCAGCACCCACGCCGACACCACGATCCCGCCGACCACCCCGCGCACCCAGCGTCCGCGGCCGCGCATCAGGAGCGCGATCGCCAGGCCCAGCAGGTTCTGGCCGATCACCGCCGAGCCCAGCACGAAGACCACGGTGAGCCAGATCCCGTTGGTGACGTTGGGATCGGAGAACAGCCGGCGGAAGTTGTCCAGCCCGACCCACTGCGGGTTCTGGGCGCCGTCGCCGGTGAGCGCGGCGTTGGTGAACGAGCTGTAGATGCTCCACAGCACCGGGCCGAGGAAGAACAGGAAGAGCATGATCAGGGCCGGCGCCAGCGGGAGGTGCCGGGTCGCCCGGGCCGCGCGGGCCCGGCGGGCGCGGCGGGGGGACAGAGCCTGCCCCACCGCCGCGCCCGCGAGATCTGCGCCGGCAAGGTCTGCGCCGGCAAGATCTTTGCCGGCGAGTTGTGCGCGGGGCTCCATCAGCTGGTGCCCGCCGCCACGTCGCCGGAGCCGACGATGCCCTTCAGGGTCTCGGTGTACGCCTTCATGGCGTCGGCCGGCGAGGACTGGCCGGTGATCACCGCCTCCATCGCCACCTGGATCGCGTCGGACACCTTCGGGTACTCGGCGTAGGCCGGGCGGTACTGGGTGACCGGGACCAGGCCGGTGAAGAACGCGGTGGTCGGGTTCGTGCTCTGGTACTTCGGGTCGGCGGCGACGTCGTTGCGCACCGCGATCTGGCTGTCGGCGATGTCGTAGGACGCCGAGTTGTCCTTGTTCAGCGCCAGTTCGATGAACTGCGCGCCCAGGTCCTTGTTCTTGGACTTCGCGGTCACCGCCAGCGTCCAGCCGCCGGACATGCTGATGGTGCCCTTGCCCGAGCCGTCCTGCGTCGGCATCGCCGCCTCGCCGATCGCGGAGTTCCAGTCGGCCCAGGGCTTGGCCCCGGAGGCGCCCCAGGTGCCGGTGACCCAGGAGCCGTCCAGGTCGATGGCGAGCTTGCTCTGGGGCAGCATCTGGCCGGCGACCACGTTGGGGATGTTCGGGTCGAGCTCCTGCTGCGGCGGGATGGTCAGGCCGCTGCCGTAGGCGTCCTTGAGGAACTGCAGGGCGTCGGTGAAGCCCTTGCTCGGAGCGGTCCACTTCTTGGTGGAGCTGTCGTACAGGGTGTCCTGGGTGCCGTAGAGGAGCATCTCGAAGCCCTGCATCGTGCTGCCCTCGCCGTCGGGCTTGCCGGCGTAGACGTTGAGCGGGACCACGCCGGGCGAGCTCGCCTTGACCGCTTTAGCGGCGGCCAGGACGTCCTGCCAGCTCTTGGGCTGCCACGGCATCGTGATCCCGGCCTTGGTCAGCAGAGCCTTGTTGTAGTACAGCGCGCGGGTGTCGGTGCCCATCGGGACGCCGTAGGTCTTGCCGTCGCTGCCGCGCGCTGCGGACTTGGCCGTGTCCGGGAACTGCGACCAGTCACTCCAGGTCGACAGGTAGGAGTCCAGGGGCGTCAGGTAGCCGGCCTTGATGTCGGAGTTGATGAGGAAGGTGTCCTCGTAGACCACGTCGGGCGCGGTCGAGCCGGAGCCCATCATCAGGTCGATCTTGGTGTAGTAGTCGTTCTCGGCCGCGGCGATCGGGTCCAGCTTGACCGTGATCCCGGGATGCGCGGCCTCGAACTGCGCCTTCACCTTCTGCATGTGGGCGTCGACCTGGATCTCGTTGCCGAACTTGACGTAGGCGACCTTGAGCGTTTTACCGCCGCTGCCGCCACTGGAGGAGGACGACGAGCAGGCGGTCAGGGCGAGCGCGGCGGCCCCGCCGGCGCAGGCTATACGTATACCCGTGGACAACATCCTGACTCCTTCGCGACAGAGTCTCCACCGCGTGGGCGCGCGGCGGAGGAAGAGGAGGGAGTGGCGCCATGCTTTGAGAAAACGTTATTTTCGCGTTAATCTAGGCGCGTGGTCCGGGGCACCGTCAAGCCCTGCGAATGTCTCGATCAGGTCACGGCGGCCCGTAGAGCGGATATTCCATGACGAAGGCTTCAGGGCGCCGGTCCAGACGCCCGACAATGGTGGACGTCGCCCGCGAGGCCGGCGTCGCGGTCAGCACGGTCTCCCGCGTGGTCAATCAGGACCCGACGGTCGGCCCGGAGTTCGCCCGCCGGGTGCAGACCGCCATCGACACCCTCGGCTACCGCCCCGACGAGCAGGCGCAGCAACTGCGCCGGGGCACGAGCCGCACCATCGGCGTGGCGGCCCGCGAGATGTCGGCCCGCAACCCGCTGCTGGCGGAGTTCGAGCGCGGCGCGTACGCCTCCGGCCTGACCGTCTTCGCCGCGTCCACGGCGGACGACGTCGAGCGCGAGCGCGCGGTGGTGCTGTCGATGGCCCGGCGCGGCTTCGACGGCGTGGTCGTCGAACCGATCGGCCCGGACCACTCCTACCTCGCCCCGGAGATGGCCACGGGCCTGGCGGTGGTGGCGGTGGACCGGCCCGTCGCCGGCCCCGAGACCGACGCGGTTTTAGCCGCCAACGCGGCCGGCATCCGCATGGCCTACCGCCAACTCACCGCCCACGGCCACACCCGGATCGCCTACATCGGCGACCACGAACGCATCTTCACCGGCCGGGAACGCGCGGCGGCCTTCCGCGCCTGCCTGAGCGCCGACGGACGCGCCGTGACAGGGCTGGTCCACACCGGCGAGACCGTGCAGAGCCGCATCAGCACGGCGATGCGCGCCGTCCTGTCGGGGGACTCACCGGCCACCGCACTGGTCACCGGCAACGTCACGACCACCCTGGCGGTCCTGACCCACCTGGCCGCCGAGGTCCCGCCCGACCGCCGCCCGGCCCTGGTCGGCTTCGACGACTTCCCCCTGGCGGGCCTGCTCGACCCCCCGGTGACGGTGATCTCCCAGGACAGCTCGGCCATGGCCTACGCCGCCCTGCACCTGATGACGGCCCGCCTGGCCGAACCGGACCGCACCCCGGAGACGATCACGGTCCCGGTGACCCTGACAGCCCGCGGCTCCGGAGAAAGACCGCCACCCTAACGGAGCCCCAGTGCCGTTAAAATACCCCCGATGACCGACCAAGCCCCACCCCCCGGCACCCTCCGCCCCGGCGGCCGCACCGCCCGCACCCGCGAGGCGGCCCTGCGCGCCGCCGAGGACGCCCTCATCGAGCACGGCTTCGACGCCCTGGACCTGGCCGACATCGCCCGCCGCGCCGACATCGGCAAGACCACGGTCTACCGCCGCTGGGGCACCCCGGCAGCACTCGTCGCGGACCTGCTCATCGACATGGCCGACCAATCCCTGCCCCGCACCGAGACCGGCACCCTGGACGGCGACCTGCGAGCCAACGCGGAACTGGTCCGCAAGACACTCACCGACCCCCGCTCCAGCGCCCTGTTCAAGGCGGTGATCACGGCGGCGGCCGGCGACCCGGCGACAGCGACGGCGCTGCACCGGTTCTACGCGACGCGGATCGCGGAGTGGGCCCCATGCGTCGAGCAGGCGGCCGCGCGCGGCGAGGTCCCGCAGGGCACTGACGCGGCGGAGGTGATCCGCGCGGTCTCGGCGCCGCTGTACTACCGCTTCCTGGTCAGCGGCGACGCGCTGGACGCGGCGAGCGCCGAGCGGGCCGCGGCGGCGGCTGCGGCGGGGGCGCGCGCGGGGGCTTTTGTGGTGCGGGGCGGCGGGGGCGGCTGAGCTGGGATTGACGCCGCAGCCTCCGCATTCGCCGCCGCCGACCGCAAGCCGCAAGCCGCAGCAGTTCGCCAGCCTCGAAAGTTCGCCGCCGCCAACCGCCAACCTCGAAAGTTCGCCGTTGCCAGCCGCCGACCTCGGCAGTTCGCCGCCGGCAGCCGCCTAACAGCCGCCGCAAGCCAGCTCAATCAGCCGCCCAACTCCCGCTCGCCTCGCCATCCCCCTCCGCCAGCGAAGCCACCCGCCCCCGATCCACCTCGAACGCCAAGCTCAGCTCCGCCACGTGCCGCGGATCCGACAGCGTCCGGCCGGTCCGCTCCTCCAGGCGCCTCAGCCGGTATCGCACCGTGTTCGGGTGCACGTACAGCGTTCGTGCCGCCTCGTCGGCGGAGCCGCCGTGGTCGAGCCAGGCGCCGAAGGTGTCCAGGAGGATGGCTCGGTCCTCGGCGGGCATGTTGTCCAGGCCGGACAGGATTGCTCGGGACAGTCTGGCCATCACGTCGGGGGCGCTGGCCGCCGCCACCGACAGGGAGTCGCGGCCGAAGACCACGACCTTGCCGGGGCCGGCCGCGCCGCGCAGGGCTACGCGGGCCAGGCGCAGGGCCTGGGAGGTGCCGGTGAGGTCGTCGAACAGGGGGCTGATGCCGACGCGGCCGACGCTGTCGGCGGCCAGGGCGTCGATGAGGACGTCCAGTTGGTCCGCGGGGCGCGGCAGGCTGGCCAGGCCGATCTCGACGTCGTGCAGCAGGCGCCAGGCCGAGGTGATGCTCTGGCGCTGGAGCCCTTCCTCCATGCCGCGGGTCAGGCCGTGTTCGCCGGCGCCGGCCACGCGGGCGGCGATCACCACGTACGGGCCCTGGTGCGGCAGCCGCAGCGCGTCGGCGGCCTCCCACACCTGCGGTTCGGACAGGTGCCCCTCCAGCAGGGCCTGGATCAGGGCCGAGCGGCGCTGCTCCTCGCTGCGGATGCGAGCCGCGAGTTCCGTGCGGTAGCTGTCGGACATCACGTCGGTGAAGCCCGACAGGCGGCGCCACAGGGCCGAGGCGGCGCGCAGGGCGACCCGGGGGGCGACCTCGTCGCGTTCGGCGGCCTCGGCCAGGTGCTCCCAGATGTACGCCAGCGAGATCTGGTACGCCTCGAACACCGCCGACATCGGCACGCCCTCGGCGGCGCGGGCGCGGCCGGCGAGGTCGGCCGGGGCGTTGCCGTCCAGGGCCGGGTCCAGGAGGCCGTCGAAGATCACCCGGAAGTGTTCGACCACCGAGCGGTGCAGGTCGGCGGGCGACACCCGTTCGGCGTAGGCGGGAACCAGGGCGATGATGCGGGCGGCGACACCCGCCGCGAACTCCTCGGTGCGTTCGAGCATCCGGTCGGCCAGCGCTTCGGCCCCGGCGTCCACCTGATCGTCGTCCGCCATAGCTACGCATCGTAGCGATCCGGCTATCTCCCGGAATGGGTTTTCCCAGTTCCGGGAGTTCCCACTTCGATCACTGAGCGTCGGGGGCGCCGGGGTCGACGTCGATCAGCCACCGCGTCGCGGCCCGCGGCCGCAGATACAGCACCCAGTACAGCGCAGCCACGGCGGTCGCACCGAGCGTCCAGTAAAGATCCGACGGCTGGGTGCGCCAGAGTTCGAACAGCACGCCGACCAGGCTCGCCACGACCAGGACCGGCACCGCCGGCCACAGCGGCATCCGCCACGCGCTCTTCGCCTTGTGCGCCCCGCGCCGCCCGGCCAGCGCCGCGACCGCGACGATCAGGTACAGCCCGGTCACCGCGACCCCGGTGATCCCGTTGAGCGTGGCGACCGGCGCGAAGCACAGCGCGGTCCCGGGCGCGCCGACCGCCAGCGTGGCGACCCACGGCGCCCCGAAACGCTCCGACACCGTGCCCAGCGCCCGGTTCACCGGCTCCGGCCACGCCTTGTCCCGCGCCGAGGCGAACAGGATCCGCGAGTTCTGGATCACCATGACGATCGCCGCGTTGACGATGGCCGCGGCGATGCACAGCGCGACGAAGGCCCCGACCGCCGAATCGCTCCAGCCCTTGACCATCCCGATCAGGTCGAAGTTGTCGCCGGTCAGCGCACTGGCGCCGCCGGCCCCCAGAGTGATGGCCACCGTCGGCACGACGACCACGACCGCACCGAGCCCGAGCGTCCACAGCACCGCCCGCGAGACGTTCCGCCGCGGCTCCTGGATCTCCTCCGAGAGGTAGACAGCGGTCGCGAAACCCTGCAGGGCGAACAAAGCCACAGCCAGACCGACCATGACGGTCGCGAACGGCAGCGCCCCGGTGTGCTGCCCGTCGGACACCACCGGATGGATCAGGACGCCGGCCCCCTGATGCGCGTGCGAGAACCCCAGCACCGCCACCACCCCGGCCGCGATCACTTCCAGGACCAGGAACACCCCGGTGATCCAGGCGTTGGCGCGCAGGTCGAACACGCCCATGATGGTCGACGCCGCCATCACGAACGCCCCGGTGTACGCCCCGCTGACCGGCAGCGCCGGAATCGCGGCGTGCAGGTACTCCCCGGTCCCGATGGCGATGATCGGCGGGATGATGAACGCCGCGACCCCGGCCAGGAAGAACGTCAGCCAGCCCGAGACCCGCCCCAGCAGCGACCCGACCATGGCGTACTCACCGCCGGCCGAGGGAATCAGGGTGCCCAGCTCGGAGTAGCAGAAGGCGACGCCGACGCACAGGACGCCGGCGATCCCCAGCGTGAGCGCCGTCCCGGTGCCCTGCGTGGCGAACAGGCCCGGCACGATGACGAACAGCGAGCTGGCCGGGGTCAGGCAGGACAGGGTGAGCAGGACCGCGCCGACCAGACCCAGCGAGCGGGCGAGTGCAGGCTTGCCGGGGGCGCCGGGCGTACCGGTGGTGCCGGCCGCGGTACCGGCTGTGTCGGGCGTGCCGGAGGATGCGGAAGCCGAAGGCCGCGCCAAGATCTCGGTCATACTCGACTACCGCCTCCACACCGATCGGCCACGGGCCATGAGCGACCCGTGTGTTCGGGCTATGAAAAGTGATGGACGTAACGGGCGTCAAGGCTGGTCAGCCGCGAATTCCGCAGTAAATGCGGACATAGCGAAGCCCGCGCCGACGCTGTTTGATCAAGAGCGGTTGGAGATAGTCCCCAACACCGGCCGTCGCCACCACATTCGCAGGCATGCGAGCCCCACAGCCTTGGATCACCAGGCGACGGAAACACGTGCGCTCCACAGAAAATCGACGCCGCGCACCGGTACCGTGGTGCGTCATGGAGGGGTTCGAAGCATCGCCGCGCGTCACCCGGCGTCGCGAGACGAACACATTCAGTGCCCGATCACTGTTGATGACCCTCCTCGGCGAATACGTCCTCCCCTACGAACGTCCGGCGTGGACCTCGACCATCGTGGAAGCGCTCAGCGCGGACGGCGTCGAGGAGAAGGCCGCGCGCCAGGCACTGGCCCGCACCTCCGCCGAGGGCTGGATCGCCTCGGAACGCGTCGGCCGCCGCGTGCGCTGGACCCTCACCCCCGAGGGCCGCCGGCTGCTGACCGAAGGCGCCGAGCGCATCTTCGCCTTCGGACGCACCGCCCCCGCCTGGGACGGCCGCTGGCTCATGCTCCTGGTGACCGTCCCGGAAACCCGCCGCGATCTGCGCCACCGCCTGCGCACCCGCCTCACCTGGGCCGGCTTCGGCACCCCCGACCCCGGCGTCTGGATCAACCCGGACCCGGCCCGCGAGCAGGAGGCCCGGCACGTCCTGCGCGACCTGGACCTGGATCAGGGCGCGATGTCGTTCACCGCGGCGCACGGCGCCGTCGGCAGCCAGGCCGCGATGGTCGCCCGCGCCTGGGACCTGAGCACCCTGGAAGCCGAGTACGAAGCGTTCGTCACGACGTTCGGCGCCCTCGCGCCCGACACCGACGCGGCCGCCCTGCGGGCCCAGAGCCGCCTGGTCCACGAATGGCGCCGCTTCCCCTTCCTCGACCCGCGTCTGCCGCGCGAGCTGCTGCCCGCCGACTGGACCGGCGCGAAAGCCGTCGAGGTCTTCCACGCGCGGCACGCCGAATGGAGCCAGGCGGCACAACGGGAATGGGACGCCTTAGACGGCGCGTGACGGCTCGTCCTCCACAAGAGCCACATGGTTCCGCTGACGCGGCACCCGCTCGAAGACTCCCCACTGCGACACACCTCCCTTGACCTGCGAGTGCTTCAGCCGGAAGACCGGGGGCAGGTCCCGAAGGTAGATGAGGTGGGTGTGCGGGCTGGAACGGCGCTGGTTCACACCGAGCCGTTCCAGCACCTTGCACGCCCAGTCCATGTGCGGCAGCGGGGTGGTCACCATCAGCTTGCCGCCGGGCTTGAGCAGGTCGGCCATCGCGGCGTAGAAGTCGCCGTGCTCGATGACCTCGAACGCCACGATCGCGTCGAACGACGCGGGCCGCAGCCCGAGCGCCCGCCAGCGGTTGACGTCGCCGTGCACGAACTCGTGCCCCAGTGGCTTCGCCGGCCGCACGATGTCGATCCCCACCAGATCAGTCCATCCATGGCGGACTGCGAACTCCCCGAACCAGCCGTCGGCACAGCCGACTTCGAGGATGCGCGCGTCCTTCGGCAGCTGACCGAGGAAGAACTGGAGCTTGGCACGCCGGGCCACATCGCTGAGAAAAGCCATGAATAGACCCTAAGCGCATCAAAGCGCGCGTTTCATCCCGCCGCGCGGTCACACCCGCCGGCGATCGAAGTCCGCCGCCACCCCCGAGCCGTACCGCGAGAGCGCACCGTTCGGGCCCGAGGCGTTCGGCCGCACGAACACCCAGTTCTGCCACGCCGCGAGCCGGCCGAAGATCTTCGTCTCCATGGTTTCCGGGCCGGGAAAGCGGAGATTCGCCTCCATCGCGGTCAGCGCGTCCGGCGACAGCGCCGCACGTTCTTGCAGCGCCACGCGCAGTTCGTCCTCGAAGTCCAGATCATCGAGCGCGTAGGTGACCAGCCCCAGCTCCACCGCCGCGTCGGCGTTCAGCCGCTCCCCCACATACGCCGCGGCTTCCAGGCCGCCATCGTGTCCCCAGAACCGCATCGCCAGGCGGCTCAACCCGTTCGCGGTCGGCCACGCGGCCAGGTTCGCGGCCGTCACCATCAGCACGGCGGGTTCGGCGTCCGGATCGACGTCCTCGAACACTCCGTCCAGCATGTACTGCCGGTCCGCGGCCAACGCCATTTCCAGCAGCAGCCCGGCGAAGCAGCTTCCCGGGTCGATCACCGCCACCAGGCTTCGGCTGGTCATGTCGAGCCGCTTCAGCGTCCGCTTGTAGTAGTGCCGCACCTCGTTCACGAACCAGTCGTCGGCCAGCGCGGTCAGCTGCGCGTCGTACGCCGCGACCGCCTCGACCGAGCCGCGGGTGCGCAGGACCCAGGTCCCGATCTCGGGTTCGTTCGTCCGCAACCGGAGTATCGCGTCGTCGAGCGCGCGAGTCAGGGCCAGCGGCCAGTAATCAGCCCCCTGAGTGTGGACGTCGGCGGGCGGCGCGTCGCTCGGCCCGAGAAGGGTGAGGTCCGCGCGACGGGCTTCCCTGTCGATCTCGACGGTCAGAAACGGATAGGCCAGCGAGTCCCCGTCGACGGCCCGCGCCAACGGCGTCAGCGCGATGCCCTTCTCGGCTCCGGCCTCGATCCCCTCGGCCCGGCGCGAACGGCGCGCCGCCTCCTCGGCCACGCGTGCGACTTCGGTCGCGAAACGCACTGGCGAGGCGACTGTGTCGACCAGTCCCCACTCCAACGCGGTCGCCCCTCGGAAGCCCTCTGTCTTGGTGGCGAAGACGTCCGCGCGGTCGCGGCGCACATGCCGCTTGTCGGTCAGCCTGGTCAGCCCGCCGGTGCCCGGCAGCACGCCCAGCAGCGCCACCTCGGGCAGGGACACGGTCGTGGAACCGTCGTCGACCAGCACGAGGTGCTCGCACGCCAGCGCCAGCTCGTAGCCGCCGCCGGCCGCCGGGCCGTTCACCGCGGCGATCCACGTCTGCCCGGAGTGCGCGCTCGCGTCCTCGATCCCGCAGCGGGTCTCGTTGGTGAACTTGCAGAAGTTCACCTTCCACGCGTGCGAGGACTGAGCCAGCATCCTGATGTTGGCGCCCGCGCAGAACATCCTGTCCAGGCCGCCGGTGAGCACCACGGCGCGGACCTCCGGATGCTCGAACCGCAGCCGTTGCACGGCGTCGTAGAGCTCGATGTCGACGCCGAGGTCGTAGGAGTTCAGCTTCAGCGCGTACCCCGGCACCAGTCCGCCGTCCTCGGCGACGGCCAGCCGGAGCGTGGCGATCGCGCCGTCGAGCTGCAGCGTCCAGTGCCGGTACCGGTCCGGCGCGGTGTCGAAGTCCACACTGGTCAAGCCCACAGCGGTCGAGTCCGCACCGGTCGAGCTCACGCCGGTCAAGCCCACACCGGTCGAGTCCACGCCAGTCATCCGATGCCCTCCTCGGCCAGGTGCACATAGTCGAACTCGACCGGCTGCTCATTGATGCCGGTGCGCGGCGGCGTGATCCAGGCGGCGAAGCGTCCCGGCTCGTACTCCGGCTGCATCATCGAGGCCACGGCCGCACGGTCCTCCGGAGTCGGCAGCCAGTCCTTGGACCGCGCCTCCCAGGCAGCGGCGTCCAGGACTTCGCCGTCCGGGCTGATGTGGTGCCCCGCGTAGGCGCCGACCTTGCGGTGGAATCCCTCGTGCGGCAGCGCAAGGCGGTGTGGGAGCCCTGCTTCGGCGAGCACCTGGTTCCAGCGCTTCACCCCGCGGGCGCAGTCGGCGATGTACTCGTCGCGCAGGTCCAGGTTCAGGGCGTTGAGCAAGGGCACCGGCTGGGCCGTCAACCGTCCGTCCTCGACCACTGTCATCGAGCGCTCGGCGCCGATCAGGACGTGGTCGTCGTCGCGGCGGGTCTCCTGCCAGCGGCCCTTCACGCCGGCGCTGAAGTAGGTGCCGGCGTTCGTGGACCGCTCGGAGCCGAACAGGTCCAGCGACACCGATAGTTGAAAGTTCAGATAACGTTGGATGATCGCCAGGGGGATGGCACCGTACGCGAGCACGTCCTCGGTATCGTGCGCGGCCATCTGCTGCGCGGTCCGTTCCACCACCCGCTGCACGCCGGTCGTCCCGACGAACATGTGGTGCGCCTCTTCCTTGAGCATGAACTCGCAGGTACGGGCCAAGGGGTCGAACCCCGATTCCTTCAGTGTGCCGAGCTGGTACTTGCCGTCCCGGTCAGTGAAGTAGGTGAACATGAAGAACTGGAGCCAGTCGGTGGTCGCCTCGTTGAAGGCCCCGAGTATCCGGGGGCTGTCGTGGTCGCCGGAGTGCCTGAGCAGCAGCTGGTCCGCCTCCTCGCGGCCCTCGCGCCCGAAGAAGGCGTGCAACAGGTAGACCATCGCCCACAGGTGACGGCCCTCCTCGACGTTGACCTGGAAGAGGTTGCGCAGGTCGTACAGGCTCGGCGCGGTCCGGCCGAGGACGCGCTGCTGCTCGACCGAGGCCGGTTCGGTGTCGCCCTGGATGACGATCAGGCGTTGCAGGACGGCGCGATGCTCGCCGGGGACCTGCTGCCACGCCGGTTCGCCCTTGTGCCGGCCGAAGCCGATGACCCGGTCCGGATCGCGTTCGGCCAGGAAGATGCCCCAGCGGTACTGCTCCATCGGGACGTGCGCGAAGTGGGCCCAGCCGTCCCGGCCGACGGCCGTGGCAGTGCGCAGATAGACGTCCTTCGTGGGCAGGGCCGGGCCGAGGTCGCGCCACCAGTCCAGGAACCGGGGCTGCCAGCCCTCCAGAGCCCGCTGCAGGCGCCGGTCGCCGGCCAGACCCACGTTGTTGGGGATGCGTTCGCTGTAGTCGATCGGCACGGGCATCAGGGCCCTCCTTGCGCTGCGCGAAGCCGCCGGGCTCTTCGGCGGTGTGCCGGAGCCCTGTTAACGTTCTACACTCGGCGCGCGCGACTGCCAATATGCTGTCGAACATCATCGTCCACTACTATTCTCCAGATCTTTATGTTCGGGGGGACTGGGGCGGCGGCGATGACGATCGTGCAGAACACGGCCAAGATCCTGGTCGCCGGCGGATTCGGCGTGGGCAAGACCACGCTGGTCGGCACGGTGTCCGAGATCGAGCCGCTGACCACCGAGGCCGAGATGACCTCGGTGGGACGCGGCATCGACGACACCGTCGGCGTGCCCGGCAAGACCGCGACCACGGTGGCGTTCGACTTCGGGCGCCTGACCCTGGCCGAGGACCTGATCCTGTACCTGTTCGGCACCCCCGGCCAGGAACGGTTCTGGTTCCTGTGGGAGGAACTGGCCCGCGGCGCCGTCGGCGCGGTGGTCCTGGCCGACGTGCGCCGCCTGGCCGACGCCTTCGCCGCCATCGACTTCTTCGAGCACCGCCGCATGCCGCACGTGGTGGCGGTGAACCAGTTCGACGGCGCCCGCGCCTACAGCGAGGACGCCCTGCGCGAGGCCCTGGCCATCCCGGCCTCCACCCCGGTCATGATCTGCGACGCCCGCGACCGCACCTCCACCGTCACCGTCCTGCTGGCCCTGGTCGAACACGCGGTGAAGTGGCACGCCGAGGAGGCGTGAACGACCGGGAGCGCCGAACCTGTCAGCACCCCCGCCTACGATGGACGACGTGCAAGATCTGGTGACTGGCGAAGATGGCCTTGCCCGCTGCGGCTGGGCCGGCACGGGCGGCGACTACGCGGCGTACCACGACACGGAGTGGGGCCGCACCCTGCACGGCGACGACGCGATGTTCGAGCGCCTGAGCCTGGAGGGCTTCCAGGCCGGCCTGGCCTGGATCACCGTCCTGCGCAAACGCGAGGCGTTCCGCAAGGCCTTCCACGACTTCCAGATCGACGCCGTGGCCGCCCTCACCCAGGCCGACGTCGAGCGCCTCCTGACCGACCCCGGCATCATCCGCAGCCGCGCCAAGATCGAGTCCGCGATCCACAACGCCCGCATCGTCCGCGACCTCCCCGAGGGCCTGGACGCCTACCTGTGGAGCTTCGCCCCCGGCACCCACCGCCGCCCCAAGTCCTTCACCGAGACCCCGACCGAGACCCCGGAGTCCAAGGCCATGGCCAAGGCCCTGAAGAAGACCGGCGTGAAGTTCATCGGCCCCACCTCCGCCTACGCCCTCATGCAGGCCACCGGCATGGTCGACGACCACCTGAAGGGGTGTTTCCGCGCCGCCGCCTGAGGGCCCCGGCACCGCGAAAACGTGGTCAACAGGGGCCCTGGAGATCTGCTAATGTTTCACCCGTCAACGCGACACCAGCAAGATCAAGCGCCGCTAGCTCAATAGGCAGAGCAGCGGACTCTTAATCCGCGGGTTCGGGGTTCAAGTCCCTGGCGGCGCACCCGTAGCAGTTCCCGGCTCAGGCTTCTGAGCTGGGAATTTTGCGTTTCAGGCCCCGAAGAGCTCGAACCTGTCGGACCGAGGCCGACATCACCGTCCAGTGTGGACTTCAACCCGGTTTGCACCCGCGCTGCACCCTCGGGTTGAAGGATTTCGCGGCACGTCGGCGGATGCTCTTAGGCATGACAACGGCTGAGTGGTTCACCGACATCGCGCTCCCGCCCATCGCCGCATCGCGCCGCACGCTGCGCGCCCTGGCCCGCACGCGGCCTCGGCTGGCCGTGGCGGCCGCCACGGTGGCCCTCGGGGCGGCCGCCTGTTCGTCCGGAGGCGGGCACCCGAGCAGCGCTCCGAGCAACGCTCCGAGCACGCCAGCCACGCCAGCCACGGCCGTGACGGCCACCACGGCGGCGTCGACCCGGCCACGCGATGCTCGTCCAGGACTCCGACCGGTTCGCCTCCCTGGTGACTCAGTTCACCGCGGCGTCAGGCGTCGAATAGATCGGGCGCAAGACCCCCGGCCGCAGAGAATCCCTGACTCAGGGCTCTGTCTTTCCGGCAATTCCAGTGCGATGATGCGGCTGACCAGCACCCTTACTGATCGGAGACCTTGATGATCGCACGACGCGTGATCCGTCTGACCACGGCGGCCGCCCTGGCCACGTCCGTGATCGGCCTGGGCGTGGGCGCAGCCTCCGCGGCGACGGCCACGACGAGCTTCCCGTGCTCGGATTCCGGGGTCGGCGCCACCCAGGGGCTCGCCGAGAACAACGCGAAGCAGAACCTCATCGGCGACTACACGGTCCTGTCGGGGATCACCATCTCGTACAACACTCAGGAGCCGGACGGCTCGTGGTACGCCGTCGCGTCGGCGCGTTGCGGGGAGCCCCGATAAGCGGTCGGATCGGGCTTCTGGGACCCCTGGCAGACTGGCTGCCGGGGGTCTTCGCCGTGGTTCGCCGTCTGAATCCCTTTGAGGGCCTAATGGGGGAAATAGCCGCCCATCGAACATTTCCCCGACCGCCCGGGGAATTTGTCCGAGATGATCAAAGGACTATTACACAGGGCCGGAGCCCTCACCGTCGCGGCCGTCCTGGCCGTGCTCGGCGTCACTCTTTCGGCGGCGCCGGCCGCCGCGGCGAGCAAGAAGGTCGTCTACATCACCTTCGATGACGGCCCCAGCCGCTACACCCCGCAGGTCCTCAAGGTCCTGGCGCAGTACGGGGTGCACGCGACGTTCTTCGAGGTGGGGCAGAACGTGGCCGCGCATCCGTCGCTGACGTCCCAGGTGTACCGGCGGGGCAACAGCGTGCAGAACCACAGTTGGTCCCACCCCGACCTGCGGAACCTGACCGCGGCGCAGATCCAGTACCAGGTGAGCGCCACCGACCGGCAGATCCTCGCGCACACCGGCTACCGCCCCTGCTGCCTGCGGCCGCCGTACGGGGCGGTGAACGGCGCTGTGCGGGCCCAGGCCTCGGCGCTCGGCAAGAAGCTCGTGCTGTGGACGGTCGACCCGCGGGACTGGTCGCGGCCCGGCACGGCCACGATCCGGAACCGGGTGCTCAGCAAGGTGCGGCCGGGGTCCGTGGTGCTGCTGCACGACGGCGGCGGGGATCGCAGCCAGACCGTCGCGGCGCTCAGCGGGATACTCAGGACCCTGAAGGCGCGGGGGTACACGTTCGCGACGTGGGCCAGGTGACCGAGGGCGTGAGCGTCCGGGCGGCGGGGGCGTCAGACGGCCCGCATACTGTTGGCCCATGACTCCGAACGAGCTGAAGTCGGCATGCCTCGCCCTCCACGGAGCCGTCGAGGACTTCCCCTTCGGCGCCGAGACCTCGGTGTTCAAGGTCTCCGGGAAGGTCTTCGCGATCACCCGGCTGGACAACGAACCGCTGTCGGTGAGCCTGAAGTGCGACCCGGAGCTCGCCGTGAGCCTCCGGGCCGCACACCCGGCGATCATCCCGGGCTACCACCTGAACAAGCGGCACTGGAACACGGTGACGATCGACGGCTCGCTGAGCGAGCAGATGGTCGTGGAGATGATCGAGGATTCCTACGACCTGGTCGTGAAGTCGCTGACCCGGGCCCAGCGCGCCGCTCTCGGGGCGTAGCCGGCGACATATCCTGCGCACGTGTCGAATTCAGATCTGTGGAGCCCCATCAACGGCCCCGGCTCCGAGGCCACCGTCGTCGAGATCTTCTCGACCTGGCTCGCAGAGCAGGGCTGGACACGCAAGGACCTCCCGAAGCACGGTGACTTCCCCGACATCGAGGCCCGGCACGTCGACGGCCGCCGGCTCGTCGCCGAGGCGAAGGGATTCACCCGCGATTCCGGCGCCAGCCTCGACATCGGCTACGGACAGCTCCTGCGGCGGATGAAGGGCGAGCCGGACACCACGTACGTGCTGGTCGTGGCCAAGACGGTGGTCCGGTTCGCGCAGCGGGTGCCCTCCGAGGTGCGCGGCAGGCTCGGAATCGCGCTCTACACCGTCGACGCGCTGGGGAAGGTCGAGCACGTCGACGGGCCGGCGCTGTGATCCGGTAACGCGATTCAGCCGAATCATTGTCAGTCCCGCGTGCCACACTGCCGACAACCGGGACCGGTCCCGGCCGCCCGCCCACCACAGCGGGCTCCAGCACCCTGTCCGCAGGGACCATCACCCCTGCGCTGGAGGCATCGTGAAACTGCTCCTCACCTCCGCCGGAGTGAAGAACCCCAGCATCCGGCAGGCCCTGCTCGACCTCCTGGGCAAACCCATCGAGGAAGCCGACGCTCTGTGCATCCCCACCGCCGGCTACGGACACCCCATGGGAAGCCCGGCCGGAGCCTGGCGATTCATCACCGGCCAGGCCACCACCCCGATGTGCGAGCTCGGCTGGAAGTCCATGGGCGTCCTTGAGCTCACCGCCCTGCCCAGCATCGGCGCCGAACGCTGGCTGCCGTGGGTGCAAAAGGCCGACGTCCTGCTCGCCAACGGCGGTGACGCGCTCTACCTGTGCCACTGGATGCGCGAGTCCGGCCTGGCGGACCTGCTTCCCACCCTGCCCGAGAAGGTATGGGTCGGACTGAGCGCCGGCAGCATGGTGATGACGCCCCGCATCGGAGACGACTTCGTCGGCTGGAAGTCCCCGACGGGAAGCGACGAGACCCTGGGCGTCGTCGACTTCTCCCTCTTCCCGCACCTGGACCACCCGGCCCTGCCCGAGAACACCATGGCCGACGCCGAACGCTGGGCGGCCGACCTGCCGAACCCGGCCTACGCCATCGACGACGACACGGCCGTCAAGGTCGTCGACGGGGTCGTCGAGGTCGTGTCCGAGGGGCACTGGCGACTCTTCTGACACGGTCGAAAAGGACGGCTCTGACTGGGGTGTGGGTCGGTGTGGGTCAGTGTGGGGTGGCGTGGGGTGTTGGTGCGGTCGGCTGGTGGTTTTTAGGAGCTTTTTACGGCTTTGCGCATGGTTTGCGGGATCCGCTGGTGGCGCGGGGTCGGGGATGGGTGACGTTGTGTGTGGGCGGCGATGGCGTGGGCGCCCGCGCAAGGCACCGGCTGGCCCGCTGGGCTGAACCGCCTACGGCAGGCTCCGCAGCCGCGAGACCGGCGACAGCGCGACCGGCACCAGCATCACCGCGGAGCCGATCGCGATCGCCGTGATCGCGGTGTGCGCGCCGAGCGTCTGGGCCAGCACGCCGCCGAGCAGGCCGCCCAGCGAGCCGCCGCCGAACAGCAGCGTCCGGAACGCCGCCGTCATGCGCCCGCGCAGCTGCGGCGGCGTGGCGTTCATGCGGAGGCTGACGCCGACCACGTTGGCGATCCCGAGCCCGAGGTAGGACACGAAGAAGGCCGCGGTGAAGCAGCCGAACACCACGGCCCGGGGCCCGCCGGCGACCGCGATCAGCAGCGGGCCGGCGAACAGCGCCGACATCGACACCGCCCAGACCGGCCCGAGCGGCAGGCGGGCCAGCAGCCGGCGAGAAAGCGCGGCGCCGATCAGGCCCCCGATCGAGGAGACGGAGAACACCACGCCGATCAACGCCGGGCTCAGGCCGCGGTCGCGGGAGGCGTAGACGAGGAACATCGTCCAGACCGACACCATGGAGAAGTTCGTGAACGGCCCGATCAGCGCCAGAGAGCGCAACAGCCGGTGCCCGAGGACGAACCGCAGGCCCTCGGCGATCTCCCCCGGGATGCCGCGCCGCGCCCCGGCTCCCGTCCCGTCGCCGGTCCCGGTCCCGGCCCCGGCGGCCGGCTTGGGCTCGGGTGTGCGGATCCACAGCAGCGTCGCCAACGACACCAGATACGAGACGGCATCGACGGCCAAGGCGATCGGGGCCGTCAGCGCGCCGATGATCGCGCCGGCCAGGCCCGGTCCGGCGACGTCCGCGCTGGAGGCGGTCACGCCGGTCTTCTGGTTCGCCTCCAGGTAGTGCGCGGGATCGCCCACCAGCGTCGGGACGAACGACATCCAGCTGACGTCGAACAGCACCGAGAACACCCCGATCGCGCACGCCAGCGTCAGCAGCAACGGCAAGGTCAGCGTCCCGGTCGCCGACAGCACCGGTATCGCGCCGACCAGCAGCATCCGCGCGGCGTTGGCCACCATCATCACGCGCTTGCGGCGCATCCGGTCCACCAGCGCGCCGAACACCAGCGCCAGGACCAGATACGGCACCAGTTGCAGGAACCTCAGCACGCCGACCATCCCGGCGCCGGCGTGGAACGACAGGATCGCGGTGAGCGGCAGCGCGAGGTTGGTGACCTGGGTGCCGAACAGCGACAGGGTCTCGCCGGACCAGAACTTCAGGAAGTCGGTGTTGCGCCACAGGCTGTCGGTGCCACCAGCGCTTCTAACAGGAGAGATGGTCGTCATGCGTGAGAAGAGTGGCAGAGACTTCTAACGGATGCAACTAGCGAGTACCATAAGAATATGGAAGCCGGACCCACCCTCGCCCTCGACCTGGCCAACACGCTCTCCATGGCGCGCGGCAAGATCCGCGACGCCCTGCCGAGCTGGCTGGCGTCCCACAGCGCCGCGCCGGAGGGGATCCCGCAGGCCCAGAAGGCGCGATTCACAGAACTGCGCGACGGGATCCGGGCCCTGATCAACGCCGCGATCGCGAACGAGCCCTATCCGGCCGAGGCGCTGCGGATGGTCAACACCGCCTCGGCCGGCGCCCCGTTCTGGCTCGAACTCGACGGGGCCGGACGCGTCGCGGAGAAGGAGGGGAAGGCGGTGGGAAGCGACCCGGAGGCCCTGCTCGGGACCATCGCCCGCCACGCCATCACGCTGCTCGGCGGGCCGGAGCGTGAGGCGCTACGCGCGTGCCAGGCGCCGGGCTGCGTGCAGTTCTTCGCGCGGACTCACCCGCGCCAGGAATTCTGTGGCCCCGCCTGCGGAAACCGGGCTCGGGCAGCGCGGCATTACGCGCGGCACAAGGATGACGAGCAGGCCTGACCGCGTTGCCGCCGAACGGCGTTCAGGCACCGTCCTTACTGCCCTTCTCCCCCTGGTTTCCGATGATCCGCGGCAACTCACCCCGCGACGAGACCCCCAGCCGCCGATACACCCGCCCCAGATGCGCCTCGACCGTCCGCGGGCTGAGGAACAGCCGCTGCGCGATCTCCCGCGACCGCATCCCCTCGGCGGCGAGCGCCGCGATCTCCCGTTCCCGCTCGCTCAACATGCCCAGCGGCCCGTCGCCATGGGCCTGCGGCGCGTCGCCGCCGACGCCACTACCGCCGTCGGTGTCCCCGTCGGCATCCCCGTCGCCGTCGCCCCGGCCGATCTCCAACTCCGCACGCGCGCGTACCGTGTCCTCCTGCACCCACAGCGCGCCGAGCGCATCCGCCGCAACCGAGGCGGCGTCCAGCCACACCAGTGCCGCGTCATGGCCCTGCGTCGCATCGGCGGCCGCGGCCCCCATCGCCTGGGTCCAGGCCCGCTGGATCGGGGCGCCGGCCCGCTCGAAACGGTCGGCGGCCCGCTCGAAGAGGTCCACGGCCAGGTCCGGGCGGCCGTCGGCGAGGTGCAGCGCGGCGCGGGCGCGCATGGCGCTCGCGGTCTGGCCGGGCAGGGCGAGGCGGGCCGCGGCAGATTCGGCGTCCTCGGTCCAGCGCCGCGCCGCCGCCAGGTCGCCGCAGCGGAGTGCGGCCATGGCCATCACGCCCTTGAGCGAGGGTTCCAGAGCGGGCTGCGCCGCTGCCACGTCCTGTCCGTCGGCACGCTCCAGCATGGTCCGCAGGGCGCCCTCGGGGTCGCCGCCGAGCAGCTGCACCTGGGCCGCCAAACCGAGTGCGCTCAGGGCCCACCAGCTGCGGTGTGATTCGACGTCGGCGATGGCGGACTCGGCGAGCGCCAGGATCTCGCGCACGTCGCGCTGGCCGCGGGTCCAGATCATGGCCGAGGCCTGGACCGCCTTGGCCAGTCCGACGCCTTCCTCCGATCCGATGGCGGTGGCGAGTCGTTCGGCCTGCACCGCCCACTCGGTGCTGGTCTCCAGCCGGCCGCTGAACACGTCCACGGAGGCCAGGGCGAGCAGCAGGTGCAGCACCACGTGCAGCTGGGTGCCGCCGCTGGCGACCTTCAGGCCGCGCTTCAGGTGCCGGGAGGCGTCGTCGAACCGTTCCAGGTAGAGCTCGGCGATGCCGAGGGTGGCGAACATCTCAGGGGACTGACCGGCCTGCGGGTCGGCCAGCGCGTCCACGGCGTTCGCGCACTGCCGCATGGCGAGGACGGCGGTCTCCACGTCCCCCAGGTAAGAGTCCTGACACAGCTCCAGACAGCGGATCGCGACCTCGGTCGGGTGCACGGGCCGGGCGGTGGTGTCCACCGCCGCGCGGATCATCTCGCGGGCCTGGACGTGGTCCCCGCGCAGGGTCTGCACCAGCGCGTACTCGTAGACCATCATGACGGCCTCGAGCGGCAGCGTTTTGCCGGGCCCGGGGTCGGGCAGCAGGCTGAGCGCCGTGGCGGCGATGGCCTCGGCCTCGGCGTAGCGGCACAGCAGCCGCTCGACGTCCGCGGCGGCGCCGTAGGCCCGCAGCGCGAGCTGCCACGGCAGGTCCGCGACGTGCCCCAGCACCCGGTGGACCAGCGTCCGGGCCTCGTCCAGCCGGCCCACGGCTATCAGGGCCCGGCAGAGCAGGATCTCCAGTTCCGGCCGCGCGGAGCCACCGTGCGGGATGTACTCGAGCGCCAGCCGCGACCAGTGCGCCGCGGCGGCGGGGTCGCGCGCCACCACCTCGGCGGCGGCCCGGGCCAGGATCGGCGCGGCGGTCTCCGAGGCCGTGCCCAGCAGGTTCTCCGCGTGCCGGGCCAGTGCCGTCGCGGCGGCGTCGCGCTTGACGAGCAGGTCCAGCGCGCGCCGGTGGCCCGCCGACTGTTCGGAGAAGCTGGCGTGCTCGTGGACGACGTGCCCCAGCACCGGATCGCGGAAGACGAACTCGCCGTCGCCGCGCGCCCGCACCAGGTCGGCCCGCGACAGTTCGCCGAGCGCGGCCAGGACCCGGTCGGTCGGCAGCCCGCACACCTCGGTGACGTCCTCGGGCCGGAACGGGTCGCCCAGGATGGCGGCTCCGCGCAGGACCACGCCGGCGTCCGCGGACACCAGGTCGAGTTCGGAGGTCAGCGCGGCCGCCTCCCGCAGCAGCCCGCCGGGGTCGCCGCCGGCCTGGAACGGCCACAGCACCGGGTCCCAGCCGCCGGCCAGCAGGATCCTGAGATTGCGCGGGCTGCCGCCGGCCGCCTCGCCGAGCCGGTGGTCGCAGGCCTCGTCCGCGGCCGTCCCCGCGCCGGTCCCCGCCGCCTTCGCGATCGCCCCGCCGGCCCAGCGCCCGGCCAGCTCGCACAGGGCGTCGGCGGCCAACGGCGCGGCCTCGACCCGGATGACGGTGCCGATGCGGACGCCGTCGTCCAGGGCGGCGAGCAGCGCCGGGCTCGTCTGCCGCGGACGGTGCGCCAGGGCGAGCAAGAAGGGTCCGGGCACGGGATTGCGAACCAGCCCCACGGCGATCTCGACGGACCCCGGATCGCACCACTGCACGTCGTCGAGCAGCACCGCACCGCCGGCCCCGACGGCCCACCCGGCGGCCAGCGCCCTGGCCGACTGCGGGTCCAGCGAGGCCTCGCGGTCCAGCGTGCCCGGCCCGAGAAGTTCCTCCCAGGCGCTGGCGAAGATCTGGCCGGGGGCCGCCCCGCCGCGGACCGCGTTCCCGCGGGCCAGCCGCGTCCCGGTCCCGGCCACCATCGCCGCCAGCGCGGTCAGCAGGCTCGTCTTCCCCATGCCGGGATCGCCGACGACCTCCACGACGGCGCCGTGCCCCAATCGCAGCATGCTGACGGCCTGTTCCAGGCGCGCGCTCTCCGCGTCCCGTCCCACAAGGGGCCCGTCGAACCGCGAAGGGCTTATCAGTGGCATCGACACACCATAAGACTCTCCAATCCCGGGAGCCGATATGCCAGGGTGCCTATTTCCCCTTCTGGCGCATGGCAATGACTTCCCGCGCGATGAACAGTCCGTACAGCGCGGTGAACGTGAGGAAAAGCAGCCACAGGCCGGCGCCGAGTTGGTACCTGTCTGCGATCAGCCGTCTCGACGGGCACCGCGTTTCCGAAGATCGCCCTCGCGACGTACCGTCGTCGGTGAGCACACCGTCCCGCACCGAGGAGTCCCGCCATGACCCGCGACCTGGCTTCCCTCCACGCCGACCTGCCCGTCTGGGCCGCACCGATGGCCGGCGGGCCCAGTACTCCGGCGATGGTCGCCGCCGCCGCGGGTGCCGGCGGACTCGGTCTCCTGGCGGCCGGGTACAAGACCGCTGGGGCCCTGGCCGCGCAGATCGCGGAGGTCCGCATGCTGACCGGGGCGGCGTTCGGTGTGAACGTGTTCGCACCGAACCCGCTCCCGGTCTCCGTGCAGGACTACCGCGACTACGGCCGGACCTTGCAGCCGGAGGCCGGGCGCTATGGCCTCACCCTGCCGAGCGAGCAGCCCCGGAACGAGGACGACGACGCCTGGGCGGACAAGCTCGACCTGCTCCTGCGCGATCCGGTTCCCCTGGTGTCCTTCACCTTCGGACTGCCGGGCGCCGATGCTGTGAAGGTGTTGCAGGACGCGGGCACCGTGGTCGCGCAGACCGTCACCACGACCGCCGAAGCCCTTGCCGCAGCCCGGATCGGCGTGGACGCGCTGGTCGTGCAGGCCCCGGCGGCCGGCGGCCACTCAGCGACCCTCTCCCCCACTCGGCCGCTTGCTTCCATCGCCCTTCCGGACCTGGTCAGCGACGTGCGGAACGCGGTCGGGCTGCCGCTTCTGGCCGCGGGCGGCATCGCCACGGCCGCAGATGTCGCGGACGCCCTGCGCGCCGGCGCGCACGCCACGATGGTCGGCACCGTCCTGCTGCGCACTCACGAAAGCGGCGCCTCGGCAGCCCACCAGGCCGCCCTGGTCGATCCGGCGTTCACGGAGACCACGGTGACCCACGCGTTCACCGGCCGTCCCGCGCGGGCTCTGCGCAACCGTTTCATCGACACCTACGAAACCCACGCCCCGCTCGGCTACCCGGCGCTGCACCACCTCACCACCGGACTGCGCAAGGCGGCCGCCGCGGCCGGCGACACGGACCTGGTCCACCTGTGGGCCGGCACGGGCTGGCGGCAGGCTCGTGAGGAGAGCGTCGCCGACGCCCTCACTCGGCTGGCCGCAGAAGCGACGGCTTCTTAGCGACGAAACTCTGGATCTCGGCCACGAGCCGAGCCGGCTGGTCGAGCGGGACCAACGTGTAGGAGTCCTCGATCTCGACCAAGCGGGCATGGGGAATCAGGTCGGCGAGCCGGCGGCCGTGCTCGGGCGGCATCACCCGATCGCGCTGCGCCCAGACGACCAAGGCCGGCCGGTCGAACCGGGCCAGCTTCTCCGCGGCAGCGGTGAGCACGTTCCGGTCCGCAGCCGCGGCACGCAGCACCCGAACGGTGTCGCGACGGATCTCCCGCTGCCGCCAGATGGGCCGCATCCACCGCTTGACCACCGCGTCGCCGCGCTTGGTGAGCCAGCCGAACGCCAGCGGGAGGCGGCGCACCATCTTCAGCCGCATCTGCTGCATGAACATCCCGAACAGCGCCGGCGGGAGCTTGCCGGTGAGGAACAGCGCGCGGCCGGTCAGACCGGGCGGGAAGTTGTCGAACGCGTCGCACGACACCAGGACGGCGCCGGCGATCCGCTCCGGCGGTCCGTCGGCCATCAGCAGCTGCACCAGCACACCGCCGGTGTCGTTGCCGATCAGGATGACGTCGCGCAGATCGAGGGCGTCCAGGAACTCGGCGACCAGCGCGGCGATCCCCCAGGGCGACATGTCCGCGTCCGGGTGCATCCCCTTGCGGTGGGCTCCCATCGGCAGGACCGGGATCACGCAGCGGTGGCCCGGTGCGAGGCCGTCCGCGACCTCCGTCCACAGCGTCTCGTCCATCAGCAGGCCGTGCAGGAACACCAGGGTGGTCCCGGGGCCGGCACGGTCCTCGTACTCGATGACTCCTGCGGAAAGCTCGACCTCGTTCACGGGTGCTACCTCCTGCCGCGACGCTTCTTCCCTCAAGTGAACCACATGGTTCACATCTGCGCGCGGTCAGTCGGCGGGCTCGCACGGTCAGTCGGCGGCCTCCTCCCGCTCCAGCATCCGCAGCAGGGCCGCGAACCCGGCCTCGCCGCCGCTGCCGCCGTCGGTACCTCCCGTGCGGCGCTGCACCAGGAAGCCGCGCAGCGCCGCGAACACCACCTCGGCGATCTCGTCCTTGCGCCGGTCGCTCCACTGCGGCGGGCACATGGCCCGCAGCGCCGGCAGGAAGTGGCCCGCGGCGTCGACGGCCAGCGCCGCGTGCCGGTCGGGGTCGTACATCGCCAGGCCGAGCGCCTGGTCCAGCGCCCGCTGCCCCTCGCCGGAGCCGGTCAGCACCGGCCAGACCGCGCCGATCCGGCCGGCCAGCGTCGGGGCCTGGTCCGGGGCGTAGGCGGCGGCCAGCGAGGAGGCCAGGCGGCGCTCCCGCAGCCGTTCGACGGCCTCGCGCAGCAGGTCCTCGACACCGTCGAAGTGATAGAGCAGCACCTTGTGCGTGGTGCCGGCCGCCTTGGCCGCCCGCCGCAGCGAGAAGTCGACCAGGCCGTGCTCGGCCAGGTCGTCGGTGACGCTGTCGAGCAGCTCGCGGCGGCGCGCCTGGGCCCGGGGCGTGCCGGCCGAGCGCCGGTAGCCGACCGGGGCGGCGGGGTCGGTACCGATGTCGGGGTCTTCGTTCACAGCTCAAGCTTCCCTGATCCCGGCCGTGATGCCGGGATCAGAGAAGCGGCGGTTCTAGTTCAGCGTGAGGGTCACGGGCCCGGCCAGCACCGAGTACCCGTCGTTGCTGAAGTAGTAGACCTTGTACGTGCCGGCGCCGTAGTTCGCGGTGAACGTGGCGCTGCCGCTGGTCCCGGGGGTGTACTGCCAGGCCGTGGAAGCCTGGCTGCCGGGCGTGTCGCTCGGCTTGTAGATGCCGATCCAGTTCTTCGTGCTGTTCGTCGCGGGCGGGGTGGTGTAGGAGAACGTCACCGACGAGCCGTTCGCCACGCTGGGCGTCGAGGTGGTCAGCGTCGGGCCGCTGTTGGACGTCCCGCCCCAGGCGTCGTTGACGGTGGCCGCGTAGGCGTCGTTGTTGGTCAGCGGCGCCAGGCCCAGGGCCTTGTCGACGGTGCGCAGCAGGCCGTACTGGTCGGTGCGCTGCGAGCTGGTGTAGCCGGCCTTCACCGAGTTCTGCGATCCGAGCAGCAGCGTGGGGATGCGGTTGGGGTAGCTCGGGCCGTAGGCCTTGGTCGCGCCCTCGTCCCAGGTGAGGATCAGCAGGGACTTCTGCTGGGTCCAGGCCGGGGAGTTGAAGATGGCCGGCAGCGTCTTGCTCAGCCAGGTGTCGCCGTCGGTGACGCCGCAGGACTCCATGTCGTCGCAGTCGTCCGGCTCGAACCAGACGAAGTTCGGGGTGGTCGCGGCCGACTTCAGGTCTGTGGTCATCTGGGTGAGCGGCTGGTCGTGCTGGGCGCAGTAGCCGGTCGCGGACTCGTCGGCCTTGAAGTTCTGGAAGAAGGTGAACGGCACGTCGTCCGGGGCGTAGTAGCCGTGCGAGGTGTAGTCGCAGTTCCCGTTCTCGTTCTCGACGTACGTCTTCCACGTCTTGCCGACCGCCTCGACGCTGTTGCCGACGTGCGGGGCGTTGATCGTGGTGGTGGCGATGCTGTTGTCGTGCAGGCCGTACAGGCCGCCGCCGGCCAGCGCGACGTAGTTCGGGTCGGACGGGTGCGTGGTGGCGTAGGCCTGGCTCAGCGACGTGCCCTGGGCCAGCAGGCTGTTGATGTACGGGGCCTGCGAGGTGTTGCCGACGATGCCGGAGTAGTCCTCGTTCTCCATGTAGACCACGAAGACATGGTCGAAGCCCGGCACCGAGGACGGCGGCGCGGTCAGCGCCGGCGTGGCCACGTTCGCCCCGACGGTCAGCGACACGTCGTCGGCGTAGCCGTCCGTGGTGTCGCCGGCGGTCCAGGTGAAGACCAGGTCCACCTTGATCGAGCGGGTGCCGGCCGGCAGCGTCCCGGTGGCCGAGCGCTGCAGGAACTTGGTGACGCTGCCCCGGTCGGTGCTGGTCACCGGGGCGATGCTCGCGGTCCCGACCGAGGCGCCGGACGCGTTGAGGAACGTCGCGTTCATTCCCACGCGGTCGTTCTGGCCCGCGTACCCGCCGAGCCAGCCGGACAGGTTGAACGGCACGCCCCCGGCGTCGATCGCCGAGGCGGCCGAGGACACGTCGACGGTCTGCGCCAGGTCCGAGTTCCCGGTCGCCCCGCCGGCGAAGAACTGCTTCCCGCGCGTCGGCGAGCCCGGCGTGTTCGCGTCCGGATAGCCGGAGGCGCCGTAACACACGGCGTTCGCGTCGCCGGAGACGATCGTCCACCCCGGCATCGTCATGTCGTCGAGGCCGTCGGACGAGCACTGGGCCGCGCTCTCGGCGCCGGCGTCCACCAGCAGGTTGCCGCTGGTGGTGGCGGCGTGCGCGGGCCGGGCGGCGGTCACCGACAGGACGCCGGAGAGCAGGGCCAGCGCGGCGGCCGTGGCCAGCAGGGCTGTTCGGCCGCCTCCGGCGGCGCGGCGCAGGGACAGAGAACTCATACGGGATCCTTTTCCGTTCAGCGAGTGTGGGCGGGCTGCGGACCTGGACTACGTGCAGTTGGACTATGGATACGTGAGGTTGACGGGAGTTCCTCGCCCGGTGAACGGATCGAAGTTGTATAGCCAACACCTAGTTGTCTGGCCAACTTTGCGCACGGGGGCAAGGTAACTCCGTCGGCGGCTGTCGGCCAGAGCCTCGCGCGACAGACAGCAGCGGGCCGCGTGACCAGTCAGGTCCCGCGGCCCGCTGTTCCACAGGCCGAGCGGATATCAGCTGTCGTAGACGAGGTCGAACGACTCCCACGGCCCGATCGCGTAACGGTTGGCGATCAACGGCGAGGCACCGGTGTTGTCGGCGGTCACGATCTCGCCGTTCGCGTGGGCCCGCAGGCTCACGCTGCCGTCGGCGTTGTGGATGAGGTCGAACTCCTCCCAGGGCCCGACGCCGGTGCGGTTGTTGATCAGCGGCGACGCGCCCGCGTTGTCGGCGGTCACGAGCCGTGCGTTGGCGTGGGCCCGCAGGCTGACGCTGCCGTCCGGGTTGGTGACGAGGTCGAACCTCGTAGTCGGGGAACAGTCTCGCGATCCCCGGCCGCCCACGCACATCGCGTACAACAGCGACACAGCCCTGGAGAGCTCGGTGTTGGTGAACCCGAAGATCCTCACGCAACAGGTCCCGGTGAAGAACACCGGCTGGACCACCGTGCGCGTGACCGGCATCGGCCAGGACGGCCCGGGTCTGCGCCTGGTCGGCCCCACCGATGCCGAGGGACTGAAGCAGGCCTCGGACATAGGCGGCAAGCAGCCGCCGTTCGACCTGCACCCGGGCCAGACCGCGATCATGGTGGTCGCCTACCGGGTCACCGACTGCACGGCGGTCTCCTCCGGACCGTTCCCGATCGCCGTCCGGGTCGACCGGTCTTGGGGAACGGAGACGATCGACGTCGCCCTGCCCCGGCAGACCCCGAACACGCCCGGATGGACGATCGACGGAGCCGACATCGAGTGGCAGAAGGCGGCGGCGGACCAGGCGTGCCATCCGCAGCACTGAAGTCACGCCGCTGAAGACAACTGAAGACAACTGAAGACAGCTAAAGACACTGAAGACATCTCAACTAGAACGCGTTACATTCCCGCCATGAGCCTGCCGTCTTCGGTCACCTCCGAACTGCTCGCGAAGCTCACCGGCATGGTCGTGGCCACCAGCGGCCGCGCCCACGCGGTGACCGAGGTCTACAGCGGCGACAAGGTCGTGGACCTGCCGCAGTCCGATCCCGCCGACGTCCGGACCGCCTATGCCGCAGCCCGAGCGGCGCAGGCGGTCTGGGCCGGCTGGCCGCTCAAGCGCCGGCTGGGCGTGATGAAGCGGTTCCACGCGCTGCTGCTGGAGCGCGGGCTGGTCGTCGCCGACCTGATGCAGGTCGAGACCGGCAAGGCCCGGCGCATGGCCTTCGAGGAGACCTGCGACGTGCTGATGGTGACCAGCCACTACATCAAGGCCGCACCGCGCATCCTGAAGGAGCGCAAGCACGGCGGGGTGGTGCCGCTGGTCTCCACCTCGACCGAGGTCCGGATCCCCAAGGGGGTCGTCGGCCTGATCTCGCCGTGGAACTTCCCGTTCGCGACCAGCCTGTCCGACGCGATGCCCGCGCTGATCGCCGGCAACGGCGTCGTGCTGAAGCCGGACAACAAGTCCACGCTGAACGTCGCCTATGGCGTCGATCTGCTCTACGAGGCCGGGATGCCCGCCGGTCTGGTGCAGATCGTCTGCGGTGAGGGCCCTGACATCGGCGCGGCGCTGATCGAGGGCGCCGACTACGTCATGTTCACCGGCTCGACCGCGACGGGCCGGGTGATCGGCGCCCAGGCCGGGCAGCACCTGATCGGCTGCACGCTGGAGCTCGGCGGCAAGAACCCGCTGATCGTCCTGGACGACGCGAACCTCGAAGAGGTGATCGCCGGCACCGTCACCGCCACGTTCCTGAACACCGGCCAGGCGTGCATGCACATCGAGCGCATCTACGTCTCGGAGCGGCGCCGGGAAGAGTTCACCAAGCGCTTCGTCGAAGCCGTGCAGGCGATCCGGGTCGCCGCCGCCTACGACTTCTCGCCGGACATGGGATCGCTGGTCTCGGTCGCGCAGCGGGAGCGGGTGCAGGGGCACGTCGACGACGCCGTCGCCAAGGGCGCGACCGTCCTGACCGGCGGCAAGCCCCGCCCCGATCTGGGCCCGGCGTTCTTCGAGCCGACCGTGCTCACCGACGTCACCCCGGACATGGCCCTGGCCAAGGCGGAGACGTTCGGGCCGGTCACCGCGATCTACCCGTACGCCTCGGTCGAGGCGGCCGTGGCGATGGCCAACGACACCGAGTACGGCCTGAACGCCAGCGTCTGGGGCGGCGACCGCAAGGCCGCCGAGGCCGTCGGCCGCCGGATCGAGGCCGGCAACATCAACGTCAACGACGGCCTGGCCGCCTCCTACGCCTCGAAGAAGAGCACCTCCGGCGGGTTCAAGGCCTCCGGGGTCGGCAGCCGCCACGGCGACGCCGGCATGCTGAAGTACACCGACGTGCAGAACGTCGCCGTGCTGAAGAAGCAGGTGCTGACGAACCCGCCGGACACCGACTGGACCAAGCAGGTCGACAAGACCATCAAGGGCCTGCGTTTCATGCGCAAGCTCGGCATCCGCTGACCCGGTCCCCGTTCCCGCGTGCACTAGGGTCGGTCCTGCTTGCCGCGATCGTGACCGGGGAGACGGGCCTCTCCGGTGCGCGGGGCCTGAGGAGAGCGGGTCGGGGATGGAAGAGCTGACGGCGGACGATCCGCAATGGATCGGCGGATACAGGCTCCTGCGACGGCTGGGTTCCGGCGGGATGGGCCTGGTCTATCTCGGACGGACGGCCGGCGGCCGGACCGTCGCGGTGAAGCGGGTGCACGCCGACTTCGCGAACGACAGCGAGTTCCGGGCCCGCTTCCGGCAGGAGGTCGCCGCCGCGCGGCGGGTCGGCGGGCGGTGGACGGCGCCGGTGTTCGACGCCGACACCGAGGGCCCGCAGCCGTGGGTCGCGACCGGATACGTGGCCGGGCCGTCGTTGCAGGCGGCGGTGCGCGAGTTCGGGCCGCTGCCGCCGGCATCGGTGCGCGCGCTCGGAGCCGGCCTGGCCGAAGCCCTCGGCGCGGTGCACGGACTCGGCCTGGTGCACCGGGACGTGAAGCCCTCGAACGTCCTGCTCGCCCTGGACGGGCCCCGGCTGATCGACTTCGGGATCACCCGGGCCCTGGACGCCGCGGTGCAGCTCACCCGCACCGGCCTGCTGGTCGGCTCGCCGGGGTATCTGTCGCCGGAACAGGCGCAGGGCATGGCGGTGGGACCTGCCAGCGACGTGTTCTCGCTCGGCGCGGTGCTGGCGTTCGCCGCCGCCGGGACGCCGCCGTTCGGCGAGAATCAACCTATTGCGACGTTGTTGTACCGCGTGCTTCATGAGGCCCCCGATCTCGGGCGCCTCGACCCCGGACTGCGCGCGCTCGTCGCGGCGTGCATGGCGAAGAACCCCGCGGAGCGCCCCACGACCGAGCAGCTGCGAGCCGGGCTGGAGGCCGGCGGGCAGACGGCCCTGCTCGGCGCCGCCGGCTGGCTGCCGCCGGCCATCTCGGCCTCGGTCGGGCGGCTGGCCGTGGAGCTGCTGGACCTCGAAGCCGATGCCGGAGGCGGCACGGGGCCGGCCGGTCCCCCGGTCGGTCCCGCGAGTTCGCCGACCCGGCCACTTCCCCCGCCACCGACAGCGACGGCGGCGGCCTACCCACCGCCGCAGCAGACCTTCGGTCCGCCGACATCGCAGCCCCCGATGACCGCCATGGCGACGATGACCGGTGCGATGCAGCCCTCGTGGCAGACCGCACCGCCGATGGCACAGCCCAAAAGCCGCGGACCGCTGCTCGCCGCACTCGGGGCCGGCGCGGTCGTGGTGGTGGCGGCAATCTCCATAGCGATCGCCACTTCCTCTTCGACTTCGGGAACGCCGAGCTCGACAGCCACCTCGGCTCCCGGCGCCTCGGCACCCAACGGCCCGGCTCCCGCCAGCTCGACCCCCGGCGCCTCCTCCCCCAGCGGCTCGATCCCCGGCAAGTACCTCGGATCGTGGCAGGGCACCGCCACCGGCCCGCTGCTCCCCACGCCCCTGGCCATCGCCGTCACCGTCGCCCAGGGGCATCCCGGCCAAACGGTCGGCACGGTCACCAACGACGGCGGCGGCGGCCAGATCTGCCGGATCAATACGTCCCTGGTGTCCGCCGACGCCTCGCGCATGGTGCTGCGCGTCATCCCGAGCACCGCCAGCCCCGGCTGCGTGCCGATCACGTACGACGAGGTCTACACCGTGAACCAGGACGGCTCCATGCTGCTGACCCTCGGGTCGTTCACAGCGGACCTGAGCAAGCAGTAACGCGGGGCACGGTTTCGCGCCAGCCTAAGCAGGCTCCTGATGTCAGGCCTTGCTCATCGGCTGACGGTCTGTTAAATGCCTATTACAACGTTGTACTCAGTGGTACCCAAAACGTTGTCTTCGGCGTTGTCACAGCCACCGGATGGAGCTGAGCAGGCATGAAACCACGCGCTCCCGGCAAGGACTTCCCCGTTCCACCGCCCCGGGGCCCGCGGCGCCGACGACGAACGGCCCGGCTGGCGGCCGCCGTCGGCCTGCTCGCCCTGGCGGGCTCGGCCCTGTACGCGCCGGCTTCGGCGACCGCCGCGAGCGGCGCCAAAGCGCAGGCGACCGCGGCGTCCACCGCCGTCCTGGACGGCAGCGCCCGCTTCGAGGTGCTCACCCCGACCTTGATCCGCATGGAGTACGCCGGGGACAACCAGTTCCAGGACTCCCAGACTTTCAACGCTGTAAACCGCTCGTTCCCGGCGGTGTCCTTCACCACGTCGGTGAGCGGCGGCTACCGCGTCATCACCACCGGGTCGATCACCTTGCGCTACAAGGAGGGCAGCGGGCCCTTCACCGCCGCCAACACCTCGATCACCGTCGCCGGGACCAACGCGACGGCCGCCCCGTCGTTCCCGTCCTACTGCGCGTTCGGCACGGCCTGCGAGGCCGAGGACGGACTGCTCAGCTGGGGCGCGATGACCGCCTATGACCACAACGACTACTCCGGGTCCGGCTTCGTCGCCGGCTTCGGCCAGGTGAACAGCGCGGTCCAGCAGGACGTCTCGGCCGTCCCGTCGGCGGGGACGTACCAACTCAGCGTCCGCTACGCCAACTCCACCGGCGGCGACGGGAAGAACGTCACCCGCACCCTGTCGACCACGATCAACGGGGCCGCCGGGCCGGCGCTCTCGATGCCGGTCACCAGCTCGTGGGACACCTGGTCCACGGTCTCGATCCCGGTCACCCTGAAGGCCGGCGTCAACACGATCAACATCGTGCAGAACGCCTCCGACAGCGGCAACGTCAACCTCGACAGCCTGGCCGTGACCGCCTCCGGCGCCGCCTACCCGGCACCCGGCGCCTCCAGCTCGCTGCTGACCACCGCCTACGGCGCCGGCCCCACCGACACTGTCGGTGGCTGGTCCAGCTCGCTGGACAACCAGAACCCGGCCACTGCGACAGAGCGACCGGGCATCCTGGACCGCGACGGCTGGTACCTGCTGGACGACTCGCGCTCGGCGCTGATGAACGCCAACGGCACCGCCACCGACCGTCCCGGCCACGGAGCCCAGCCCTATCAGGACGGCTACTTCTTCGGCTACGGCGCCAACTACAAGCAGGGCCTGTCGGATCTCAATGCCCTGACCGGCAGTGAGAACCTGCTGCCGGAATCCGCCTACGGCGTCTGGTATTCGCGGTACTACGCCTACAGCGCCTCCGACTACGAGAACACGCTGCTTCCCACCTTCCGCAGCACGCACACGCCGCTTGACTGGCTGGTCGTCGACACCGACTGGAAGTCCCCCAACCAGTGGAACGGCTGGAACTGGAACAACTCCCTGTTCCCGGATCCCAACGCGTTCATGAGCTGGACCCAGCAACAGGGCCTTGAGACCGCGTTCAACATCCACGTCGGCATCAACAGCGCCGACCCGCAGTTCCCCGCCGCGAACGCCACCGCCGGCGGCCTCACCCCCGACCCCACGCGCGGCGGCGGCGACTACGAGTTCGACTGGTCGAACCCGAACCAGCTGGCGGCCTACTTCAACCTGCACAAGCCCTTCGAGCAGCAGGGCGTGCGCGAGTGGTGGCTGGACTACTGCTGGTGCGGCAACTCCACGGCCAGCGACCCGCACGTCGCCCCGGGCAACTTCATCAACCAGCAGTACGCCCAGGACGGGACCAACCGCGGCCTGCGCGGCTTCTCCTTCGGCCGCATCGGCTCCTCGGCGCAGGCCGGCGACAACGGCAACTACGCGCTGGGACCGTGGTCCGAGCGGCGCAACACCATGCAGTTCACCGGCGACACCGAGGCCACCTGGGCCATGATGGCGCTGGAGGCGCAGTTCGCCGGCGACGAGGCCGCGGCCGGCATCTCCAACGTCAGCAACGACATCGGCAGCTTCCACGGAGACCACCTGGCCGACGACATGTACGCGCGCTGGGTGCAGCTGGGGGCCTTCCAGCCGATCGACCGCCTGCACTCCGACCACGGCGACCGGCTGCCCTGGAACTACGGCACGGCCGCGGACGCCAGTGCCGAGCGGTTCCTGCGGCTGCGCGAGGCGCTGGTCCCGTACACGTACACGCTGGCCCAGCAGGCGCACACCACCGGCGTGCCGATCATCAGGCCCCTGTATCTGGACTACCCCTCGAACAACGAGGCGTACACGAACAAGGGCGAGTACCTCTACGGCGACAACATGCTCGTCGCGCCGATCACCACGGCGAGCGACGCCAACGGAAACGGCTCCGTCGGCGCGTGGATCCCGCCGGGCACCTGGACCGACTACTTCACCGGGACCAGCTACACCGGCCCGACCACCGTCACCATCACCGACCCGCTCAACGAGATGCCCGTCCTGATCAAGAGCGGCGGCATCATGCCGCAGCGCACCAACTACGTGAACGACGGCAACGCCTCGCCGCTGACCCAGGTCACGCTGTCGGTCGCGGCCGGCGCCGACGGCTCGTTCCCGCTCTACCAGGACGCCGGCGAGGGCAGCGGCTACCAGAGCGGCCAGTCGACCACGACGCCGATCTCCTGGAGCGACGCCTCGCGCACCCTGACCGTCGGCGCCGACACCGGCTCCTTCACCGGCGCCGCGACTCAGCGCTCGTACACCCTGCGGCTGTCGAACACGGTCGCCCCGACCGCCGTCTTCGTCGACGGCACCCAGGTCCCCGAGACCGCGTGGGCCTACAACCCGAACGAGCGCACGACGACCGTGACCACCGGCGCGCTCCCGGTCAACGCCCAGCACACGATCAGCCTGACCGGCAGCGCCACCGCCAACCCGACCAGCGGCGAGGTCGTCGGCGACGCCGGCCTGTGCCTGGACACCCGCGGCGGCACCAGCACCGACGGCACCGCGATGCAGCTCTACACCTGCAACCACAGCACCGGGCAGCAGTTCGCCTACACCCCCAACGGCACCCTGCAGGTCCTCGGCAAGTGCGTGGACGCCTCCAACGCGGGCACGGCCAACGGAACCGCGATCCAGCTCTATGACTGCAACACCACCGGCTCACAGAACTGGACCGCGCAGGCCAACGGCGAACTGATCAACCCGCAGTCAGGACGCTGTCTCACGGTCACCGGCGGCAACACCACCCCCGGCGCGGTCCAGCTGACACTGCAAGACTGCACCGATGCCGCGTCCCAGATCTGGAAGCTCCCGCCCGGACCGGTCGTCGGCCCCGGCAGCCTGTGCGTGGACGTGGCCAATGCCGACCCGGCATACGCGACCGCCGTCCAACTGTGGGGTTGCAACCAGACCGACGCCCAGCGCTGGTACACCCCCGGCGACAGCACGGTCCGCGTGTTCGGCAAGTGCCTGGACGTGAACAACGGTGGGACCGCCAACGGCACGCAGGTCCAGCTGTACGACTGCAACGGCACCGGCTCGCAGACGTGGGTGACGCAGGCGAACGGCTCGCTGATGAACCCGCAGTCGGGGCGCTGCCTCGACGATCCGAACAACAACGAGAAGGCGGGAGACCTTCTGGAGATCTACGACTGCAACAGCACCGCCGCGCAGCAGTTCAGCCTCGGAGGCTGAGCCGGCGGCAGTACCGATGCGCGCCGTGGCGGGAGGTCCCGCCACGGCGCGCGTTCGTCATCAGGAGAACCTGCCCCGGACCCGCCAGGCACACAGGCCCACCAGGACCGCGCTGAGCAGGAAGAAGACTCCCGTCTCGTACCACTGGAACGACCAATAGCGGTCGGCGGGCTGGAGCGTCACGTCGACGTGGGCGTTCTCCTTGGCGACACAGTCCGGCAGCTGCGGCGGCGCGACGACGTTCACGCAGTTCGCCCACCATGCGGTGTGGCCGACCTCCTTGCCGGAGGTGTCGAGCACCGCGCTGGTCGAGACGATCCACGGGCCGCCGTGGACCGTGACGCCGCCGACCGTGCCGTACTCGCCGAAGAACGACAGGCCGCTGACTTCGGCCTTGGTGAGGGCGACGGTCTGGCTGACCGGGGCGACGTAGCCCGGGCGGACCATCGTCGGCACGACGCCCTGGACGACCGCGAACACGACCAGGACGGCGGCCATAGCGGGGACCGTGCGCCGGACAAACAGACCGAGAGCCGCGGCGAGCAGGAAGGCGAAGACGCCGTAAGCCACGGGCACGATGTTGCGCGCGTCGAAGAGCAGCGGGGTGAAGCGGTTGTCGTGCACCGCGTCGATCGGGCCGGCGGCCCAGGTGAGGAGCAGGCTGTACAGACCGGTGAAGGCCGCCACCGCCAGGCCGACGAATCCGAGCTTCGCCGCGAGCCACCGGCCGCGCGTCACCGACTGGTTCCACGCCAGCCGGTGCGTGCCCGCCTCCAGCTCCCGGGTGATCAGCGGAACGCCCCAGAACATGCCGAGGAGCGCCGGGACCACGATCAGCGCGTAGCCGAGGACTTCGACCTGGGTGCCGTACCGTCCGGTGAACTCGCTCATCACACCGGCGCAGGCGCCCTTCGCGCACTGCGCGATATCGGCTTTGTAGGTATGGCGGATCTGCTCGCCGAGGATCACCAGGTAGGTCGCGATCAGCACCAGGGCACTGATACCGATGATCGCCTGGGTGCGGAACTGGCGCCAGGTCATCCAGATCATCGGTGGGTCTCCTGCGTCATGTAGGCCAGCACAAGCGTTTCGAGGTCGAGTTCCTCGACGCGCCACGGCCCGGGCGTCGGGGCGCCGTCCGTGCGGACGATCGCGCTGGTGCCGGTCGGCGTGTGGTCGAGGTGGACGATCCGGAATCCGGGCGGCAGGGCTTGGACATCGTCGCGGCGGCCGGTGATCCGGCGATGGTCGGCCAGCAGCTGATTCACGTCACCGGCGACTTGGACCCGGGAGCCGGCCAGGACGATCAGGTGGTCGCAGACGCGCTGGACGTCGGAAAGCGCGTGCGAGGACAGGATCGCGCTCGCGCCGAGGTCGGCGATGAACTCGGCCAGGTTCTCCAGGAACCCGCGCCGGGCCAGCGGATCGAGCGCGGCGGCCGGCTCGTCGAAGATCAGCAGCTCCGGCCGCTTGGCCACGGCCACGGTGAGGGCCAGCTGCGCTCGCTGGCCGCCGGACAGCCTGCCCGCCCTCTGGGACGGGTCCAGGCCGATCTGGGCGAGGCGGCGCTGGGCGAGGCGGTCGTCCCAGCCCGGGTTCAGGCGCGCTCCCATCGTCAGGTGGTCGGCGACGGACAGCGCGGCGTACACCGGGGTGTCCTGCGCGACGAAGCCCACCCTGGCCAGCTGCGCGGCGTCGGTGGCGGGCCGTTCGCCGAGCACGGTGATGGTGCCCGAGCTCGGCTTGATCAGGCCGCAGGCCAGTTGCAGCAGCGTGGATTTGCCGGCGCCGTTGGGGCCGACCAGGCCGATCACGCGGCCCTGCGGGATGCTCAGATCGCAGTCGGTCAGGGCCGCGCGGCGTCCGTAGCGTTTGCCGAGTCCTTCGGCTTCCAGAACGAGTGTCATCGCTTGTGCCGGCCCTTCAGCCTCGGGACCGGCGGTCGATCAGCTTGAGCACGAAACGCACGATCGTGAAGAACACGATCAGCACCGCGATCACGTCGATCGTGATCAGGGTGTAGAACAGCGGGCTGTAGTGATTGGCGGTGTCGGCGAGGGCGCCGGACGCCGGGGAGGTCGAGGTCATGCCTCAACGGTCCTGGCCGGAACGGACCCGCGGCATCGACCGAAAGCACGGTTCGGCCGCCGCGCGATCGTACTTTCGGCCGGTACTGCGCGGCGGACCGCGTCACGTAGCCTGGCCGGCGTGACCGTACAAGATCGGCAGGCCTCGGCCGGACGGCGGGCCGGAATCGCGGCGGACGTCCTGTTCGCACTGCTGAGTGCGGCGGTGCTGGCGTTCACCGCCGACCGCTTCGCGCACGACGGCCGCGCGTGGGTCTTCGACACGGTGGCCGACGGCGCGGTCTGCGCGGCCGCGCTGGCCCGGCGGCGCCACCGGCTGGCCGCTCCGATCGCCGGGCTGGCGGTGAGCACCGTCGCGACGTTCGTCGCCACCCTCGCCGGGCTGCCCAGCGAACCGGGCGCCGCCGCGATCCTGGCGCTGATGGTGCTGGCGTTCACGGCTGTCAGGGTGCTGCCATCGGTTCCGGCCACGGCGATCGCGCTGTGCGGCGTCTGCGTCGCCGGAGCCGGCCGCCTCGGCGCGGCCCTGGGGTATCAGACCTCGCACGCGGCCTACATGGTCGGCGCGGAGAGCTGGCTGGCGGCGGTGGCGCTGGGGCTGTGGCTGCGCCACCTGGACCGGCGCCGGCACGACACCGCCGAGCGCGTGCGCCGCGACGAGCGGCTGGCGATGGCCCGGGAGCTGCACGACGTGGTCGCGCACCACATCACCGGCATCGTGCTGCAGACCCAGGCGGCCAGGATCACCGCCCGGCGCGGCCGGGGCTCCGACGAGTTCGACAACTCTGATAGCTCTGATAGCTCTGACAACTCTGACGAGTTCGACGAGTTCGACGAGGCCCTGGCGGAGATCGAGGCGGCCGGCAGCGACGCCCTGGCGGCCATGCGGCGCGTGGTCGCCCTGCTGCGCGACACCGACGACGCGGTCACCACCGGCGCAGGCGCGGGTTCGGACGACCTGGCCGAGCTCGTCGAGCGCTTCGCCGGCCACGGCCCCGCGGTGACACTGAGCATGCCGCGGCAGAACGAGGCGCAGTGGCCGCCGGAGATCGCCTCGACGGTCTACCGCGTGGTCCAGGAATCCCTGACGAACATCGCCCGCCACGCCCTGAACGCCCACTCGGCCTCGGTCACGATCACCCAAGCCACGGAAGGAATCCACCTCGAGGTCGCCGACGACGCCCCGCCCACCCCGCCCCGCCACCTGCACCGCCCCGGCTTCGGCCTGATCGGCATGCGCGAGCGCGTCGAGGCCCTGGGCGGCACGCTCGACGCGGGACCGCAGGCGGACGGCGGGGCCGGGTGGGTGGTGCGGGCCGTGCTGCCGATCGCGAGTTCGGGCCCTGATGGTGGCTCGGACTCGGACTCGGACTCGGTTCCGGACCCGGCCCCGGACTTGCGCTCGGACCCGGCACCAGCCCCGGACCTGACCGCAGGCTCGACCCCGGACCCGAGCTCCGCCCCAGCCCCGACAACCCGCCCGACCTCCGCGGCAGGAGCCCCCCGTTGACCATCACCGTCCTGCTCGCCGACGACCAGGCGATGGTCCGCCGCGGCCTGCGCCTGATCCTCGAGGACCAGCCCGACATCACCGTGGTCGCCGAGGCCGCCGACGGGGCCGAGGCCGTGGAGCTCGCGCGGCGGCTGCGTCCCGATGTGTGCCTGGTCGACATCCGGATGCCGCGCCTGGACGGCATCGAGGTGACCCGCGCCCTCGCCGGTCCCGGGGCGGCCGACCCGCTGCGGGTGGTCGTGGTGACCACCTTCGACCTCGACGAGTACGTCTACGGTGCGCTGCGGGCCGGGGCGCTCGGCTTCGTCCTGAAGGACGCGGGTCCGGCGCTGCTGGCCGAGGCGGTGCGGGCGGCGAGTTCGGGGGACGCGCTCATCTCGCCGTCGGTGACGGTGCGGCTGCTCAAGCACATCGCGCCGCCGAGGGCGAAGCGGGGGGCGCGGCAGCCGGCGCAGGCCTTGTCCGTGCGGGAGGTCGAGGTGGTGAAGTCCATCGCGGCGGGGCGGACCAATCAGGAGATCGCCGCGGAATTGTTCATCTCGCTGAGTACCGTCAAGAGCCATCTGGCGAGCATTCAGGCCAAGCTGGGGGTGCGGAACCGGGTGGGTGTCGCGGCGTGGGCTTGGGAGAACCGGCTGATGGACCCGGGTTTCCAGCCCTGAAGCAGCCCTGAGGCAGTCCTGAGGAAGCGCTGAGGTACAACACCGGCGGGGTACCCGCTGCCGGTATTTCTACGGACCCCGCCACCGGGCCCGGATCCGTAACGTGTCTCTATGCTTGCTCGGCTGTTAGGTCCGTTACTGGCCGACGCGGACGATCAGTCCCACCGCGCCGCCCTTCAAGCGTTGGAAGCCCTCGCCGGGGAACATCCCGAGCAGCGGCAGCCGATCGCCGACGCCGTGTGCCGCTACCTGCGCGAGCCCGCCGAGCAGGCGCCCGCCGGGGAGCAGGCCGTCGCCCTGTTGGCGGCGCTGGCGCGTCAGCATCCTGACGCCGGCGGGGCCGCGGCGGACGCGCCGTGCGCCGCCGGCTGCGAGCACTGCCTCGATCTCGCGCTGGACGGGGCCATCCTGCCGGACGTCGACTTCGCCGACTGCCGGCTGGGCGTCGTCAGCCTCACCGACACCCACTTCCACGGCGACTCCGTCTTCGCCGGGACCCGCTTCGCCGACCAGGCGCTGTTCCAGCGGTCGGTCTTCGAGGGCGACGCGTCCTTCGCCGGTGCGCGCTTCAACCGCGCCGCGGACTTCGGGCGGGCCAGGTTCCGGGCCGACGCCGACTTCTCGCGCGTCCGCTTCCAGAGCATCGCCTGGTTCGGGCGGGGCGAGGAGTCCCTGGACGAGGAGGACGAGGCCTGGGAGGAGATCGAGACGCGGCGCACCGTCGCCTGGGACGAGCTCAACGAGGACGACCCGAACTGGCCGATCGCCGAACTCACCGACGAGTACCAGATGTGGGAGGAGGGCGGCGACGGCACGCGTTTCAACCACGGGGTGTCCTTCGCCGACGCGGCCTTCGCCCGGGAAGCCTGGTTCTGGAAGGCGCGCTTCGGCAGCGCGGTGTCGTTCCAGCGCTGCGTGTTCGGCGGACGCGTCCACCTCATCCAGCCCGCGGTCGACCTCACCGGCGCCCGGCTGACCGCCGACGCCCAGGAGTTGGGCCAGGAGTGGCCGGAGGGCCAGGACTGGCCCCTGGGCTGGACGACCGCGGCGGACGTGGAGGACGACGGCGCCGCGCTCGTGGTCCCGGACACCTCACTCGCGCCCTACCACCTGCACCTGGCCGATCCCGATCCCGAGGTCCGGCTGGCCGGGCTCCGGATCCTCGGCGACCTCGGCGACGCGGAACCCGATCTCAGGGAACGCATCGCCGACACGGTCTGCGCGTACCTGCGCACGCCCCTGTCGTTCGCCGTGACCGCCGACCTGTTCGACCTCGCCCCGGCGCACTTCACCGAGCTGCGGGCCCGCCGCACCGCCCAGCGCCTGCTCACCGAGCGGACCCGGCCCCGTCCCGGCCGGCCGCTGTGGGAGGACATCGACCTCCAGCTCTCCGGCGCGACCCTGATCGACTTCGACGCCTCCGGCTGCCGCCTGGCCCGCGGAGACTTCACCGGCGCGCAGTTCTACGGCACGACCAGCTTCGCCGGCGCGACCTTCGGCAGCAAACAGTCCGTCTCCGGCGCGGAGATCAGCTTCGCGCTGAACTCGGGCGGCCAGCAGGGACGCGCCACCTTCCACGGCACCGCCGACTTCACCGGCGTATCACTGCGCTCCTCGGGGCTCATGCGCTGCCGCTTCCACGCCGACAGCTCGGTCCGCGCCTCGGGCACCGACCAGGACCTGATCAGGGTCCTGCTGGGCGCCCGCCTCGCCGGCGACGTGGCGGAGGTGACCGCCGACTTCCGCGAGGCGCTGCGCTCGTTCAGCGCGAACGCCCCGTACAAGCTGAGCCGGGAAGCGTGCGACGAGCTCGTACAGAACGTGGAGTACGGGACGGTCCCCGGCCCGCCGGACGCCCCGTGGGAGGCCCGGACCGGACTGAAGATCACCGGCACCGCCATGCTGCTCACCGACCTGGCCGGGCCGCCGGCCGGCGCCGACTGCCTCCCGCTGGTCGGACCCGAGCAGCGGGAGGCGGCAAGGCGTGTCATCAGGGTTCTGCTGGAGGCGCTGGAGGCGGATTAGCGCCCCCGAGCCTTGAATCCTCAGTCCAGCCCGTTGAAGGTCCAGGTATGGGCACCAACACCCCCAACTCACCCATAAGCCAGGGGCACCGTTTTCCCCGTGCGCATCAGAACCAAGTCGGCGCGAACGGCAGCGTCGGCGTCGTGAACATCCGGTCGGCAAGAGCCAGCGCGCCGTGACGCTCCTCCGTGACCAGATCCGCCGACGCCAGCCAGGACGGCGCGTGGCCGCCCAGCAGCATCGAGCCGAGGGTCTGGACCGGCAGGGTCAGATCAGGGCTCTGGGTCGTGCGTTCGACCGTCGCGCCGGACGGGCCGCCTTCGAGTGCGTAGACGCCGTCGGCCGGGCCGTCCTCGTCCTTGACCGCCAGGACTATCCGGCCCTCGCTCTGGTACGTGCGCGCCGAAAGGGCCGCCGCCGCGTCGAGGATCCGCACCCACAGGGTGTCGTAGCGGTCGGACTGGCGGGCGGCGCGCGGGTTGCTCATGAACTGCCGCCAGGCGGCGTCGCAGCGCTCTGTCTCGATGTCGACGCGGACGACCCAGTCCTGCTCCCAGAGGAACTGCAGCAGCCGTGCCCGGACGGCGGGGGTCTCGGCCAGCACCGAGGCGCTGAGGATGGAGTTCGGCGTGAAGCCGACGCGCTCGCCGGCGTGCTTGGCCCGGTAGCTCGCCGAGCCGCGTACCACGCCGGCCTCGTCGCGCAGGACCGCGTACATCGTGCTCTTGTCCTCGGGCCGGCCCTCCGGGCGGATCAGCCCGGACTCCAGGCGCCACCGCCACAATGGCCGCTCGATCGCGCCGGGGGTCGCGGCGTGGATCCGGTCGTACACGGCGGGCATCTCCTCGCACCACTGCTCGACGCCGACCAGCTCGACGGTACCGGGCAGCGGTGCGCGCAGGCCGGCCGTGGCGGCGTCGATCTGGACGATCGCCTCCTCGGTCGCCGGGCCGTAGCCGAAGCGGCCGTAGATCGGCCATTCCGAGGGGATCAGGACCGAGGCGGCCTCGCCGTGCTCCAGCGACTGTCGCAGGCCGAGCGCCATCAGGCCTTTGAGGATCCCGCGGCGGCGGTGCGTGGCCTGGACCGTGACCGCCGTGACGGCGCCGACGCCGAGCGGCGCGCCGCCGGGGACGGTCAGGCCCGTGTGGAAGGTCGCGTACGTGCCGACGACCTTCTCGCCGTCGAAGGCGCCGAGCACCCGGCCCTGGGCGATCTCCTTCTCCCACATCAGCCGGCGGAAGTCGCCCTGGCCGCGCTTGTCGTAGCTCAGGAAGCCGACGCTGACCGCGTCGGACCAGGTGTCGAACTCCGCGTCGGAGACGGGCTTGATGGCGACAGGCTTGATGGCGATCGGCATGCGTGGTCCTCCCTGGGTGATCCGTCCATGATCACCCAGCGGGCGGACCCGCGCCCGCGGTTTTCCGCTCAGGCCTGTTCGGCCAGCTGTTCCAGGTCCTCGGCACTCAGCGTCACCGTCTTGATCAGTTCCCTGATCAGGTTCACGCTGAGCGTCGAGCCGACCGGCTCTCCCACCTCGTCGCGCATCAGGCCGCGCACGCCTCTGCGGTGCAGGCGCTCGCGCACCTCCTCGACCGTGTTCGCGACCGTCCGGAAGTTCCAGGACTTGGTCGTGTACGGCGAGGCGTTCGCCGTCCGGGCGGTGTCCTCCCACGTCAGCGGGAGCGGGAAGGGTTCCTGGCCTTCCAGGTAGCGGCGCGCCAGCGCGGTGAGGACCAGGCGTTCGGCCGGCGAGAGCTCGTAGACGGTCTCCGGGTCGACGGTCCCGGCCTTGGTCGTGGAGCGGGGGTGGCGGTCGTCGTCGTCCACCAGGCGGACCTCCACCAGGTGCGAGCGCTGCTTGGAGGAGTTGATGACCAGCGGGGTGTACCCGGGCTCCATGACGCGGCGGTGCCCGGTGAGCATCAGGGCGCCGTTGGGCAGTTCGATCGGCAGGTGGCCGGTGTTCGTGAGCCACCAGCCGCCGTCCGGGCCGGTGCAGGTGAAGACCCCGTGCCGGCGGCTGACCGTCGGGTCGTCGACGCCGACCGGGACGTGCACGTCCTCGCGGTCGCGGCCGAACAGCAGGGTGTACCGGCGCGCCGGGACCGCGTAGCCGCCCTCCGGGCCCAGCACGAAGATCGTGCCGGCGGGGGCCGCGGGGACTCCCTCGGACGGGCTGCCGGGCGGCAGCATCCGCGGGGGGAAGTGGGCGTTCGCCATGTCAGTGGCCTCCGTTCAGCTGGCGCCAGTGTAGGTGTACGCCGGGAGGACCGGTCCTCAACGATCATCAACAAATTGCCCTGGCACGACAGTGCTCGCTAACCTACGCAGCGTGAGTGCACGGAGCGGACGGGGCGCTGATGGACACTGACGTCGCCGATCAGCTGGGTCCGGGCGACCCGCGCGAGATAGGCCAGTTCACCATCATCGGCGTGCTCGGCGCCGGCGGCATGGGCGAGGTGTTCCTCGGCACCCGCGAGGGGCGCTACGTCGCCGTGAAGCGGGTGAAGCCGCGCCTGGTGTCCGGCGAGCGCTTCAACCGCGAGGTGGCGATCCTGCACCGGGTCCCCTTCGGCGTCGCGCCGTCCCTGCTGGCCAGCGACAGCACCGCGCCGGAACCGTGGTTCGCCACCGAGTACGTGCCCGGCCTGACGGTCGAGGACGCGGTCCGCGCCTACGGCCCGCTGGCCGCCGACACCCTGTGGCTGCTGCTGGCCGAGACCGCCGCGCATCTGCAAGCCGTGCACGAGGCCGGGATCGTGCACCGCGACCTCAAGCCCGCCAACATCATGATGGTGCGCGACGGCGTGAAGCTCATCGACTTCGGCATCGCGCTGGCCGGCGACCAGTCGCGGCTGACGCGCAGCGGCTCGAGTTCGGGCACGCGCGGCTTCACCGCCCCGGAGCAGGAGGCCGGCGACCGGGAGGTCGCCGCCCCGTCGGACGTGTACTCCCTGGCGGCCACCCTGGTCTACGCGGCCACGGTCCGGCTGCCGGGCGCCCAGCCCGACATCGCGCCGATCCGCGCCCTGGACGCCGATCTCGCGTGGATCGTCGAACTCTGTCTCGCCCCCGATCCCGCGTCCCGGCCGACCGCCGCCCAGCTGGTGGCCGCGGCGCGCGATCACGCCGATTCCGTGAGCCCGTCGTGGCCGGCCGAGGTGACCGAGCGCATCGCCAAGCGCCGGGCCTTCGCGACGACGCCGGTGAGCGTGATCGACACCGTGCTGCCGCCCGAGCCCGACCCGGACGTCGACACAGAGCCGGAACCCGGCCCCACGCAACAGATAGCCGACGGCGCCAAGCCGAAACGACACCGACCGCGCTTCCTGGTACCGCTCGCGGCGGTCACGGCGCTCTGCGCGGTCGTGGCCGGCGTACTGGCAGTACTGGCCTCGACCCATCGCGGCGGAGCGGCGCACGCGTCCACCCCGCCCTCGGGAGTCGGGATCGTGCCGATCGCCGGGTCGCTGTCCCCGTCGGCGGGGTCCGGAGGAACGACCCCGCACACGCCGACACCGACCGCGCCCGGCACGACCACCTCGTCGGGGGCGTCCTCCTCGAACACCACCACCGGGCCCGGTTCCGGGACCACGACACCGCAGGGACCCGCCTCGTCGTCGAAGAACGGCGGCGGCAGCAGCTCACCGGGACGGCCGGTCAGCTCCAGCACGGCTCCGGGCACTCCCGGCACGCCATCGAGTTCGGCCCCGGGCTCCAAGCCCGGCCCCGGCCCCACCCCGACCGCCTCGTCGATCCCGGGCATCAACAGCGCCGACGACCCGGCGCGGGTGTCGAACTCGGAGGTGGACGTCGACTACGTGGCCAACGACGCCGCGTGCTCGGCCTGGCTGGACACCGACGGCTCCGGCAACCTGGCAGGCGTGCTGAACACCTCGCTGTACCAGTCCTGTGTCGCCGAGATCATCCGCAGCGACGGGATGGCCTACACCTTCAGCGCGTCACAGAACGCTGAGAAGACCAACTATCTCCCGGACCGGGGCGACACCATGCAGATCTGCGTGTGGCACGCGGACGACAAGGCCGACGAGAAGTGCTCGCCGCTGTTCGCCATGAGCGGCAGCACCCCGGTCCAGCGCTAGAGTCCGCCCTGCTGTGCCCCGGCCAACGCGCCGACCAAGGCGCCGACGTCTTGCTGCGTGTCCGCACGCGCCTGGAATCCCAGGTTCACGCTGACGTCCAGACCGTCGCCGCCGCCGAGCGTCCGCACCACCGACACGGCGTCCGGATCCTGGCAGTGGAACGTCTGCGGCTGGTCCAGCGGGAGCTTGGCGATCACCTCGCACTGTCCGGCCGGCTGGCCGTCCACGCTCACCGTGGCCGTCACGTCGGCGACGACGGAACCAGTCGGGTCCGTCCCGGAGGCGACGACACCGTCTGCCTCGACGGTGCATGCGTTCCGCGAGCAACGCAGCTGCGGATCCTGGCCGTACTGGAAGACGATCCCGAAGTCGAGCGCGGCCGTGAGCGTCCTGGTCTGATCGACCAGGCCGCTGATGACGTCCTTCGCAGTGCTCTGCGACACGGTCTCGACATCGGTCGGCTGCCCGGGGCCGGCCGTGACGGGAACGAGGCGGAGCACGCGGTACGGCTGCGCCGTCGAGATGTACAGGACGCCCGCGGACGTGGTCACCGGCACCGCCGCCTCGCCGTCGACCAGTGGCGTCGGGACGGTCGGCGACGGGAAGCCGGCGTCCGAGGAGGACAGTGCCGACCGCAGCGAGGCCGCCAGGTCCCCCGCTGAGGCCAGACCGGACGGCAGCAGCGCTTCCAGGGCGCTCTCGCCGGTGACCCACGTCCCCCGCACCGAGGCCGCCGTCACGCCGGACGGCAGCTCCCCCAGCAGACCGGCCGAAGCCGTGTCGTCGGCCCGGAAATAGGTCCGGCCGCCGACCTGGAGGACCCCGAGTTTCCCGTCGCCGAGTTCGATGGCGCCCTGCGCCTGGCCGCCGGCCGTGACCGTGAGCTGCCAGGAGGCGCGGCCGTCGGGCGAGACGCCGGAGTAGCGCAGCAGCTGCTGGTCGGACAGGTTCGCGAGGGCTTGGGAGAGCGGGCCGGACACGGCCGGAGCCGGAGCCTTCGGCGCGCTCGACACCGGCGATGTGTTCGGGATCGGCGATGTACCCGACACCGGCGAGCTGCTCGGCATGCCGGTCGGAGCCGACGTGGTCGCGGATGTCCCCGACCACATCGCCAAAGCCGTGGCCGCGAACGCCACGACCGCCACCGCCGCTCCGGCTCCCACGACAAGGCGCCCGCGCCGCTTGAGCGGTGCTTGTCCGGTCGAAGTCGGAGGATGACGAACCGGCGAAGTCTGCGATCCGGCTCCAGCCTCCGACACGACCGACCGGCCGTTCGCCGGACCGGATCCCCAAAGCGTTCGTGGCTCGGCGACCGCAGCTCTCATCGGTCCCTGATGCACCGGAACGCCCGCCGCGACCCCGATCCGCGCCGGCCGCTTGGACTCGACCGGCGGCGGCGCCCCCAGCGGCGGCGGCACGGCGCGCGGCGTGCCTTCCCAGATCGGCAGTGGGCCGTCCATGGCACCTCCCGGTCGGCAGTGCGTTCGAAGCGCGCAGTGCGTTCGAACTCTGACGGCGAGCGTAGGTCGGCGCGCTCAGGACCGGTCCTCTGCCGGTTTGCCTAGCCTGCTCCGCAGGGACGCCCGCACGGCGGGCGAGAGGGAGGCGATCGGGATGTCCGAGGCTAGAGGTGTGCTGCTGCCGGCCTACGTGCTGGTCGACGAGTCGGCGTCGATGGGTCCCTACGTGGACGACCTCTCCGCCGGGCTGGTCTCGCTGTGCGAGGAGCTGCGGGCCGCGCCGATGCTGGCGGCCAAGCTGCGGCTGGCCGTGCTGGGGTTCTCCGACGACGTCCGGGTGCACCTCGCGGTGGCCGACATGCGGCAGGAGACGAACCTGCCGCGGGTGACGGTGCGCGGCAGCACCAACTACGGCGCGGCGTTCTCCGATCTGGCCGGCCGCATCCCGACCGATGTGCGATTCCTGCGCGACCAGGGCTACAAGGTGCACCGTCCGGTGGTGTTCTTCCTCAGCGACGGCCAGCCCACCGACTTCGGCTGGAAGCGCGCGCTGGGCAAGCTGACCGACCGGCAGCGGATGCCGGCCGCGCCGAACATCATCGCCTGCGGCATGGGCACGGCCCAGCGGCAGACCATCGCCGAGGTGGCCTCCCGGCCGGAGTTCGGATTCATCGCGCAGCGCGGGGCCGACCTCGGCCGGGCGATCTCAGAGTTCTTCCACGCGCTGACCGCCAGCCTGATCGCCTCCAGCCAGGCGCTGAACTCGGACCATCCGCAGCTCGTGGTGACCAGGCCGGAGGGCTTCTCGATCGTGCTGGACGAGGTCACGCCGTGAGCCCGGGCGTCCTGACCGCCGGCGACGACACCGCGCCGTGGCCCCGGATGACGGTGGACACCCCCGGCGCCGAGTTCGAGCCGCGCCCGCCCGGCCAGTTCGCGTTCGACTTCCCGGACACCGAGTGCGACGGATGGTCGACCCCTGATTTCACCGTCCGCTCCGCCTCGGTGCGCGGGGCCAGCCACCGCTTCTACCGCAAGCCGCGCCAGGACTGCGCGCGCATCGCCGTGCACGAGGCGTCCGGCACGCTCGTGTTCGCGGTCGCCGACGGCGTGTCCGGCGCCACCGACTCCCAGCTCGGCGCGGTGGAGGCCTGCCGGGCCGCGGTGGAGCGGCTGCTGCACGTGCTGTCGCGGGGCGGATCGCCGGACCTGGAGAGCGTCGCGCACCACGCCGCCGAGCGGCTGCGGCAGCTGGCGGCGTGGCGGCTGGGCAGCACCGATCCGCAGCCCTCCGCGGTGGCCGCGCAGTGGTACGCCACGACGCTGGTCGCCGGGATCGTCCAGCCGGACTCGTCCGGGCCGCACGTCCGGCTCTTCCGGATCGGCGACTCCGGCGCCTGGCTGCTGGACCGCGCGACGGGTTCCTACCACGCGCTGTTCGGGACCAAGACGGGCTCCGCGAACGACCTCGTGTCCACCGCGGTGGTCCCGCTGCCGCACGTGCCCGAGGCCGTCGAGGCCGTCGCCGAGCACCTGACCGCCAGCGAGGTGCTGCTCGTCGGCACCGACGGCTTCGGGGACCCGCTGGGCGACGGGGACGGCCGGGTCGGCGCCCTGTTCGCACGCCACCTCGCGGTGCCGCCGAGCCCGCTGAGGCTGGCGCACGTCCTGGACTTCTCCCGCGAGACCTTCGACGACGACCGGACCCTGGTCGCGGTCTGGCCCGCTCGCGGCGCCGCGGGGGGCGCGCCGTGACCGGGCCGACCCGCACCGTCGACCACGGCGACCTCACGCTCGGCGCCGAGATCGGCCGCGGCGGCCAGGGCACCGTCTACCCGGTCGCCAACCGCAGGATCAACGAGGCGGTCGACGGCGGCTGGGAGGTCGTCTACAAGGAGTACAACACCGCCACGCTGGCCCTGCTCGACGCCGACGCCCTGCGCGCCATGGTCGACCTGCTCGGGGATCTGGACGCCGACGACGCGCGCTGGCTGTGCGAGAAGACCGCGTGGCCGGTCGCGGTGGTCGAACGGTCCGGCCGCGTCTGCGGCTTCCTGATGCGCGCCGTCCCCGACCGCTTCCGCTTCAGCATGCGCAGCCTGTCCGGCACCGCGTCGGCCAAGCCGGTCCTGGCCAACCTGGAGTTCCTGCTCAACGACGAGGCCTACATCGCCGGCATCGGGCTGGCCATCAGCCCCCGGGACCGGCTGGAACTGCTGGCCGACCTGGCCGCGAGCCTGGACCGGCTGCACGGCCTGGGCATCGCGGTCGGCGACCTGTCGCCGAAGAACCTGCTGTTCGCGACCGGCCGGGACGCCGGCTTCTTCCTCATCGACTGCGACGCCATGCGCCTGCACGGTGTCAGCGCCCTGCCACAGGTCGAGACCCCGGACTGGCAGGCACCGGCCGGCGAGGAGAAGGCGACCCGCGCCACCGACGTCTACAAGTTCGGGCTCCTCGCGGTCCGCATGGCGGCCGGGGACCAGACCACGACCGACCCCCTGCGGCTCGAGGCGATCAGCGGCGACCTGGGGGACTTGGCGCGCTCCAGCCTGAGCGCGGATTCCGCGCGGCGGCCGACGACGCCGGCGAACTGGATCGCTCAGCTGAACGCCGCCGCGCACGCCGCTCCCCCGGTTCCGCCTCGGCCTCCCGCTCCGACGCCGCCGCCGGCCCCGATCCCGACGCTGACCCCGACGCCGGGGACGCCGCCCGGGACACCGCCGACGTACACGCCGGCCAAGGCGGTCGGGAAGATCCTCGCCAGGGTCGGCGCGTTGGCGACCGTGTTGGTGATCGTGCTGGTGGTCGTGGTGAACAGCAACCACAGTGCGAAGGGCGCGAGCAACAGCAGCGGGACCACGTATACGACGTCCACCTCGGGCGGCGACGGTTCCACCGGTGGTTCGAGCGGCACGAGGGGTACCAGCGGTACGGCTGGCGACTCGACCACGACCGGCGGGGACAGCACGACCGGCGGGGACAGTTCAAGCGGCGGGGACAGCACGACCGGCGGCGACAGCACCACCGGCGGTAGCACTTCGAGCGGTGGCGACAGCACTTCCGGGGGCGACAGCTCGACCGGCGGCGACTCCTCAACCGGCGGCACCACCTCCGGCGACACCGGCGGCTTCACCCCGCAACCGCCACCGCCCCCGGCAGACCTCGTCAAAACCCTCCAGATCGGCGACTGCGTCGACGACAGCGACCCGTCCACCTCGTCGAGCGCGAACCTGTCGTCGGCCGACTGCGGGCCCGGTACCTTCAAGATCGTCGGCGCCTTCGACGACACCACCGACATGAACTCCTGCAACAGCGTCGACGACGTCTCGCAGAGCGTGTCCTCCCCCGCCGACGACCGCGTGGTGTGCCTGAGCTACCAGGCCGACGGCACCGCGTACTGGGCCAAGCCGGGGCAGTGCGTGTACGGCCTCAACAGCTCCGGCAGCACCTGGGACGTCGAGGACTGCCAGACCGGCAATTTCAAGGTCGTCGGCCGCTATCCCCAGACCGTGGACAAGAGCCGCTGCCCGGCCTGGCCGCAGAGCAACGAGGACTTCACCTACTCCAACACCGACTCGGGCCTGCAGGTCCTGCTGTGCCTCGTGATGAACTACCCCGACGCCCTGGGCACCGCCACGCAGAACGAGTGCCTGGTCAAGAACGGCGACACCTTCACCAACGTCGACTCCTGCCCGAACTCGAACGTCGTGGTCTCCGGCCGCACCGGCACCTACGACGACCCGGGCTTCTGCGGCAACGACGGGGCGCAGTGGTGGCAGCCGAGCGACTTCCCGGAGTTGGGATACACCGTGTGCTGGCGATGGAAGCAGTGAAACAAGCCATGGACACAAACTCGTGGACACAAAACAGCACCCTTTTATAGCTCGACAGCGTCGTAGTAGTCGTGAGAACCATGAGAAGCCATGTCCAGCCGGGCCTGTGGGCCGCGGGCTGCGCCATCGCGCTGGCGGTGACCTGCGTCGCCGCCGCGCCGGCCAGCGCGCAGGCGCCGAGCGCGGTATCAGGAAACGGAACGCTGCAGGGCGCGTTCGCGGCGGCCGCACACGAGTCCGGGGTGCCGCTGAACGTCCTTGAGGCGCTCGCGTATCAGGAATCTGCTTGGACCGACCACGGTGGGGCGCCGTCCACCTCCGGCGGTTACGGGATCATGCAGCTGACCGACGTCTCGGCGGCGACGCTGGACGGGCTCGACCCGGACAGCGCCAAGGCGGCGGCGGTCGAGGCCGATCCGACGCTGGCCACGGCGCAGAGTGCGGCGAAGCTGATCGGGAAGGACAAGGGCGCCGTCGAGCGGGACGACGCGACGAACATCCGTGCCGGTGCCGCGCTGTTGGCGTCCGACGCCAAGAAGCTCGGCGGCGGCAAGCTCCCGGCCACCGCCGGGGGCTGGTACGCGGCGGTCGCCAAGTACAGCGGCGCCACCGACGCCGCGACGGCCAAGCAGTTCGCCGACCGGGTGTTCACCACCGTGCGGACCGGCATGGCCACCTCCGCGTTGACGCTCGCGGGGGACGCGTCCGTCGCTGCGGACGCCGGCTCCATCAACGCCCTGCATCTGAGCGCGCCGGCGGCGGTCAAGGCCGCGACGACCTCGCCGAACGGCACGCCGCTGCCGGAGTGCCCCGCCGATCTGGACTGTGACTACAATCCGGCGGCGCTGGCGCTGAACAACCCGGCGGACCTGTCCAGCTACGGCAACTACGACCCGGCGAACCGGCCGGCGCAGTCGGCGATCCGCTACATCACGATCCACGACACCGAGGACACGTACGCCGGCGCGATCTCGACGTTCCAGAACCCCGCGGTCTACGCCTCGGCGCACTACATCGTGCGCTCCTCGGACGGCCACGTGACGCAGGCCGTGCCGACGCAGGACATCGCCTGGGACTCCGGCAACTGGTCGATCTACCAGCACGCGGTCTCGATCGAGCACGAGGGCTGGGCGATCCACGGCGCCTCCTGGTACACCGAGGCGCAGTACGAGACCACCGCGGAACTGGTGCGCTACCTGGCCGCGCGGTTCAACATCCCGCTGGACCGGCAGCACATCTTCGGCCACGACGAGGTGCCCGGCTCCAAGGACGCGAACCAGACCAGCCAGCACTGGGACCCGGGGCCGTACTGGGACTGGTCGCACTTCATGGACCTGGTCGGCGCGCCGATCGTGCCCTCGTTCAGCCCCTCGAAGCTGGCCGACCCGAGCTTCAACCCGCTGGGCTCCGTGGTGGTCGTGAAGCCGGACTTCCAGGGCAACCTGCAAGTGGTCTCCGGCTGCACCACGGCCAACGACCCGACGCCGGGCGCGGTCCCGGGCCAGTGCGGCGAGCAGCCGTCGCAGCCCACGAACTTCGTCTGGCTGCGCACCGCCGCGGACCCGAACGCGCCGCTGCTGTCTGAGCCCTACCTGCACGCCGACGGCTCGCCGGGCACCGACTCCGCCGACGACTGGGGCGACAAGGCGGTGACCGGGGAGAAGTTCGTGGTCGCGGACCGCAAGATCACCTCCGACGGCCTGTGGACCGCGATCTGGTACGGCGGCCGGGAGGCCTGGTTCGAGAGTCCGTGGTCGGACTTCTCGGCCCTGCCGTCCACCGCCACGGTGGTGACGCCCAAGCCCGGCGTGGCCTCCATCCCGGTCTACGCGACGGCGGCCCCGGAGGCGTCGGCCTACCCGGCGCCGATCGCGGCGGTCGACCTGCGCACGCCGAAACTGCTGTCGCTGTACTCGATCCCGGCCGGGCAGTCGTACGTGACCGCCGGTCCCGCGGTGAACGGCGAGTACTGGTACGCGCGCAACATCGACGGCTCGGCGCCGGACGACCGCACGGACGTGGTCGGGACGACGATGTTCTACCTGATCCAGTACAACCACCGGCTGGCGTGGGTCAACGCGGCCGACGTGACCGTCTCGCAGTCCTGACCATATCGCGGTCCTGATTCACGAGAAGCGCAGGTAGCGGCCGTCGTATCGCCCGTACGCGGGCGATACGACGGCCCGAGTGACACAATGCTCTGTCATGGACTCGATAGACGCGGCCGAGTTGGCCCTGAGCCTGCCCGAGGTCGACCCCGACCGTCCGAGCCCGGCGCGCATCTACGACTTCTGGCTCGGCGGCTCGCAGAACTTCGAAGCGGACCGCGAGGCCGGCCGCCGGGCCGCCGAGGCGATGCCCGCGCTGCCGGCCAGCGCGCAGGCCAACCGCCTGTTCCTGCGGCACCTGGTCGAGAACCTGGTCGCCGAGCGCGGGATCACGCAGTTCCTCGACCTCGGCTCCGGCGTCCCCACGGTCGGCAACGTGCACGAAGTCGCGCAGGCGGCCGACCCGGACGCGACAGTCGTCTACATCGACCTGGACCCGGTGGCCATCGCGCACGCGCGGACTTTACTGGCCGACAACGCGACCGCCCACGCGGCGCTGGCCGACCTCCGCGAGCCCGAGGCGGTACTGGAGCACCCCTTGGTCCGCGACACGATCGACTGGAGCAAGCCGGTCGCCGTGCTGCTGTTCTCGGTGCTGCACTTCATCCCCGACTCCGACCGTCCCGGGGACATCATCCGCGCTTTCCTGGGGCCGTGTGTCCCGGGCAGTTACCTCGCGCTCTCCCACGGCGCGCCGGACGACGACGCGCCCGAGGCGCAGAAGGCCGCGGTCCGCGAGTACGCCTCGCGCACCGGCGTGCCGGTCACACCGCGCACCGCCGAGCAGATCACGCCGTGGCTGACGGGTCTGGAGATCCAGCCGCCGGGGGTGGAGGACATCCGGCTTTGGCTGCCCTCGTTGGCCGAGAGCCACCAGACGATCGCGCCGTTCATCGGAGCGCTGGCCCGCAAGCGCGCTTAGACGCGGTGGGCACGCCTAAGGTAGCGTCGTGAATCAGGCAATGCCGACCATCGCGCTCAGCTACACCACCCCCTTCTTCGGGGCCGACCCGGACCGGCTGGTCACGGTGGCCCGCCAAGCCGAGGAATGCGGCTTCGAGGCCATGTATGTGCCCGAACACGTGGCCGTCTACCCGGGAGCCCAGATCGGCGGCTGGCAGATCCCGACGGACATCCCGTTCCCGGACCCGTTGGACATCCTGACGTTCGCGGCCGCGAACACCGAGAGGCTGTTGCTGGGCACGGGAGTCCTGCTGCTGCCGTACCACCACCCGGTCACCCTGGCCAAGCGCCTGGCCACCATCGACGTCCTGTCGCGCGGCCGCATGCGCCTGCTCGGCATCGGCGTCGGCGCCCTGCCCGGCGAGGCGGCGGCGGTCGGCGTCGACTACACGACCCGCGGCCGGCGCACCGACGAGGCGATCGACGTGATGCGCGCGCTGTGGGCGCCGGACGCCGACGCGGACGGCGCGACGTTCCACGGCGAGTTCTTCACGTTGGACCACATCCACAGCTACCCCAAGCCGCTCACAGAACCCGGCCTGCCGATCCACATCGGCGGATCGAGCGAGGCCGCGGCCCGGCGCGCGGGACTGCGGGGCGACGGCTGGCTGCCCGGCGGCTCGCTCACCGAGGAGGGGCGCACAGCGCTGTGGGAGCTGGTGAAGTCGACGGCGGAGCAAGCCGGCCGCGACCCCGGCGCGATCGACTACACGCGGATGGGATCGCTGGAGACGACCCCGGAGGAGGCCGAGCGGCTGGGGACGCAGGGCGTCACGCGCATCGTGGTCGGCGCGCCGGCCGGGGAGCCGGAGGAGCAGTGCGCCCAGCTGGTGGAGTTCGCCGAGCGGTTCGGGCTCGGGAAGGGCTGAACCCGCGCTACCCCGCGCAGATCCGCTCGACGAACTCACCCAACTGCCGCTCGCTCAGGTGCGCCGCCAAGTCCGCCTCGCTGATCATGCCGACCAGCCGCTTGTTCTCCACCACCGGCATGCGGCGGATGCGGCGGTTCTCCATCTCGTGCAGCACGTCGGCGACGTCGGTGTCGACATCCACCCAGCGCGGGGTGCCCTCGCAGAGGTCGGCGCAGGTGGTCTTCGCGGGGTCGTGGCCCAGGGCCACGCACTTCACCACGATGTCGCGGTCGGTGATGATGCCGCACAGGCGCTCGTTCTGGTCGCTGACCGGCAGCGCGCCGACGTCGAGGCCGCGCATCAGCTCGGCGGCGCGGTCCAGGGTCTCCTCGCGGTAGATCCACTGGGCACCGGGATGCATGATGTCCTTGGCAGTGGTCATGATCGCCTCCCTGGGCTCGGCCCCGTCGGGACTGCCACCTCCATCGTGGTCACCACAGGCGGCAACGCGCCACCGGAGCCGCGATCACACCGCCGCGAGCAACCGCCGCACGAACTCGTTGCGGAACTTCCCGTCGGGATCGCGCCGCTCCAGCAGCGCCCGGAAGTCGCCGGCCCGCTCGTACCCCGCGATCGCCGCCGCCGGCCCGCCCGAGAACACCTTTCCCCAGTGCGGGCGCGCCCCCAGCGGCATCAGCACCCCCTGGACCGCCGCGAGGGCCGGCTCCACGGCGGCGCGGTCCGCGACCCACGTGAAGTGGATCGCCACGCTGTCCCGCCGGTAGGCCGGGCTGAGCCACAGCTCGTCGGCGGCGACGGTCCGGATCTCGGAGATCTGCACCACCGGGGCGAGGAGCGGTCCCAGTTCGCGCACCGCGTCGAGCGCCTCGGCGGCCCGCGACCGGGCAACGAAGAACTCTGATTGGAGTTCGGCGCCGCTGCTCGGGGTGAAGCCGGGGCGGAAGTGCGGCAGCCGCTCGTGCCAGGGCCCCGGGACGCCCAGCTGCTCGGTGCAGTTCTCAGCGGACATGCCGGGGATCGGGTGCGCGGCACGCGTCGCGAGCCGGCCGCCCAACCAGCCGTCGTCGGGCCGAGCAGGCTCCGATCCGTCCCCGGCCACCTTGGCCTTCACCCAGACCGACGCCTCGCCCCGCCATTCCGTGAAGCCGCTGACGCTGTATCCCGCCGAGAAGACCTCCTCGAACCGGGCGATCAGCTCTCGCATCGCAATGCCCTCGTACACGAACTGCGCGACATCGAACGTGGGCACCACATCGACCGTCATCCGCGTGACCACCCCGACCGCCCCGAGCCCCACCACGGAGCCGTCGAAGTCCGGCGTGTCGCCCCGCGTCAGCTCGACGACACCGCCGTCCGGCCCGACCAGCCGCATCCCCCGCACCAGCGCCGCAAGGCCCTGATTCCGGTCCCCCGAACCGTGTGTGCCGGTGGCGCAGGCACCGGCCAGCGAGATGTGCGGAAGCGAGGGCAGCGCGGCCAGGGCGAACCCCGCGGCGTGCAACCGCGCCGCGAGATCCGCCAGCCGCATGCCCGCCGAGACGGTCGCCGTGCCCGCGTCCGCGTCGACCCGCGCCTCGGCCGGCAGCGCGTCGAGCACGACGAGGTCGCCGTCGCTGCCACCGTCGCTGCCGGTGTCGGTGTCGGCGAGCCGGTTGAACGAGTGCCCGGTCCCGAGCACCCGCACCGACCGCGCCCCGGCCACGATCCGCCGCACCTCGTCGAGCGAGGCCGGATGATGGCTCCGGGCGGGGTGGAAGACGACGTTCCCAGCCCAGTTGCGGATCTGTTCGCTCATCGGTCGAGATCTCCCGGTGTTCTCGGTAACATCGCCGACCATCGAGTCACGCCGCGGACCCGGATGTCAACGCCAGGACAGGTCCAGTGCGCCGGCCGGCTGACGCCCGAGGGCGGCAGCGGATCCGTCCGGGCCGCCGGCCAAGCGCTCCAGCGTGACGTTCGCCGCCGCGAGGTCCTGCACGCCCAACCCGATCAGCTTGCACACGGTGATCTGCTCATCGGCGGAACGGCCCGGCGTCTGCCCGCTGATGAGCTCGCCGAGTTCGATCGGCGCCACCTTCGGTCGCACCCCCGCGCGGTGCGCATACGCGAGATCGCCATACAGGGCGGTCAGGTCCCTGCTGTCCACGACCACCAGGTCGGCACGCGCGATACAGCCGGGAGCGAGTTCGGCCTTGCCCGCGTCGTCCGCGCCCATGGAGGTCACATGTGTTCCCGGCGCCAGCCACTCGGCCTCGACCAGCGGCTGCGTGGCAGCCGTCGCCGTGATCAGGACATCAACACCCGCACAGGCATCTCGCGCTGTAGGTACGACTAGGACGTCGACTCCGTCCAGGCGCCGCCGAAGCGCCGCAGCCACGCGCTGTGCGGACTCCTCTCGCCGGCCCCAGATCCGCACCGACGCCACCGGACGCTCCGCAGCCGCGGCCAGCACCTGGAGGTACGCCTGCACCCCGGTGCCCAGCACTCCGACCGAGGTGCTGTCCTCCCGGGCCAACAGCCGCGTGGCCAGCGCACCGGCCGCCGCGGTCCGTACGTCGGAGAGATGGTGGCCGTCACGGAGCAACGCCACCGGCTCGCCGGTCCCCGAGTCGAAGGCCATGATCACGCCGCTCGCGCCATGGCCGGCGAACCAGCTGCCCACCTTGACGACGAACACCGGCGAGCCGGGCAGCCATGCGGACTTGACGTGCACGTCGCCGTCCGGCCCGGCGGGCGCGAACACCGAAACCGGGGACTCCCCCACTTTCCGGCTGTAGTCGGCGAAGGCGCGCGCGACCGGCTCGATCAGGTCTTCGAAGCCGATCGCCGCGCGGATCGCGTCGGGCTCGAACGAGACCATCCCGGCCACCGACGCGCCGCTCATTCCGGGATCCGATCGAGCGTGCCCCGGCCGACGAGGACCACGTCGGCGCCCACTTCGACCGACGACACGCCGGTCCCGCCGCCGTGGGCCCGGATCGTGATCGTGCTGGGACGGCCGAGGAAGCGTCCCTGATGAAGGGTGGCCGTCTCGCCGTCTCCGAGCCGGTCGTGGCGGCGCAGGTAGGCGGCGACGCAGCCGGCCGCACTGCCCGTGGCCACGTCCTCGACGACGCCGTCGTTGTTCCAGTGCCGGCCTTCCATGGCCGCCGCGTCCAGCAGGTAGGCGAACTGCGCTCCGATCGCTGAGAGCTGCTGTTCGAGGTCTGGTACCACGATCCGGGCCTGTTCGAGCACGCCACTGCGGACCGGCAGGATCAGGTAGCGCAGACCGGTGGACACGACCTGCGGCGGAAGTCCGGGATCGAGGTCCTTCTCGGCCAGGCCGAACCACGCGGCCGCGTCGGCCGGTATGGCCGGTATCGCCGGCTCGCTGAAGAACTCGGCGCGGCCCTGATCCAGCACGGCTGAATAGTGGCCGGACGCGCGGCGCTCGGTGGTGATGCGGACGGTGCGCGCCGGAAGGCCGATGGTCCAGGTCTCCGGAGCGCCGCCGCCGTGCAGTTCGTGCAGAACGCAGGCCGCGCCGAGGACCGGATGCCCGGCGAAGTCCAGTTCCTCGAAGAGGTCGAAGACGCGGGCCTGCCGGCGGTGGACGTCGGAATCGGAATCGGAATCGGCATTGGCATTGGCATTGGCATTGGCATCGACATCGGAATCGGCGCCGTCGCCGTCCGGGACCAGGAAGATCGATTCGAAGTGCCGCAGTTCGCGGGTGATCCGGGCCATCTGATCGCCGGTGAGTCCGGACGCGTCCGCGAAGACGGCGAGGCTGTTGCCCGAGTAGGGCTGCGACGTGAAGACGTCGACATGGAAGTAGTGGGAGTACTGGGAGTACTGGCTGTCCTGCATGATCGCGACGCTACGCGGCCGCCGAGTTCAAAGGAACTGGCCAACTTGGACCCCCTCGTATAAGAATTGCTTATGGTCCAGGACTTGGAAACCGGCTTGCTCCGGGCGTTCGTCACCGCGGTGCGCGCGGGCAGCATCAGCCGCGCCGCGCAGGTTCTCGGCCAGACCCAGCCCGCGCTCAGCCAGCAGCTCCGCAAGCTGGAGCGGCGGACCGGACAGCCCCTGCTGCACCGCGCCGCGACCGGCGTGAGCCTGACGCCGGCCGGGGAATCCCTTCTGCCGTATGCCGAACGGATCCTCGCGCTGTCGGCGCAGGCGCTGCACGCCACCCGGACCTCGCTGGCCGGGCACTGCGGCGTCGGCCTGATCGAGGACCTGGCCGCGGCCCGCCTGCCGCAGGCCCTCGCCGACTTCGGCCGCCTGCATCCCGAGGCGACGCTGGAGGTCTTCAGCGGCCCCGGCCCGGCGATGCGGGAGGCGTTCGACGCGGGCCGGATCCACATCGCGCTGTGCGATCCGGACTACCTGCCCGAACCACCGCGCTGGTCGGTACGGCTCCCGCTCACGTGGGCCGTCGGCACTGGGCTCGATCTGCGCGCCGATCCGCTCCCGCTGGTGCTGTTCTCGCAGCCGTGCGGGTGGCGTGCCCCGGTGCTCTCCGCGCTTGACGCCGTCGGACGACCGTGGCGCGTCGCCTTCGAGAGCACCGGACTCGCCGGCGTCCACGCCGCCGTCCGCGCGGGTCTCGGGGCGGCGGCGCTGCTGCCGGCGAACATCGAGGCCGGGATGAGCGCGGTGGACGACGCCGCCCTGCTCCCCGTCCTGCCGGATGTCGTGCTCGGACTGGTCCGGCACTCACGGACGGCCGGCGATCCCTTGATCGACGCGGTGGAGGCGGTGCTCCGGGGCGTCGTCTAGCGTTGTCCAGGTGCACGGATCGTCTACGCCGCGGCCAGGTGCGCCGGCTAGAACTCGGCGAGCTTGGCGACGGCCGGGGTGACGTACTCGTCCTTGTCGTACAGGTCGACGTGCGAGGCGCCGTCGATCCAGTGCAGTTCCTTCGGGCCGCCGGCGCTCTGGTAGGCCTGGACGCTCATCCAGGACGTGATGGCCTGGCGGCCGGCGATCAGCAGCAGCGGCCGCGGGGCGATGAGGCTGACGGTGGCCAGGCCGTCGAAGGTCGCGATGCGGTCGACGCTGGGATGCCCGACGACGGGCGCCTGCGCCGCGTCCCGGGCCTGCGCCGCGAGGAACTGGCGATGCTGGCGCACGTGAGCGTGGACTACATCGTGCGGCTGGAGCAGGGCCGCACGAACCGGGTCTCGCGCACCGTGCTGGAGGCCCTCGCCGACGCCCTGCAGCTGGCACCCGACGAGCGTGCGTACCTGTTCACGGTCGCCGACCTCACACAGAGCGCGCCGACGCGCCGTCCAAGCCAGTCCGGGGCGGCCCCGCGGTTGCAGCGGCTGCTGGACCTCATGACCGACGTCCCCGCGATCGTGGTCAACCACCGCATGGACGTGCTGGCCTGGAACCGCGGCGGCGCCGGTCTGCTGGCCGATTTCAGCGCGCTGCCGCCGGGGCGGCGGAACATGATCTGGCTGACGTTCCTGGACGAGTCCTTCCGCACGCTCTACGGCGACTGGCCGCGCGCCGGCAAGAACTGCGTGGCGACGCTGCGCATGGAGGCCGGGAGCCGGCCCGACGATCCCGCGCTGAACGCACTCGTCGGGGAGTTGAGCGTGCGGGACAAGGATTTCCGGACATGGTGGGCCACGCATCAGGTGCGGGGACCGGGCCAGTTGGTGAAGACCTACAACCATCCGATCGCCGGGACGATGGACCTGGATGTGCAGCAGTTCTCCGTGGACACGAACCCCGATCAGAAGCTGATCGTGTTCACCGCGGAGCCCGACACGGAGTCGGAGAAGGCGCTGCAGTTCCTCTTGCAGTGGTCTGACACGCATGTGAGCGCTGGGGCATAGTCGCCCGTCGGTATCAGTGCTCTTGCACTGTCCCGCTCGACGCCCGGACCACCAGCTCCGGAGCGAAGCGCTCGACGCGCTCCTCCCGCTCGGCCTGATCGGCGTGCAACAGCGCGATGGCACGGTCGGCCATCTCGTCGAGCGGGTGCCGGATCGAGGTGAGCGGCGGGTCGAGCACCTCCAGGATCGCGGTGTCGTCGAACGCTGTCACGGCCACCTCCGCGGGCACCGCGACGCCGGCCCGGTTCAGCGTGCTGACCAGCCCGATCGCCAGCACGTCGGCGGCACACACCACGGCGTCCACGTCGCCGCGCATCCTCAGCACGCGGCGTCCGGCCTTGCGGCCGGCGTCGGTGGTGATCGAGGGCAGCACGATGGTGCGGCCGTCCGCACCGCACCGGTCGGCGAAGGCGGCCGAGCGCTCGGCGCCCGATGACGAGCTCTGCTCGGCGGCGACCAGCGCGATCTTCTCCCGGCCCAGGCCCCGCAGGTGGTCGATCAGCATGCTGATGGCCGCGTGGTTGTCCAGGGTCAGCGCGACCGTGCCGGCGCCATCGGCCCAGCGGTCGAACTGCACGACGGGCCGGACCGAGGCCGCGGCCCGGATCGCCGCGCCGGAGGCCGCGGTGGTCACCGGCACCACGATCAGGCCGTCGACCTTGCCGTTGGCCAGCGTGTCGATCTCGCGGGCCTCGATGTCCGGGGCGTTGGCGGCGTCGGAGACCACCAGCACGCCGCCGCCGGCCCGCACCCGGCGGGACAGCGCCTCGATGAGCTGGACGAAGTAGGGGTTCGCCAGCGAGGGCACGACCACGCCGAAGGTCCCGGTGGTCCCGGTGCGCAGCGCCCTGGCCGACGGGTTGGTCCGGTATCCCAGCTCCCGGGCCGCGCGCTCGACCCGCTCGACGAGCTCGGGGGCCACGTTGCGCGGCGTCCCGGCGATGACCCGGGAGGCGGTCGCACGGGAGACGCCCGCGAGTTGGGCGACGTCGACCAGACGAGCCGTCACCGGGACGTCCTTTCCCTCACGGAAGTTTCGCGTCGATGGTACTTGACGGTGTGGTGAACATCATGCAGGGTATGGGAAATCGATCTCCCGGGAGGTGAAGATGGCGTCGATCACGGTGGTCGGCTCCGTGAACCGCGACGTGGTCCTGCAGGTGCGGGGCCTGCCGCGGCCCGGGGAGACCGTGCACGCGGTCGGTTCGCGCGAGGGTCTGGGCGGCAAGGGCGCGAACCAGGCGGTGGCCGCCGCGCGGCTGGGCGGCGGGGCCGGCGGGGCCCACGGTGGCCACAGCGCCCACAAGGCCCACAGGGTCCGGCTGGCCGCCAAGGTCGGCGCCGACGCGCAAGACATCCTGGCCTCGCTCGAGAAGGACGGCGTGGACACCCGATGGGTGGTCACCGCCGACCGGACCCGCACCGGCCTGGCGCTGATCACGGTGGACGAGGCCGGCGAGAACACGATCGTGCTGGACGGCGGCGCCAACCAGGAGCTGACCGTCGCCGACCTCCCCCCGGAGCTCGGCACGAGCGGCGATGTGCTGATGGTGCAAGGGGAGATCCCGCCGGAGGTGACCGGGGCGGCCGTCGCACGGGCCGCGGCGCAGGGCGTGACCGTGATCCTCAATCCGGCGCCGGCGTACGCGTTCGGCGACGACGTGCTCAAGCGCGTGGACGTGCTCGTCCCGAACCTCGGCGAGCTGTGCACGCTGCTCGGCGCGCCGGTCCCGGCCACCCGCGGCGAGCTCGAGGACCTGTTGGCGGCCCAGGTGCTGCCGGCCGGCGCGCTCGTCGTGACGCTGGGCGCGGACGGCGCGATCGTGGTGGACTCGCAGGGGACGACCCACATCCCGGCACCGCGCGTGACCGCCGTCGACACCGTCGGCGCCGGGGACACGTTCTGCGGCGCCCTGGCCGACTCGCTGGCGCGGGGACGGCCGCTGCGCACCGCCGCCGAACGCGCAGTCCTGGCCGCGGCCCTGTCCGTGACCGGCGTGGGAGCGCAGAGCGCGATGCCCACCGCCGCAGACGTTGACCGATTTGCCCAGCAGGTTGACCAATTCGCACAGCAGCAGGAGAACACCCGATGAAGACCCTCAAGCTCGGACTTTTCGAGAACGCGCAGACCAACTCCGGCGGCACGGCCACCTGGCGGCACCAGGACAGCGAGCGGCACCTGTTCGACACGCTCGGCTACTGGAAGCGGATCGCGGCGCTGTGCGAGGACGCGAAGTTCGACTTCCTGTTCCTGGCCGACGCCTGGGGCTGGTCGGAGGTGCGCGGCACGCGGCCGGCGATCGCCAGCGAGGAGAGCCTGGACCTGCCGCGGCTGGACCCGGCTATCGTCGCGGCGGCGCTGCTGTCCGCCACCTCCGAGCTCGGGCTGGTCATCACCGGATCGGTGCTGGTCGAGCCGCCGTATTCGTTCGCGCGCCGGATGGCCACCCTGGACCAGCTCTCGCAGGGCCGGCTCGGCTGGAACATCGTGACCACCGGAACCGCTGACACCGCTGTGAAGGCGTTCGGGATGGACATGGTCGCGCACGACGAGCGCTATGCGATGGCCGAGGAGTTCTTGGAGGTCGTCTACAAGTACTGGGAGGGGGCCTGGGAGCCGGACGCGCTGGAGAAGGACAAGAACGGCCGGTTCGCCGACCCCGAGCGCGTGCACCTGATCAAGCACGCCGGCAAGTACTTCCGCTCCGAGGGCTACGGCAACACCGCCTACTCCCCGCAGGGCACGCCGGTGCTCTTCCAGGCCGGGGCCTCGCCGGCGGGACGGCGCGTGGCCGGACGGCACGGCGAGTGCGTCTTCATCGGCAGCGGGTCGGCCGAGCAGCTCGGCGCGCACACCTCGGCCATCCGGGCCGAGGCGGTGAACGCCGGCCGGAACGCCGACGACGTGAAGGTCATGTCGGCGCTGGCGTGTGTGGTCGGGGCCACCACCGCCGACGCCGAGCGGCGGTACCAGCGCATCCTGGACGCGCAGCGGCCGGAGGTCACCGTCGCGAGCTACGCGATGTTCACCGGCATCGACCTGTCGTCGTACTCGCACGACACGCCGATGGCGGAGCTGAGCACGGAGATCTCCCAGACGCAGCTCGCGCGCTTCGCCGACAAGACGGTCGGCGACGTCCTGCGGGACTGGCACAAGCACGGCGTCGGGGCCAAGCCGATCGTCGGCAGCGCCGAGGAGATCGCCGACCAGATCTGCGCGCTGGCCGACGGCGCGGACCTGGACGGCTTCCTGCTGTCGCCGACGGTGCAGCCGGCCTCGACCACCGACTTCATCGAGTCGGTGCTGCCGATCCTGCGGCAGCGCGGAGTCGTCACGACGGAGTACCGCGACGGGGAGTCGCTGCGGGAGCGGCTCACCGGGTCCTCGCAGGCGACGCTGCCGGGAAACCACCCCGCCGCCTCGCACCGCCACCAGCGGCACGCGGCTCAGTGAGCTGACATGAGGGAGCGCGACGCCGCCGGATGGCTGGGCACAGTGGTCGGGACCGTCGTGCACGGCGCCGGCCGCGGACGCCGGCTGGGTTTCCCGACGGCGAACGTCGCCCCCGACCTGACGGACCAGAGGGACCAGACAAAACCGACGGAGCCACTGCCGGAGTCGGCGGTCTACGCGGGCCTGATGGCCCGGCTGAGCACCGGCTCACTGCATCCGGTGACGGTGAGCGTCGGGACCAACCCGACGTTCTGCGACGGAGACGAAGTACACATCGAGGTCTATTGCCACGACCTCAGCACGGACCTGTATGGCGAACGCGTGGTGGTCTGGCTCGCCGCCCGGCTCCGCGACACGGTCCGGTTCCCGACAGCCGAGGCCCTGGTGGCCGCTGCCGCCGGGGACGTCGAACGGACCGTGGCCACGCTTACCGAGGAACACAGGGCACGCGCAGCAAAGGAACTCCGCGCGTGTTCGTAGCAGGGAACGCAATGGCCGAGCCTTCAGCCACGAGCCGGCCGCACATCGAACGGGGACCCTTCCTACCCACGGAACACTGGAGATTCGCATGCACGCGTTCGATTGGCTCAACCACCAATTCAGCTTCTTCGGGCTCCCGGTCTACTGGTCGGACTTCATCGGCAACATCTTCGCCCTGCTCACCGTGGTCCTGGCGCTGAAGCGGCTGGTCATCTCCTGGCCGGTGCAGATCCTCGGCTCGATCTGCCTGCTGGTGGCGAGCCTGAACGTGCACCTCACCGGCAACGCCGGACGGCAGATCATCATCATCGTCGCGGCCACGTGGGGCTGGGCGACCTGGCGGCGGAACAAGGCGAACGAGGGCACGGTCGTGGTGAGCTGGGCCTCGTGGCCGGCGCGCCTGGTGCTGATGGCGGCGATGGTGATCGGCACCGGGGTGCTGGGCGCGTTCCTGAAGGCGATGAACTGGTCGTTCTACCCCGGGGCGCCGTGGTGGATGGTGCTGTGCGACGCGTGGATCTTCACCGGGACCGTCATCGCGATGTACTCCCAGGCCCGGCGCCACGTCGAGTTCTGGTTCGCCTGGCTGGCCGTCGACCTGGTCGGCGTGCCGCTGGCGGTGCACTCGCACCTGTACTTCTCCGGCATCGTCTACGGGATCTTCTTCTTCATGGTCCTGGCCGGTATCCGGGACTGGGCTTCGCGCAGCCGGACCCAGGCCGTTGCGTCCCCCAGCCCCCGCCCCGAACCCGAGCCGGAAGGAGCGCTCCATGCGTGAGGAGTACGGCGACCGCATCGACTTCATCGACGACGCCGACGACATCCAGCAGGTCTTCGGAGACATCCCGTCGACGGTCGCGGCGATCGGGGCCGTGGTCGACGGCACCCCGGTCACCATGATCGTGTCGTCCTTCACGGTCGGTGTCTCCCACGAGCCTCCGCTGGTCTCCGTCGCCATCCAGCGCACGTCCTCGACCTGGCCGGTCCTGGCCCGGGCGGCGCACCTGGGGGTGTCGGTGCTCGGCGAGAGCCACGCGTCCAAGACCCGGCAGCTCGCCTCGCGCAACAGCGCGGGGCGGCTGGCGGACATCGCGTGGCACCAGAACGAGAACGGCGCGATCTTCCTGGAGGGCTCGCCGATCTGGCTGGAGTGCTTCGCCGTGCACGACTACCCGGCCGGCGACCACTCGATCATCGTGCTGCGCGTGGAGCGCGTCCACCAGGAGGCGCGCAACCGCGCGCTGGTCTGGACCCGCGACCGCGCAAGCTGCTGAGCCTGAGCACCGGATCCGGCGAGGGACAGTTTCCGCCCACAGATCTGTTCGCTACTCTCCACCCCAGACGGCGTCGCGACTAGTCTCGCCATGGACGGTCGTGCACACCGGGTGAACCGGGGAGAGGAACGCGCTCGGGGATGAGAGGGCTCGGGGGGCTGGAAGCGGCGAGGGGAGACGCGCGGCCGGCTCGGCAACCAGCAGGGACACCAGCAGCGGCAGCGACAGCGGCAGCCGGGCTGAAGCCCACGCGGCGGCCCGGAGCACCGGTCCGGCCGGTTCCTGAGCGGACTTTGCATCCGCACCGCCCCGCCTTGGCGCACGATGCCCGGGACGCCGCTCCGTGATCGCCGCACTCATCCTGGGTTCCTACGCACTCCTGCTGGCGCTGCTGGGCCCGCGATTCCTGACCCGGGCCTGGCCCACCGAGCGGCTGCCGCGGCTGACCGTGGTGATGCTCCAGGTGGTCACCTGCTCCTTCCTGACCGCCGCGGCGACCGCGGGGCTGGCGCTCGGCCTGACCCTGATCGACACGCTGTCGCGGGTGGACCCGCAGATCGACCGCTGCGCCGACCAGCTGCCGATCAACGACGACTCGCCGGTCGGCCCGTTCCTGGGCTGGTTCGGGCTGGTCGCGGCGACCGCGCTGGTGCTGCGGATCGGCTTCTGCATGGCGGCGACGTTCCTTTCCGCGTGGCGGACCCGGCGCAAGCACATCGCGGTCCTGCGGATCCTGGCCCGGCGGGACGAGGAACTCGGCGTGCTGGTGCTGGAGCACGACGAGCCCGGCTGCTACTGCCTGCCCGGCCGCCCCGGCACCATCGTGATCACCAGCAGTGCCCTGACCCGCCTGTCGCCCTCCCAGCTCGGCGCGGTGCTGGCGCACGAGCGGGCGCACCTGACCGGCCGGCACCACTTCGCCGTCGCCTTCGCCCACGCGATCCACCGCACCGCACCGCGGATCCGGCTGCTGGCCCTGGTCGAGCAGGAGACCCGGCACCTGGTGGAGTTCATCGCCGACGACGCCGCGGTCCGCCGAAGCGGGACCGTGGCCCTGGTCTCGGCGCTGGCCGTCCTGGGCGCCGGCGGCGCGGGCGCCGCGCCGGGGTTCGCCCTCGGCGTCGGGATCGACCGGCGCCCGGCGGCGTCCTCGCGCGTGACGCGGCTGGCGCACCGCAAGATCGGCCGGCGCGGACTGGCTCTGGGGGCGCTCGGCTCGGCCCTGCTGATCATCGTGCCGCTGCTGCTGACCGCCCTGTCCGTGGCGACCGTGATCCACGGCTGCCCGCCGGACAAGGACGGCGACGCGCTGTCGCTGGCGCTGCCGCCGTCGGCCACCGCGCCCTCGTGGGTCGAATCCCCCTCATTCGCGACCTTTTCGACGGACACGTTTGTCGATTCTTCAGCCGGGTAATCGGTCGCGTTCGATATAGGCCAAATGGGCTGCTACTAACGCTGATTCGACATGCCAGAAGGCTTATCCCGGCGATCACTCACGCCTCTGACCTGGTAGAGAACAACTTTCTCACGGCTTTTCCAGGGTTCTGCAAGGGTTTTCCCCATAGAGGCTTTACAGAAACTTTGCCGCTGTCGCCCTTTATCGCCCCGGCTACTGTCCGCGATAGTACTAACACTGATCAAGGTGTTGCGAGCCGTGATCCGGCTCAGCGCTGCCCTTGATCCGTACCGCCACCCCTCGTCCCACGACAAGGAGCAAGAGTGTTCCAGCTCACACGGAAGAAGCGGGGGCGCGCAACGCCGCGTGCCGCCGCCGCCCTCCTGGGCGTCGCCGGTCTGATAACCATGGGCGCCGCGGTCGCCCAGGCGGCTCCGTCGTCCTCGTCCGCAGCGGCCGGCCCCACCTCGGTCCACAGCTGCAGCCAGGCCGTCAAGCCCGGTTACGCCACGTGTTTCGCGTTGAAGCGCACTGACAAGAAGGCCCACGCCATGGCGGCGAACGGTCTGCCCTCGGGCTTCGGTCCGGCCGACCTGGACAGCGCCTACTCGCTGCCCGCCAACGGCGGCTCGGGCCAGACCGTCGCGATCGTGGACGCCCAGGACGACCCGAACGCGGAGTCCGACCTGGCGACCTACCGTTCGACCTACGGCCTGCCGGAGTGCAGCACCGCCAACGGCTGCTTCTCCAAGATCGCCCAGGACGGCAGCACCAACTACCCGAGCGCCGACAGCGGCTGGGCCGGCGAGATCTCGCTGGACCTGGACATGGTCTCGGCGACCTGCCCGGGCTGCCACATCCTGCTGGTCGAGGCCAGCTCGGCGAGCATGTCGGACCTGGGCACCGCGGTGAACCAGGCCGTGAGCCAGGGCGCGAAGTACGTCTCCAACAGCTACGGCGGCAACGAGGACGGCTCCGAGGCCCAGTCGGACTCGAGCTACTTCAACCACCCGGGCGTGGCCATCACCGCCTCCTCCGGCGACGGTGCCTACTCCGCCGGCACCGAGTACCCGGCCTCCTCCCCGTTCGTCACCGCGGTCGGCGGCACCTCGCTGACCAAGGACTCCAGCAGCCGCGGCTGGAGCGAGTCGGTGTGGGAGACCAGCGACAGCGAGGGCACCGGCTCGGGCTGCTCGCAGGACGAGACCAAGCCCTCGTGGCAGACCGACACCGGCTGCACCAACCGCATGGTCGCGGACGTGGCAGCGGTCGCCGACCCGGCCACCGGCGTCGCGGTCTACCAGACCTACGGCGGCAACGGCTGGGCCGTCTACGGCGGCACCTCGGCGGCCTCGCCGATCATCGCCTCGGTCTACGCGCTGGCCGGCACCCCCGGCGGCAACGACGTCCCGGCGTCGTATCCCTACGCCCACACCTCGAACCTGAACGACGTGACCAGCGGCAGCAACGGGACCTGCTCCCCGAGCTACTACTGCACCGCCGGCCAGGGCTACGACGGCCCCACGGGCCTGGGCACCCCCAACGGCCTCGCGGCCTTCACCGCCGGCAGCTGAGGACGTGCCGGTCGACAGCCGGCACAGCCCAGCCACCGCGTGACATGGTTCGGCGCTGAACGAGCGGCCCCGCTTTACGGCGGGGCCGCTTTGCGTTCGCGGTCACAGCAGATCGTCGACTGCTGATCTGCGGCCTTGAGGGGCACCCCGATAACGCCTAATTTCAATAAAATCAGGTATCGCCCCGAATTCGGCAGAAAGGATCCTGATCCGATGACGACCGACGACTATCTCGCCACCAGACCATCCGACGAAGAGCTGCGACGGTTCCACCAGTTGCCTCCCAAGGCGATACCGGAGCCGTCGTTCGCGCACCTGCTGCGCATGAGCGACGACACGGGACTGTTCGAGCACGCCCGAGGCCCGATCCCCAAGCGGTGGCACGGCTACTGCGTGGACGACGTGACCCGCGGCCTGATCGTGGTGTGCCGCGAACCGGACCCGTCCCCGCAACTGATACGGCTGGCAGAGATCTACCTCGCCTTCTTGCTCGACGCCCAGGACCGCGAACGCGGATTCCACAACCGGATGGGCCTGGACCGGGTGTGGCACGACGAGCCGGAGACCGGCGAGTGGTGGGGACGCGGCGTGTGGGCCCTGGGCACGGCCGCGCACCGCGGCCCGACACCGTGGATCCGGGCCGTGGCCCTGGAACGCTTCGGCGACGGCGCCAAGCTGCGCGCGGGCCTGGGTCCGCAGAGCCGCCTGAACCATGCCATGGCCTATGCCGCCCTCGGCGCCGCCGAAGTCGCCGAAGCCCACCCCGGCCACCCGGCGGCACTGAGCCTGCTCACCGCCGCGGCCGACACCATCGGCCGCCCGAACCCGGACCCGTCCTGGCCCTGGCCCGAACCCCGCCTGGAGTACGGGGACCCGGCCCTCCCCGAGGCCATCATCGCCGCCGGCCAGTACACCGGCGACGAATCCCTACTCCAGGACGGACTCCGGCTGCTGGAATGGCTCCTCACCCTGTCGACGCACGACGGACACCTGTCACCGACCCCAGCCGGCGGCTGGTCACTCGGCGACCCCCGCCCGGCGTTCCATCAGCAGCCAATCGAGGCCGCCGCCTACGCCGACGCGTGCGTCCGCGCCTACGCGGCGACCGGCGACCGCACATGGCTGGCCGGCGTACGAATGTCGATCGACTGGTTCCTCGGCGTGAACGACAGCGGCATCCCGATGATCGACGAGGGCACCGGCGGCGGCTTCGACGGCCTCGCCGAGGACTCGCGGAACCCGAACCAGGGCGCGGAGTCGACCATCGCACTCATCTCGACCCTGCAGCACGCACGCTGGCTGAACGACCTCTCGACCGAGATCTGATGACCTCCTTGATGTCTTGATGCCCTACTGAAGATCAGTGCTTTCCGATGAGCCCGCGAGGTCTCATCGCTGGAGGTCGGGTCGCCGACCGGCAAAGGCGCCGGGCGACCCGATCGTTGTTTGCGGTGGGGGGCCTGACTTGCGTGCGGGTGGCGGGTCCGAATTGTGGTCGCCTCTGTCCCGGCCTGCCCTGAAACCCACGCTCGAACCGCAGCCAGCACGCAACACCCACCCCCGAACAAGCCCTCAGCGCCCTTTCTGAGCGACCCTCACGCCTCCCGCAACTCCCCGACAGCCGCCTCATACGCCAACAACGTCTCCACGACCGTGCGGCGCTGCGCAGGCGTCAGCGGCCCCAGAGCGCGCCGCCAGGCCTCGGCGCCGGGGGCGAGCCAGGCCTGGATCGCGGGTTGCGCGGCGGGGGTGATGCTGACGATGCGGCGGCGGCGGTCGGCGTCGTCCTCGGTGCGCTCCAGGACGCCTTTTCTGCTCAGCTCGGCGATCACCAGGCTCGCGGTGGTGGGCGCGACTTGGAGGCGGGTGGCGAGGTCGTTGACCGTCATCGGGCCGTCGAGCAGGAGGAAGACCAGCAGCGACAGGTGGCGGGGGCCGAGGGTGAGGTCGCGGAGTTCCTGAGGCGGGGGGATGCGTTTCGCGCGGGCGACCAGGCGTGGCATCAGGAGTAGCAGGTCGCGGATTGCGTCCTCGAGATCTGATTCGGTGGACACGCCGGCCGTCCTCCATTTACCTTTGAAACCAAAGATGTTTTGTCCTGCAGGCCAATCTTGGTCATCGTACTCAGGGGGACACAGCCATGACTGTGCTCGTGATCGGCGCGCGCGGGAACATCGGAAGCCGTGTCGTCGCGCGGCTGGACGCCGCCGGGCAGCGGGTCCGCGCGTCGGCCAGGGATGTCGGGACGATGAGCGTCCCTGACGGCGTCGAGACCGTGGAGCTCGACCTGACTGCCGCCGATGGTTTCGAAGACGCCGTGAAAGGGGTCGACGCCGTCTTCCTCTACGCGACCCGGGGCAGCGCGGCGCCCTTTCTGAACACGGCGCGCGAGGCCGGGGTACGCCACGTCGTTTTCCTGTCCTCGCCGGCGTCCTACGAGGCGGCCGAATTCCGCGGGCCCATCGGCCGGATCCACCGCGCGGCCGAGCAGGCGGTCGCCGAATCAGGCCTCGACCACACCATCCTGTATCCCAGCTGGCTGGCGACGAACGCGCGCCGCGACTGGGGCGCCGCGATCCGGGCCGGAGAGCCGGTGGAGCTTCCGTATCCGGCGGCGCAGTGCGTCCCGATCCATCCGGACGACGTCGCGGAGGCCGCCGTCGAACTGCTCCTGCACGACACCCATCGCAGCCGGATGCAGATCCTGACCGGACCGGAATCCCTGCGGCTGGACGAGGCGGTCGCCACGGTCGGCGCGGCGCTGGGCCGCTCGATCCCCGTCCGTGAGATCAGCCGCGAGGACGCGCTGGCACGCCGCGAAGCGTGGATGCGGGCGGAAATCCTGGAGTCGCTGCTGGACAGCGCCGCAGCCTCGGTAGGCCGGCCCGCGCCGCTCACGAACGCCGTGGAGCGGATCACCGGGCGACCGGCACGGCCGCTGCGGGAGTGGGTCATGGAGAACCGTGCGGGCTTCGACCAGGAAACCGACCCGCCGCTATGACGCGCTACCACTACGAGGCGCCACCGCTATGAATCGAACGAGTAGTACAGCGTGTCGTTGTAGAACGAGTAGAAGTTCTCGCGCCACCGCCCCCGCGCGACGGCGAGCCAGTCGGCGTTCTCGCCCGCGATGGCGGCCTCGGCGTGCGCGGCCAGATCGGGGATGTGCTGCGCGACGAGGCGGTCCATGGCGGTCTCGGCGGGCTCGTCCTCCAGGTCGAGGATCGCGCCGGCCTCCAGCAGGAAGTACTTGGCGCGCTGCTTGTCCAGTTGAGCCTTCGTGGTCGCGACCACCGACTCGAAGTCCTGGGTCTCCTCGACCCCCTCCCCCACGACCCGCAGCAGGTCCATCAGCAGCGCCGCCCCGCGCTCGTAGTCCCCGGCCACACCGCTGCGCTGGTCCCAGATCATCGAGGGGACGACGCGGGTGTCGTAGCTGACCAGGAGCAGGTGGGCCAGCGGGATGCTCCAGTTGTGCTCGGAGATGCCCACGATCGCATCGGGGCGGCCCTCGCCGGTGGGCAGCGTGTTCGCTGCGTACAGGTGGGAACGGTTTGCCATCCGGGGACCGTAACAGGGGTCCCCGCGCCCGGAAAGGGTGGCTCTGCCGTCATCGGGCGGCCCTGGACGGTTGGCCGGGCTGTAACATCCCGGCCGCACAGCCCTGCCCGCACTTCCGGTACGGTTGGTCTATACCAATGCTCTAGACCATTCCGACACGCAGCACCACCGTCATCGACCGTCAGTGCCAGCCAGAACCAGGGGTCGCCATGGAAGTCGTCATCGTCGCGGACGCCGCAGCTCAGGGCGAACTCGTCGCCTCGGCCGTCGCCGGCCTGATCGCCCGCAAGCCCGACGCGCTGTTCGGCGTCGCCACCGGTTCCACGCCGCTGCCGGTCTACCAGGCGCTGGCCGCGAAGGCCGCCGCCGGCCAGGTCGACGTGAGCCGGCTGAAGGTGTGCCAGCTCGATGAATACGTCGGGTTGCCGGCCGGGCACCCGGAGTCCTACCGCGAGGTCCTCAAGCGCGAGGTGCTGGCGCCGCTGGGGATCGGCGACGAGGCGTTCCTGGGCCCGGACGGCGGCGCCGAGGACCTGCCGGCCGCGTGCGCGGCGTACGAGCAGCAGCTCGCCGACGCCGGCGGCGTGGACCTGCAGCTGCTGGGCATCGGCACCGACGGCCACATCGGCTTCAACGAGCCGGTCTCCTCGCTGGCCTCCCGCACCCGTATCAAAACCCTGACGGAGCGCACCCGGGTGGACAACGCCCGGTTCTTCAACGGCCTGGACGAGGTGCCCCGGCACGTCATCACCCAGGGCATAGGCACCATCCTGCAGGCCCGGCACCTGGTGCTGCTGGCCACCGGCGCGGGCAAGGCCGAGGCGGTCGCGGCGACGGTGGAGGGACCGGTGTCCAGCATGGTGCCGGCCTCGGCGCTGCAACTGCACGCGCACGCTACGGTGGTCGTGGACGAGGCTGCCGCACAGCAGCTGAAGCTGACGGACTACTACAAGGCGACCTTCGCCTCGAAGCCGGCGTGGCAGGGGATCTGATTCCTCAAGCCCGAACCGGCTCCGAGCCGGGAAAGGGGCGGTGGTGCGACGACTCCCCGGGGCGGCGCACACCGCCCAGCCGTGGCTGATCCACGAGATCGCCGGCGACTTCGCGCTGGAGGACGTCTGGGAGATGCCCGCGCCCGGCGGCGGCCCGGACGACTTCCCGGTGCTGCTGGCGGTGTTCGACGGCGGACTGCGGGAACAAGCCTCGGCGCCGACGAAGGCGCTCTTCTGGCTGCGCTTGAAGCTGGGCTCGGTACTGCGGCTGGACCGGGGCTCGCGCGGACTCGGGGCGCGAGTGCCGTCGCTGCGGGAGCGCCTGCCGGCGGAGGTGCGCGACGCCACACCGGACAAGCAGCTGAATAAGAATGCTGATTTCACGCTGGTCTACGAGCGCGAGAACGAGCGCGCGATGGAGATCGCCAACGGAACCATGCACGGGATCCTGCACCTCGGCTGGGTGCCCGACGGCCGGGGCGGCTGGCGCGGGCAGTTGGCGGTGCTGGTGAAGCCGAACGGCCGGGCCGGGTCGGCGTACATGGCGTTCATCAAGCCCTTCCGGCACCTGATCGTCTATCCGGCGCTGGGGCGCGTCTGGGAGCGGCACTGGCGGCAATTAACCGAGACGGGACGTCTCGACAAGGGGTAGGCTGGTCGCGCACGCTTTCAGCACAGCCTGTTTAGGAGTCCGTGCCATGACTCGTTCCCGCATAGTCCTCTCCCGCATAGTCCTCATCACCGGCGCGACCGACGGCCTCGGCCGCGCGCTGGCCCACCGGCTGGCCGCCGCCGGCGACACCGTCCTGCTGCACGGACGCGACCAGGCCCGCCTCGACGCGGTCGCCGACGCCATCCGCGACGAGCACGGAGTGGCGCGGCCCGAGACGTTCCGCGCCGATCTGGCGGAGTTGGCGCAGGTACGAGAACTCGCGGCGGCGGTCCGCGCGTCCACCGAGCGGCTGGACGCGTTGGTGAGCAACGCCGGCATCGGCGGCGGCGAGCCCGACGGCCGCGACCGGCGCGAGAGCAAGGACGGGTACGAACTGCGCTTCGCGGTGAACTACCTGGCCGGATTCCTGCTCACGCAGGAACTGCTGCCGCTGCTGCGCGCCTCCGCGCCGGCGCGGGTGGTGAACGTGGCCTCGCTCGGCCAGCAGGAGATCGAGTTCGACGACGTGATGCTGGAGCACGGCTACAGCGGCACGCGCGCCTACTGCCAGAGCAAGCTGGCGCAGATCGCGTCGGCGGTGGAGCTGGCCGAGCGGGTGCCGGCGGACGAGGTCACGTTCAACAGCCTGCATCCGGCGACGTACATGCCGACGAAGATGGTGCTCCAGGAAGTCGGACACAGCATCGACACCCTGGAGACCGGTGTCGAGGCGACGTGGCGGCTGGTGACGGACCCGAAGCTGGCGGGGGTCAGCGGGCGGTTCTACGACCGGCAGCGGGAGTCGCAGGCGTTGAAGCAGGCTTACGACAAGCAGGCGCGGGGCGAGTTGTACCGGCTCAGCTTGAAGCTGGTGGGATTGCCGGGCGAATAAGGCGGTATATACCCCCATTCGGCGCAAAGTCAGGTACACCTGGCTGAACATGTCGCATGACATCTCCGGCGGCACCCATCGCGGGTGCCCGGAGAGGAGATTGCGGAAGTCATGAGTATCAGCGCAAGGGTCAAGGGGGCCGCGGTTCTGGGCGCGGCGCTGTCGGCGCTGGCGATGGCGCCGGCCCACGCGGACACCGGGGCCTCGGTCACGGTGTCCCCGTCGGTGGCGGCTCCGGGCGCCAAGGTCACCGTCACCTTGACCTGCCCCAGCATCGCCGGCGCGAGTTCGTGGAGCACGGCCATGGGGTCGTTCAGCCCCATCCCGAACCCGGGAGCCCAGGCCGGCTTCGTCATCGACTTCGGCCCCCCGTCCCGCCCCTCGCGGCCCGGCGCGCCGACCACGTTCGTCGGCACGGCGGCGGCCCCAGACCGGCCCAGCCTGTACTCCGTCAACGCGACCTGCTCGAACGGCAGCAGCGGGCCGATGCTCAGCGGCAGCACCTTCCTGCGGGTCGGGACCGGCGGCGGCGCGGCCGGCGACGGCGCGACGCAGCAGGCCGGGACGGCTCCGGGCGAGATGGCGCTGAGCGGCGTCCTGGCCGGGGCCGCGCTGGCGCTCGGCGGGGTCGCCGTGCGCCGCCGGCGGGCGGGATCGAACTCCTGACGTGGCCTCATCGAGGACTTCGAACGGCGGCCGCCTGCCCATGGCGGCGGCCGCCGTTTGCGCGCTCGCGGCGATCCTGATGTTCCACGGCGCCAAGTCGGCGCCGGAGCCTCCGCCGCAACCGCCGGCCTCGGCGGTCCAGCCGCTGCCCGCGGCCATCCCCGACGACCCGCAGATCGCCATGACCGCTTCGGACCCGGTCCGGGTCAGGATCCCCGACGTCGGCATCGACGCCCCCGTCGTCGGAGTCGGCCAGACCCGCGACGGCGAGCTCGCGGTCCCCTCCCCGGCCAGGGCCAGATCCGCCGGATGGTTCACCCAGAGCGCGGCGCCCGGATCGGTCGGCGACTCCGTGATCATCGCGCACGTCGACTCGCGCCTGGTGCCGACCGGCAAAGCGGCGTTCTACCACCTGGGCTCGGTCCGTCCCCACGACACCGTCTACGTCGACCGGGCCGACCACACCACCGCGGTCTTCACCGTCGACTCCGTCGAGGTCGCCAGAAAATCCCAGTTCCCGGCGGCCAAGGTCTACGGCCCGGTGGGCTATGCCGCGCTCCGCCTGATCACATGCGGAGGCGGCTGGTCCAAGGAGACCAGCTACGACAGCAACGTCATCGTCTACGCGCACCTCATCAGGCCCGAGACCAGCGCCCTGGCTGCCGGCGGTTAGCGCGCCGCAGCCCCGTGGAACGCAGCGATCGCACCCCGCATCGCGTCCAGATCAGCGTTCGAAGCCAGCCCCGCGTGATACAGCCGGATCCCGCTCGCGCCGGCCGCGCGCATCGCGACCGCCCGGGCGGCGAGCCCGTCGGTGTCGGCGCCCATGCCGCGCACGCCGAGCAGGCCGGCGTTCACCGGGGCGTCGTGGCCCAGGGCGTCGGCGATGTTGTCGGTCGAGCCCTTCCAGCAGTTCACCACGATGCCGGTGTCCTTCGGCAGCGTGGCCACGTCCAGGCCGGTGAAGGCCGTCGAGCGGCGGGGGTCGGGATTGGCGTGGAACAGGATCGGGAAGTCGGGGTCGCGCTGGGTGCGCAGCTCGCGGACCATCGCGCCGCGCAGGCGGTTCGCCACGCGGGTGCGCGTGGCCAGGACCGCCGTGGCCAGGTCCGGGTCGGGCAGGCCGCCGGACAGCGGTGCGGACGCGGCCGCGGCGAAGCGGGCGTCCAGGCGGGTGCACACCGCCTCGCGCAGGCCGCCGACGTCGATGCCAGAGGCCTGATACTCCTCGCGGCAGGCGTCGCAGAAGCACAGCGACATCAGGTACAACTCGTCCTCGGACAGCGGGACGCCGGCGACCTTGTCGTGCTCGTGCAGGTGGTCGAAGCCGTACCAGCCGGCGGCCTCGAACTCGACGCCGGCGATGTCGGGGCGGGCCGCGATGACCGCCGCGAGGCCGACCGCGTATTCGAGGGCTGCTTCGTGCGACGGGCACAGGGCCCAGGGGTACACGTCGCCGTAGGCGTTCACCACGTGCGGCGCGTCGAAGCCGTCGACGTGGTCCACCACGACCCACGCGTGCGTCGGCACCCCGGCGGCGGCCAGCGCCGCGGCCGTCGCCCCGAAGGCGTCCTCGGCCTCGACCCACCGCTGCGCCGGGGGCAGGACCTGCTCCCAGGCCTCGCCGACCGGCAGGTAGGAGGCGCTGTGCTCGGCCACGACCACGCGGCGCAGCGGATGCCGGGGCGTCAGGGCCCGGGTCGCATGGTAGAAGGCTGCGACGACCGCGTGGTCGACGCCGAGGCCCGCGACCGACTCGGCCGCCGAGGCGTCGCCGACCACATCCCACGGATACACATACGCCGCCGCGCTCATTGGCCCGCCTCCGACCGTCGTCGTTTCAGCCCGTCACAATCTCAGAAGTCCTGGAGCCCAGAAGCTCAGAAGCGCGGCCGCTTGCCGGTCCACTCCGGCCGCACCCGCTGCATCCATCCCACATCATCGCGCTTGCGGATACCGCATGTGAGGTACTGCTCGTGCAGCGCGGCAACCGCGTCCCGGTCCAGTTCGACGCCGAGTCCCGGGCCGTCCGGCAGCGTCACCGCGCCGTCGGTGAAGGTCAGACCGCCGCCGGCGACCACGTCCTCGGTCTCGGACTTCCACGGTGTGTGGGTGTCGAGGGCGTACGTCAGGTTCGGTGTCGCGGCGGCGATGTGGGCCATCGCGGCGAGGCTGACGCCGAGGTGCGTGTTCGAGTGCATCGATAGTCCGAGGTCGAAGGTCTGACAGAGCCCTGCCAGAGTCTGCGTCGCCCGGAAGCCGCCCCAGAAGTGGTGGTCGGACAGGATCACCTGGACCGCGCCGAGACGCACCGCCTCGGGGATCTCCGCGAAACTGGTGACGCACATGTTGGTCGCCAGCGGCAGGGAGGTCCTGGCCGCGACCTCGGCCATGCCGGGGATGCCGGGCGTCGGGTCCTCCAGGTACTCCAGTTCGCCCTCCAGCGCCGCCGCCACCTTGTGGCTGGTCTCCACCGACCAGTTGGCGTTCGGGTCGATGCGCACTGGACGATCGGGGAACTCGCGTCGCAAAGCCTTGACAGCCTCGATCTCCTCCTCGGGCGCGAAGACGCCGCCCTTGAGCTTCAGTGAGCCGAATCCGTAGCGGTCCACCATCCGGCGGGCCTGCTTCACGATCCCGTCGGGGTCCAGCGCCGCGCCCCAGTCGTCGACCTCGAAGTTTCCGGGGTGCTCGGCCCACTTGTAGAAGAGGTACGCGCTGAAGTCGACCCGCTCGCGCACCGCGCCGCCGAGCAGGTCGACCACGCGCCGCCCGGTCGCCTTGCCCTGGGCGTCGTAGCACGCCACCTCGAAGGCCGCGAAGGCCTGGGCGACGGTTTTGTCCTTGCTGGCCGCGCCGATCAGCTCGGTGGGGGACGACGCCTCGGAGCCGCCGACCGCGCTCGCGACCCGGCGGCTCAGCTCGTTGAGGTCGAAGGCGTCGGTGCCGATCACCGCCGTGGCGGCCTTGTGCAGCAGCGCCAGCGTCGCGTCGTCGCCGTAGGCCTCGGAGACGCCGACGATGCCGGCGTCGGTCTTCACCTCGACGATCGAGCGCAGGGCGAACGGTTCGTGCACGCCCGAGGAGTTGAGCAGAGGCGGGTCCTTCAACGCGATCGGCGTGATGACGACATCAACGATCCTCAAGTCGGTCATTGCCGGTCCTCCACCCTCGCTTTCACATCCGTGAATAAAGACCACGGATATGAATCTGCTCGACGCCGTGAAAGGTAGTGGCGCGCACCGGACCCCGTCAAGACGGGTCTCAAGCACAATGGTGGCCATGACGACCGCGACGCGCCCCGACCTCATAGCCTGCGATCTGGACGGAACCCTGGTCCGGCACGACGGCACCGTCTCGCGGCGGACCGTCGCGGCCTTCGCGGCGCTCGAGCAGGCCGGCATCCCGTTCGTCTTCGTCACGGGACGGCCGCCGCGGCTGATGGGCCAGATCGCCGACGCCTTCGCGGTCAACGGTCTGGCCGTCTGCTCCAACGGCGCCTACGACTACGACCTGCGGGCCCGCGCGGTGGTCGCCGAGTACGGCATCGACCCCGCGACGCTGGAGAAGGTGGCCCGCGCGATGCGCGAGGCGATCCCGGGCATCGGCCTGGCCGTGGAATACGCCGACTCGCTCGCCGCCGATTCCCTTTACGAGCCCTGGGATTGGGATCGCGGCATCACGGTCCAGCGTCTCGACGAAGCCACCCTGTGGGGACGGCCCGCGCCGAAACTGGTCGGCCGCCACCCGAGCCTGTCCGCCGACGAACTGCTCGCCCTGGCCCGGCCGGTCGTCGGGGATCTGGTCACCGTCTACCACTCCAACGGTCTGCGGCTGGTCGAGGCCGTGGCGCCCGGGGTGAGCAAGGCCGAGGGACTGGCCCGGCACGCCGCGCGGCTGGGCGTCACCGCCGAGCGGGTCATCGCTTTCGGGGACATGCCGAACGACCTGTCGATGTTCAGCTGGGCCGGCCGTTCCTACGCCGTGGGCAACGCGCACGCCAGCCTGATCGCCGCGGCCGACGGCGTGATCGGATCCGTCGAGGACGACGGGGTCGCCGAGTTCTTGGAGACGCTGCTCGGCGCGTGATCGCCACAGCGAACCGTGACCGCCTGACTACGGCGATGCTCCCCCGGTAGTAGCGTCCCCTCCCCCGTACTACGACCGCAGCAGAGCAAGTGTCTGCGCTTGCCAGACGCGCCGCACCCCCGGCTTTCGGCACCGTGTAAACGCACGCGTTCCATGTTCGTAGAAGTCCGGGGAGCCCTGATGTCCGTCATTGCCCGCTGGTGCCACAAGCGCCGCCTCGTCACCGTCCTCGTCTGGCTGGCGCTGATCATCGGCCTCGGAGCCCTGACCGGTTCGGCAGGCACCAAGTACAACGACACGATGTCGATCCCGGCCTCGGAGTCCAGCCAGGCTCTGGACCTGCTCAAGCAGTCCTTGCCGGCCTCGGCCGGGGACACCGACCAGGTGGTCTGGCACACCAGCGGCGGCGCCAAGGTCACCGACGCCGACGTCCAGAAGCGCATGACCGACGCGCTGAACCAGATCGCCACCTCGCCCGGCGTGGCCGGGGTCACCAGCCCCTACAGCGGGGCGAGCGGCGCCGTACAGACTGCCAAACAAACACAGATCAGCAAGGACCAGACCACCGCCTACGCGACGGTCAACTTCTCGCAAGAGGCGCACGACATCCCGAACGCGCAGATCACGCACGTGATCGACGTCGCACAGAGCGCGCGCGGCGGCAACCTGCAAGTAGAGCTCGGCGGGCAGGCGATCAGCCAGGCCGACCGCAAGGTCGGCGGCGCCGCGGACCTGATCGGCGTGGTGGCCGCGCTGATCGTGCTGGGCCTGGTGTTCCGGGCCTTCGGCGCGGCCGTGATGCCGATCCTGACCGGGGTGGCCGGCGTCATCACCGGGATCATGGGCACCGGCCAGCTCTCGCACCTGTTCTCCATCAGCTCCACCGCCCCGACCCTGGCCACGCTGGTGGGTCTGGGCGTCGGCATCGACTACGCGCTGTTCATCGTCAACCGGCACCGCAAGGGCCTGATGGCCGGGCTGTCGGTCGAGGACTCGGTGGCCAAGGCGCTGAACACCTCCGGACGCGCGGTGATCTTCGCCGGCGGGACCGTGGTCATCGCGCTGCTGGGCATGTTCGCGCTGGGCCTGAGCTTCCTGAACGGCATGGCGATCGGCGCGGCGGTGACCGTCTCGATGACGGTGCTGGCGGCGATCACCCTGCTGCCGGCGATGCTCGGGTTCCTGAAGCTGCGCGTGCTGAGCAAGAAGCAGCGCCGGGAGCTGGCCGCGCGCCAGGCCGGCGTCGGAGTGCTGGTGCCCTACGCCCGCGCCTCGCGCCGCCGCCCGTCCTCCGGCACCCCGGGACAGCCCGAGTCCGTGTTCACCCGCTGGGCGGGCAAGGTCCAGGCCCGGCCGCTGGGCAAGGGGCTGCTGGCGATCGCCGTCATGGCGGTGGTCGCAGTGCCGTTCTTCTCCATCCGCCTGGGCAACTCCGACGCCGGCAACGACCCGAAGTCCACGACCACGCGCCAGGCCTACGACCTGCTGGCCGACGGCTTCGGCAAGGGCTTCAACGGCCCGCTGACACTGGTGGCGCAGACCCCGGCGGCTGGCGACCAGCAGGCGCTGAGCAAGCTGGTGGACCGGATCAAGACCGTGCCGGACGTGGCCGCGGTGGCCGCCAAGCCGATGCAGCCCGGGCAGAAGCTCGGCGTGGTGCAGGTGGTGCCGGTCAGCTCGCCGCAGGACAAGGCCACCACGGACCTGATCGACAACCTGCGGCACGACGTGATCCCGCAGGCCGAGGCCGGGACCACGCTGCACGTCATGGTCTCCGGCTCGACGGCGATCAGCAACGACTTCAGCCACACCCTGACCAGCAAGCTCCCGCTGTTCGTGGCGATCATCGTCGGGCTGGGCTGCGTGCTGATGATGCTGGCCTTCCGCAGCCTGCTCGTTCCGCTGATCGGCGTGGCGATGAACCTGCTGACCATGGGCGTGGCCTTCGGCTCGCTGGTCGCGGTGTTCCAGTGGGGCTGGGGCTCGGAGGCGCTGGGAGCCGGCGGCGCCGGGCCCGTGGAGGCCTTCGTCCCGGTGATCGTGATCAGCATCTTGTTCGGGCTGTCGATGGACTACCAGGTCTTCCTGATCAGCCGCATGCACGAGGAGTGGTCGCACTCCAAGGACAACAGCCGCGCGGTGCGCGTCGGACACGGCGAGACCGGCCAGGTGATCGTGGCCGCGGGCGTCATCATGACCTGCGTTTTCGGCGCCTTCCTGTTCAACGGCGAGCGCGTCATCGCCGAGTTCGGCCTGGCACTGGCCGCCGCGATCCTGCTGGACGTGCTGATGCTCCGGCTGATCCTGGTCCCGGCCCTGATGCACCGCTTCGGGCGCGCCAACTGGTGGCTGCCGAAGTGGCTGGACAAGGTGCTGCCGCACATGTCGGTGGAGGGCGAGCCGGACCCGGCCGCCGGCGCCGGACCGGCGACGGGCGGACCGCACGACGAGCCCGAGCTGGCTTACGCGAATCACCGCCTACATTGACTCTGACCCCACCTCTACAAGGCGGGGACTCCCCTCAGCCTCACAGCTGAGCCGCTGCACGAGAGCGCACCGGTTGGGACACTTCCTGTTTCCAAGCCGAGCGCGGAAGGGAGGGCCCTTGCCGTCTCACCTCAGCTCCGCAGGCATCGCCCGGATCGCTGCGGGCTACGGCTCGACCAGCCGCAAGGATGTTCTTGGCCGCGTTCACGTCCCGGTCATGCCGGGAGCGGCAGGCGGGACACCGCCACGTCCTCACCGAAAGGCTAAGCGCGGCTCGCTGGTACCCGCACTCATTGCAGATCTTGCTGGACGGGTACCAGCGGTCGATCGCCACCAGGCACCGTCCAGCACGCGCACACTTGTACTCGAGCTGACGACGGAACTCACCCCAGGAAGCATCCGAGATCGAACGGGCCACGCTCCGGTTCCGTACCATCCCGGCGACGTTCAGATCCTCGACGACGATCAGGTCGTGGTCGGCGACCAGGCGGCTGCTGGTCTTGTGCAAGAAGTCGGACCGCGCGTCACGGACTTCGCGATGGACCTTGGCAACCTTGGTCTGAGCCTTCTTGTGATTCTTCGAGCCACGCTGGGCACGCGCCATGCGGCGCTGATAACGCTTGAGCTTGACAAGCTTTTGTTCCAAGTGACGCGGGTTGGCGATGTGTCCACCATCGGAAGTGGTGGCGAAGTGGGCCAGGCCCAGGTCGATTCCGACCTCGCGTCCGGTCCGGGACTCGGGCTTCGGGTCGCCGGTCTCCACGGCGAACACCACATACCAACGACCGTCCGGTTCCCTGGACACGATCACCGTCGTCGGGTTCAGCGTCGTGATGTCCACCTCGTCGAAAGACCACACGAAGAGAAGCGGCGCAGTGGTCTTGGCCAGGCACAACATGCCGTCGCTCAGACGAAAGGCGGACCGAGTGTAGTGAGCCGACTGCCGACCGCCACGAGATTTGAAACGGGGGTAGCGTGCACGTTTGGCGAAGAAGGCGGCGAACGCGGCATGCTGGTGCCTGAGTGCCTGCTGCAGCGGTACCGAGGACACCTCCGAAAGGAACGACAGCTCGTCGGTCCTCTTCCACCGGGTGAGTGCCCGGTCCGAGGCGGCATACGACGTCCGCTCCCGGCGCTCGCGCCAGGCAGCCGTACGGTCGGCGAGCGCCTTGTTCCACACCAGGCGCACACACCCGAAGGTGCGGGCCAGGATCGCAGCCTGCTCGGGATCCGGGTACGCCCGACACTTGAACGCCGTCCTCACAATCTTGAACTTACGAGAAGGGACTGACATGTTCGGACATGCGCCGAACGTGCAGGTGACACACCAGGTCAAAGAGTGGCTGCGTCCCGGCACGACCAGCCGGGACATCGTCACCACCGTGCTGTACCTGGTCCTGCTGTCCCCGGCCATGTTCGTCTCGGCGCTGCACAAGCACGTCAGCGCCGAGACGGCGGCCGCGCTGCTGACCACGGTGGCCGTCCCGCTGCTGTTCCGCAGCCGGTGGCCGCTGGGCGCGGTGGTCGGCACCTCCGCGGTGGAGGTGGCGGCGATGCCGTTCGTGGGCGTGCCGAGCATTCCGCCGATCGCCTGCGCCATCGCGTTGTTCTCCTTCGCCAAGCGCTCCGACCGGCCCACCACGGTGAAGGTCGGGGCCGTGACGGCGGTGGCCCTGACCTCGTTCGCCCTGATCCTGCGGCCCGGCATGGACGACCTGGCCGCGAACCTCGGCTTCATCGCCTGGGTCGGGCTCGCGGTGGCCGTCGGCGACGCCGCGCGCAGCCGGCGCGAGCTGCTCGCCTCGGCCATGGAGCGGGCCGAGCACGCCGAGCGGACCAAGGAGGACGAGGCGCTGCGGCGCGTCACCGAGGAGCGGATGCGGATCGCACGCGAGCTGCACGACGTGGTGGCGCACCACATCACGCTGGTCAACGCCCAGGCCGGAGTGGCGCACCACCTGATGAAGACCGACCCCTCGCACGCGTACGAGGCGCTTGAGCGGATCCGGGACACGTCGCGCTCGGCCCTGGACGAGCTGCGCGCGACGGTCGGACTGCTGCGCGCCGGCGACGAGTCCGCGCCCCCGCGCGAGCCCGCGCCGGGGCTCGGGGATCTGGACGCGCTGGTGGAGTCGTTCCACCACGCCGGACTGAACGTGGCGATGGCCGGTCCCGGCGCCGACGCCCTCCGGCCGATGCCGGCGCTGACCGGGCTGACGGCGTACCGGATCGTGCAGGAGGCGCTGACCAACACGCACAAGCACGCCGGGAGTTCGGCGCTGGCGCGGGTGCGGGTCGAGGTCGCCGCGGACGCGGTGCGGATCCGCGTGGACGACGACGGCGGCCGGGGACCGGCGCGGTCGGGGATGGGCACGGGGCACGGGATGATCGGGATGCAGGAGCGGGTGAAGGCGGTGGGCGGGACGTTCGCGGCCGGGCCCAGGTCCGGCGGCGGGTTCCGGGTCGAGGCGGAGTTGCCGCTGGCGGTGCGAGTCGGTGCCGGAGTCGGCACCGGAGTTAAAAGCAGCGCCGAAAACCCTTCGGCGGCCTACGAGAAGGCTGCTGAGGCCCTCGCATGAACGCGCCGCCGATCCGCATCCTGCTGGCCGACGACCAGGCGCTGCTGCGGGGCACCTTCCGCCTGCTGCTGGACTCCACCCCCGATTTCGAGGTCGTCGCCGAGGCCGGCGACGGCGCGGCGGCGGCGAAACTGGCCCAGGAACTGCGCCCGGACCTGGTGCTGATGGACATCCGGATGCCGGTCTTGGACGGCCTGGAGGCCACCCGGCTGATCGCGGCCGATCCGGAACTGGCCGGCGTCAAGGTACTGATCCTCACCACGTTCGAGCAGGACGAGTACGTCGCCGAGGCGCTGCGCGCCGGAGCCGGCGGCTTCCTCGGCAAGGGCGTGGACCCCGAGGAGCTGCTCCGGGCCATCCGGATCGTCGCGGGCGGGGAGTCGCTGCTCTCGCCCGCCGCCACGCGCGCCCTGATCGCCCGCTTCCTCGCTCAGCCCTCCGCCTCCGACCCGCCGACCGTCACCGCTCCCCTGAACGCGCTGACCGCACGGGAGCTGGAGGTCGTCACCCTGGTCGCCGCCGGACTGTCGAACGAGGAGATCGCCTCCCAGCTGTTCGTCACGCCGCTGACCGCCAAGACGCACGTCAACCGGGCGATGACGAAGCTCGGCGCGCGGGATCGGGCGCAGGTCGTGGTGATCGCGTACGAGTCGGGGCTGGTGCGGCCTGGCTCCGGCGGGTCGTCATAGCGCCCCGCGCCGCTGCAACGCCGTGAACGCGAACCAGCCCGGGATCACCGGCAGCCACCAGGTCAGCAGCCGGAAGACGATCACCGAGGTGGCGGCCACCGCCGAGGGCACGCCGGCGGCGGTCAGGCCGGCGGTGAGCACGGCCTCGACGCCGCCGATGCCGCCGGGGGTGGGCACCAGGGAGCCCACGGCCTTGGCCAGGAGGTAGGCCACGCCCATCGCGGCCAGGTTCACCTCGGTGCCGCTCACCGCGTTCACCGACGCCCACAGGCACAGGGTGGCCGCCAGCGGCAGGCCCAGCGCGCCGCCGAAGGCCTGGGCCAGCTTGCGCGGGGTGCGGGCGACCTGGAGGAACTCCGGGCCGATGTCCGTGACCAGCGGCTTGACGCGGCTGACCACCAGGGTGCGCAGCTTCGGGACGGCCGCGATCAGCAGGCCGATCACGGCCAGCGCGATGATCACGCCGGTCACCGTCGCCGACGGCGTGATCGCCGACAGGCCGCCGGACTCCTTGCGGTGGCTCCCCGCGAAGGCGCTGAACAACAGCAGCAGGAGCAGGTAGCAGGCGAAGCCGATGACCTGTGAGACGCCGACGGCCGTCACGGCGCGCGCCACCGGGATCCCGGTGCGCTGCAGGTAGCGGGTGTTGACGGCCAGGCCGCCGACGGAGGCCGGGGCGACCAGGCCGGCGAAGGCCGCCGCGACCTGGGCCAGGACGGTGGTCGCGACCGGGACGCGTTCCTTGACGCAGCCCAGGAGGTTGAACGCGGCGGCGACGTAGGTCACGGCGGAGGCGACGGCGGCGCCGACCACCCAGCCCCAGGCCTGCCAGGTGTCCAGCTCGGGCACCTGGAAGCCGGTGAGCTGGGTGGCCAGCAGGTAGAAGGCGATGGTGCCGCCGACGATGCTCAGGACGGTGCGGGGCCGGACCCGCTCCAGGCTGACCGGCTGGACGTCGGCCTCGGGATGCAGGGCGATGATGCGGTCGCGGATGGCGCCGACGATGTCCGCGCGGTCGCCGGCGGCGCGGTGGCGGCGCAGGGCTTTGGCGGTGCCCTCGGAGAACAGGATCGGCTGCATGAGCGGGAGCAGGGAGGCGACGGTCGCGGGGCCGAGGGCGTCGACCGCTTCTTCGGTGGCCCGGGCCGGGCCGACGCGCAGGGCGAGGGAGACGAGGAGTTCGGCGCCGTCCAGGCGGCACAGGAGGTCCTCGGCGGTGATCTCGCCGTAGCCGACGTCGGTGAGCCACAGCCGGCCGGAGGGGTCCAGGCGGAGGTGGTCGGTGGTGAGCTCGCGGTGCGCGAGCTGGCGGCAGCGCAGGTGCTGCCACAGGGCCCAGATACCGCTGTGCAGGCCGGGGGTCCAGGCGCGGTCGGGGAGGTCGGCGACGCGCGGGGCGTCGAGGTGGTCGTAGGCGAGCAGGGCGGTGTCCTGGTCGACCTGGCGCGCGGTGCGCAGGCGGGGGGTGCGGATGCCGGCGGCCTCGACCGCCATGGACATCAGGACTTCGCTTTCGACGGTGCGGCGCAGGGAGAAGAAGCTGCGGCGGCGAACCGGGCCGCGCAGGCGGATCCACTGCCAGAGGCGGGAGGTGAGGTAGGCGGCGCGCTGGCTTTGGTCGAGGACGGCGAGGTCGAGGGTTTGGCGGTTGCTGGCGCTGTCGCGGTTGCTGTTGCCCTTGCGGTAGCTGTCGCGGTTGCCGTTGCCGCTGCCGCTGCCGTGGTTCGCGACGGTGACGAGGAAGCGGCGCGCGCCGTCGACTCCGGGCTCCAGGACGCGGACCGAGCCGGGGTGGGCGCGGAACCCGACGTGGTCGAGCTCGGTGAGGATACGGGCGATGCCGGGACGGGTGTCGAGGACGCCGCGTACCGACAGCCAGGCCCGCCCGACGATCCGGCCGAGCAGCGCCGACAGCAGCACCCCGGTGACGGAGTCCTGCCCGAGCAGCACCACGGCGAGCCCGCCGAGCGCGGCGGCACTGAGGAACAGGCTCCGGTACTGACTCCGGCTGAACCCGAGGACGGTGACCGCCGCGACCCCGACCGCGAGCTGGATCTGCATCGGCGTCGCGCCACCGATGGCCTGCGCGACCGAGGAGTCCTGGTAGTGCGAGGTGGCGATGTTGACGCCGAACGCGGCGAGATAGGCCACCGTCGAAGCCCCGACGGCATCGACGACCTGCACGGTCTCGCGCTTGACCACGCGCTCCACAGCGACGGCGACCGGCACGGCGATCACGGCGAGGAACGAGACGACCTGCACGACGTAGAGCAGGAAGCGAGGGAAGGCGGACGCCCGGTGAAGGATCTCCTGCCGCAGATCGCACCCGGCCCGGTGACCCACGACCCCGGCCGCGGCCAGAAGCACGGCCAGGGCGACGGCGCCGATGAGGCGGAGGCGGTCGGAGGGGAGGCGGACGCGGCGGTGCGGGTCGGGGGGTCGGTCGGCGAAGTGGGGTGGGTCGGCGGGCGGTGGGGGCGGAGAGGGAGGTGTGGTGGCGGCAGTCCGCTGATGTGCGCCGGAGCAGCGGGGCGGGGCCGGGAATCTGTGGTCGCCGAACGCGCTCCGGTGGTCGACCGGCGCGCGGGCGGCCGAACCGGCACCAGGAGCGGCACCGGCGAGCTCGCTGCGGCACTCGAACGAGGCACGGCCACTCGAAGCAGCACCCGAAGCAGCACCCGCACCGGCGCCCACACCATCGTCGTCAGCGCCGGCCCCGGCCTCGGCGTCGGTCCCAGCCCCGGCCCCGGCCGCACCGGCCCCCGGATCAGCCTTCAACGCCGACTCGCTCCAGCGCGTTCGCCGCGCGCCGCCGTCGTCCTCGCCGGAAGCGCGGGGCGGCGAGCAGGGCCGCGATCGTTGCGGCGGCGGCTGCGGCGAGCGTGAGCGTGGCGCGTTCGCTGTGGGACACCGGCTGTGGGTGGAGGGCGCCGCGGCCGGTGGCGCAGGACTGGGGGCCGGTGTCTTCGCGGGCGCAGACGGTTGTCGTCGGGTGGGGGTGGTGGCCGTGGTGCGGGGTGCCCGCCTGGGTGATGTGGTCCAGGGGGCGGGCGCCGACGTGGCGGCCGGGGGCGCCGGTGGTGGTGATGCGGGCGGTGCCGTGGGCGGGGATGGTGAGGGTCCAGGTCAGGTGGCGGCCGGTGCGGTGGGGGGCCGGGGTGGCGGTGACGTAGTCCAGGCCTGAGGGGAGTTGCTGGGTGATCACCGCGTCGGTGACCGTGTAGGCGGTGGTGTTGCTGATCTCGATGGCGTAGGACACGTCCTGGGCGCCGGTGGCCTGGATCGCCACCGACAGGGGGGCGGGGTGGCCGCCGGCGGGCGCGGACAGCGGGGCGAGCAGGATGGCTGCCGCCGCCGCCAGCCCGATCATCAGGCCTCCGAGGTGTCGATCCGTCGCCGCTTGTCGAACCCTCAGCAGTCGAACACCGCGCGGGGCGGGGCGCACCCGGGGATAGGCCGCCGGGGAGTGCCGCCACCCGTTCGGCCCAGCGGTGCCTCCCCGCCTGGTGTGCGGGCACTGCGGACAATGGGCTCATGTGGCACGACCTGTTCACCACCGGCGTCTCGTACGGCGACAAGACCCTGCGCACGATCATCGTCTACGCCGCGATCGTGGTCCTGCTCCGGCTGGCCGGGAAGCGGGAGCTGGCGCAGCTCAACACGCTGGACCTGTCCGTGGTGCTGCTGCTGTCGAACGTGGTGCAGAACGCGGTGATCGGGCCCGACAACTCGCTGATCGGCGGGATCTACGGTGCGGCGGTGCTGATCGCGGTGAACGCGCTGTTCGTGCGGCTGCAGGCGTACCTGAGCGACCGCACGCCGCGGCTGGAGCGGGTGCTGGAGGGCAGCCCCAGTGTGCTGATCCGGGACGGCAAGCTCCAGATCAGGACGCTGCGGCGGCTGGCGCTGCGGCCGGCGGACGTGATCGTGTCGTCGCGGAAGCAGGGGGCCGAGCATGTGAGCGACGTGCGGGAGATGGTGATCGCGCCGGGCGGGACCATGCTGATCGAGCTCAAGGAGAGCGAGGAGGGCGCCGACCGGGGCGACGTGGAGAACATCCGGGCGGATCTGGCGCGGATCCAGGAGCGGCTGGACATGCTGCTCCTGCGGAACACGTGACGAGAACAGCCAGGCGAACCGGCGCGGACGGCAGGCGACGCGAGCGGCAGTCAGCACCTCCACCGACCATCGGCCGAATCATCCGATCGGGGCACCGTTGCCCCGGTGCTGGCGTGTCACGGCCGCCGGGCCGCGCGCGTCCGGAAATCATGGAGCCCACTTCGGGCGCGACGGTGCGCACCGGTCGGCGACGGGAGTTCGTATGCATGCCGTGCTCGCCTCGGTGGTGGCCCTGCGCGGCGGCGGGTCGTGGTGGAACCGGCCCATGGTGTGGGCCTCGCTGGCGGCGATCGCCTCCGGGGGCTGGCTGGCCGTGCGGCGTTCGCAGAAGCGGGCCGAGCGCGAGGCCGCGGCCGACGAGCAGGCCGCCGCGGCAGTGCCCGCCGAGGAGCGGGACCGGATCGACGAGGCCATGAACCGGCTCGGGCGGGACTGGCAGCCCGGGAACCAGAGCGATCCCGGGTCGTATCCGGAGCCTTAGAGGGTGCGCGGAGTTCCAGGCAAACCCCGAGCCTGTTCGACACACTGGTCGCCAACGGCATCCTGCACAAGGGCGACACCATCGCCCTGATGACGCCGATCTTCACCCCGTACATCGAGATCCCGGAGCTGGAGCGCTACTCCTTCGACGTGGTCCAGGTGAAGTCGGACATGATGACCGAGGAGGGCGTCCACATGTGGCGCTATCCCGACTCCGAGGTCGACAAGCTGGCCGACCCGAAGGTCAAGGCCCTGATGTTGGTGAACCCCTCGAACCCGCCGTCGACGGCGCTGTCCGACCGGGTCCGCGACCGCATCGCCGAGATCGTCAAGACCCGGAACCCGAACCTGGCCATCATCACCGACGACGTCTACGGCACCTTCGTCCCCGGCTTCCGCTCGCTGGCCGCGACCTGCCCGCGCAACACTGCGCTGGTCTACTCCTGGTCCAAGCACTACGGCGCCACCGGCCACCGGCTCGGGGTGATCGCGCTCGCCGAGGACAACGTCTTCGACCACCTGCTTTCCAAGCTGCCGAAGGCCAAGAAGGAGGAGCTGGCCGAGCGTTACAGCACCCTGGCTCTGCGTCCGGGCAAGATCAAGTTCATCGACCGCCTGGTCGCCGACAGCCGCTCGGTGGCGCTGAACCACACCGCGGGCCTGTCCACCGGCCAGCAGACCATGATGATGCTGTTCTCCCTGTTCGACCTGCTGCCTGAGGGCCAGGAGTACAAGGAGCTGCTGCGCACGATCGTCCACCGCCGCCTGGACCTGCTGATGGAGGGCATCGGCGTCCACCACATCAGCCAGGACCCGGGGCGCGCCTGCTACTACGTCGAGCTCGACATCCTGGCCGAGGCGGAGGCCTTCGAGAGCAAGGAGTTCGCCGACCACCTGGTGCGGAACTACGAACCCACCGACGTGGTGTTCCGGCTGGCGCACCAGGCCTCGGTGGTACTGCTGAACGGCGGCGGGTTCGACGGACCGGGCTGGTCGGTACGGGTGTCGCTGGCGAACCTGGACGACCTGGACTATCTGAAGATCGGCCACCACCTGCACGCGATCATGGGCGAGTACAAGGACGAGTGGCTGAAAACGCAGACACAGACACAGACACAGACGAGGACGAAGGCGAAACAGTGAACTGATACAGCGGGGCGGCCGGCGGCGAGGGCGAAGATCCTTAGCCGGCGGCCGTTTGGCTATCCTGCTGACCCATGACGACCGAACCCAGCGACTACGTCAAGCACCTCCCCATCGGCCAGGAGATCCCCTTCGACGCCGACGGCATCCCGGGCTGGGAGATCTTCCCCTTCGAGGGCGATCTGCGGGTGAGGAAGCTCCAGCCGCCGGTGCTTCCGGAGCCGCCCCGCAACGGTGCGCCGGGCGGAACGCCGTGCAGTCCGTGTGCCTGGACGGACTCGGACTACATCTGGACCGACGAGCACTGGCGGCTGCGGACGTTCCCCGAGGCGTCGATCCCGGCGCTGGTGATGCTGGAACCGCGGGTGCACTGCGATCTGGCGGACCTGCCGGCCGAGCGCGCCGTCGAGTTGGGGGCGCTGTTCCAGCGTGTGGAGCGGGCGATCGTGGGCCTCGGCGGGATAGCGCGCGTGCACGTGGCGCGCTTCGGCGACGGCGGGGACCACCTGCACTGGTGGTTCTCGGCTCGGCCGGAGGGCATGCTGCAGATGCGGGGGTCGTGTCTGCTCATCTGGGAGGACGTGCTGCCGAAGATCGAGGCCGAGCGGTGGGCCGAGACGAACCGGAAGATCGCCGCGGCGATGGCGGCCGATGGCGGAACGGCGCATGTCTGAGGACAGCGGCCCGGAGCCGGGCAGAGCACATCACGGCGGCCCGGAGCCCGACAGATCACTGCCCGTCGGCCCGGAGCCGGGCTTGTGCGCGATGTGCAGCCACGTACACCGGAACGAAACGCGCAAGGGCACCGTCTACTGGCGCTGCACCCGCGCCGCCGACGACCCGCGCTTCCCGAGGTACCCGCGGCTGCCGGTGCTCAGCTGTCCGGGTTTCGAGGCGAGGGCACCGGAGTAACCGCGGCCGTCGCCAAGCTGGAAGCGCGGACCACCAACTCCGGCTGGAACACCAGCTCGCGGTGCACATGCTCCCCCGCCGCCGCGCCGCTCTCCTCCACCAAGAGCTCCGCGGCGGCCTTCCCCACGCGCGTCGCGGGGCGCCGGATCGAGGACAGCGGCACCACGGCGGCCGCGGCGACCTCCGCGTCGTCGTACCCGACGATCGCCACGTCTCCCGGTACCGCCACCCCGGCGGCGAACAGGCCCTGCAGCATCCCCAGGGCGATCAGGTCGTTGCCGCAGAACACGCCGGTCGGCCGTTCCGCCAGCCCGAGCATCCGCGCCGCCGCGTCGCGGCCCGCGGCCACGTCGCCGCGCGCGCCCGGCAGCATCACCAGGTCCACGCCCCCGTCGGCGGCCGCGGCGGCTCCGGCCCCAGCCCCGTTCCCGGCCCCGGCCCCGGCCCCGGCGACCGCCAAGCGCGCACCCTCCAGCCGGTCGCGATACTGCGGCAGCTCCAGAGGTCCGGGGACGTAGGCGATCCGCCGATGGCCGGCCGCGATCAGGTGCGCCACCGCCATCGCGCCGCCGGCGACGTCGTCCACCAGGACCCGGCATCCGATTCCGCCCGGTATGTCGCGATCCACCAGGACGTACGGGATCCGGGCGCGGCCGAACTCTGCCAGGGTCGCGCCGCTGACGTCCGCCGGAGTCACCAGCACGCCGCGGACCCGTTGCTGCGCCAGCATCACCAGGTGCGTGGCCTCGGTGGCGGCGCTGGAGGCGCTGTCCATCACCAGGACGCCGAGGTCCGCCGCGCGAGCCGCCTGTTCGGCGCCGCGCAGCACGCCGACGAAGAACGGGTCGGCCAGGTCCAGCGCGAGCAGGGCCAGCACCTGGCTGCTGCCGGCGCGCAGCAGGCGCGCGCTCTCGCTGCGGACGAAGCCCAACTCGGCGATGGCCGCCTGGACCCGCGCCCGGGTGCCCGGGGAGACCGCGTCGGGGCGGTTCAACACGTTCGACACCGTGCCGACCGACACCCCGGCCAGTTGGGCCACATCTCGCATGCCCGCGCTCTTCGTCACGCACGCCCCTTGTATCCCGATCCGCCCGGTGGCCGTGCCGAGGAGGCTAAACGGCCGCGCTCACCGCAGTCAACATCCTGTTTCGGGCACGGCCCCGGGGCGGTCTAGACCGCCTGGGCTTTGTGTGGCACAGTCGAATCCGGGGCGGCCACAGGTCTAGACAGCCGCCAGGGGACGCCAGTCCCTTTGGAACGTTTCAAGGACCGGCGGCGGTGGCCGCTGCGCGCCGTACCGTATACCTTCGGCATCTTTACCGTTGCACTTCCAGGTCAACCCTTGACGTCGCATTATCCGGGTTCTAAGTTCCACGCAACGTGGAATTGAAACGTTCCACCCGGCTGCGGAGAGGCGAGACCCACCATGACCGACGAGGCGCTGGTCCTCGGACTCGACGTCGGCGGCACGTCGACGCGGGTCCTGGCGGTCACGCCGCGGGGGGTCAGGCGGGGCGCCGGACGCGCCTCCGGGGGCAACCCGACCGGCCTGGGACCGGAGCGGGCCGCGGCCGCCCTGGCCGAGGCGGTGGAGCAGGCGCTGACCGGCCTGGACCCGGCCGCCGTGCGCCACGTGGTGCTCGGCCTGGCCGGCGGCGGGGCCCTGCCCTCCGGCGAGGACCTGCCCGGCGGGCAGGCGTTCACCCAGGTCTGGGCCCGTGTCGGGATCCGCTGCCCGGTCGAGTACGAGCCGGACGCGCTGATCGCGTTCGCGGCCGGCACCGCCGCCGCGGAGGGCTCGCTGCTGCTGTCCGGCACCGGCGCGGTCGCGATCGCCGTGAAGGACCGCGCGATGGCCGCGCGGTCCGACGGCCACGGCTGGCTGCTCGGCGACCGCGGCTCCGGCTTCTGGCTGGGACGTCAGGCGGTGCTGGCGGCGATGGCCGCGCTGGACGGCGAGGGCCCGGCGACCGCGCTCACCGGCCTCGTGATCGAATCGTTGCGGTTGCGCCCGGCGGGGCCGGGTACCGCATCGGCATCCGACTCTGCTTCATCGCCCGGCACCGACGAACCGCCTCTGACCGCCCGCGAGCTGGTGGCCGCGGTGATGGCCGAGCCCCCGACGGCACTGGCCCGCCTGGCCCCGCTGCTGACCACCGCCTGCGCAGCCCACGACCCGGTCGCCGAGGCGATCGCCGACCGCGCCGTCGAGCACCTCGCGCAGACCCTGACCACCGTCCGCACCTCCGACGCGGCCAGCCCGATCGTGCTGGCCGGAAGCATCCTGACCAATCCGACACCGGTCGCCGAGCGCGTGCGGCGGATGCTGCGCGAGCGCTGGCCGGACGCCCCGGTGAGCGAGGCTCTGGACGGCGCGGCGGCCGCCGCGTGGCTCGCGCTGGCCCGCGTCGGGCCGGTGCCTCCCTCGGAAGTCCGTGAGCGATTGTTTTCGATACCTACCGCCAGCTGACAAAATCTCATAACCTACCGAGCAACTCGAGCAAAACCTGTCGCACGACACCGCACCACCGGCACCATCCAGCACCACCCAGCACCGCGCAGCACCGTACGGCCGAGCACTCGCATCACCTGAGCACACCGCACGAGCGCACCTCCCCTCACAGCCGGAACCCCCCGGCGCACCGCTTCTCGTCGATCAGGAGAACCACAGTGTCAGAACACGGCTTGCCCGCCGACGTCTCCCGCCGGCAGATGCTGGTCCGCTCGGCCGCGATCGCGGCCATGGTCGGCCCCGGCTCGGCCCTGGCAGCCGGGTGCGCGGCCGGCAGCGGGAGCAGCAAGAGCAGCAGCAACTCCTCGACCGCCGCGAACTCCTCGGACCCGAAGAACCCGTTCGGGGTGAAGGCCTCCAGCCCCCTGGACGTCTACATCTTCAAGGGCGGCTACGGCGACGACTACGCCAAGGCCTTCGAGTCGCTGTACACCAAGAGCTTCCCCGGCGCCGCGGTCGCGCACCACAGCGGCCAGAACCTCACCGGCGACCTGCAGCCGCGCTTCAACGCCGGCAGCCCGCCGGACGTCATCGACGACTCCGGCGCCCAGCAGCTGAAGCTGGACGTGCTGAACTCCAGCGGCCAGCTGACCAACCTGGACGAGCTGCTGAACGCGCCGTCGATCGACGACCCGAGCAAGAAGGTCCGCGACACCCTGCTGGCCGGCACCATCGAGACCGGGCAGCTCGGCCAGAGCATGTTCTCGCTGAACTACGCGTTCACCGTCTTCGGCCTGTGGTACTCCTCCTCGACGTTCAAGAAGAACAACTGGCAGGTCCCCACCACGTGGGCCGACTTCATGACGCTGTGTGCGACCATCAAGGCCAGCGGCATGGCGCCGTTCGCGCACCAGGGCAAGTACCCGTACTACATGATGGTGCCGCTGATGGACCTGGTCGCCAAGAACGGCGGCCCGGACGTGCAGACCGCCATCGACAACCTGGAGCCCAACGCCTGGAAGGCCGACGCGGTCGTGAACAGCGTCAACGCCATCTACGAGCTGGTGGACAAGGGCTACATGCTCCCGGGCACCGAGGGCCTGACCCACATCCAGTCCCAGACCCTGTGGAACCAGGGCAAGGCCGCGGTCATCCCGTGCGGGTCGTGGCTGGAGAACGAGCAGATGGCCGCCACCCCGGCCGGCTTCGACATGGCCGTGTTCGCCATGCCCTCGCTGGACGGCGACAAGATGCCGCAGACCGCGATCCGGGCCGGCGCCGGCGAGCCGTTCATCGTGCCGAGCAAGGCCAAGAACCAGGCCGGCGGCCTGGAGTTCCTGCGCATCATGTGCTCCAAGGCCGGCGGCGCCTCCTTCGCCCAGAACGCCAACTCGCTGTCGGTGGTCAAGGACTCGATCACCCCGGACATCGAGGCCAAGCTCAAGCCGGGCACCAAGTCCAGCAACGACCTGTACCAGGGGGCCAACGGCCAGGTCATCTCGTGGTACTACCTCAACTGGTACTCCCAGATGGAGAAGGACCTCGAGGACGCCATGGGCCAGCTGATGGCCAACAAGATCAAGCCGGCGGACTTCATCAGCCGCGCGCAGACGGCGGCCGACAAGTGCGCCGCCGACTCCTCGGTGCAGAAGTTCAAGCGGCCCACCAGCACCAGCTGAGTCGTCCCGCTTCCCCGCCGCGGACACCGGCCCCGGTACCGACACCGGCCCGGCGTCCGCGGCCCCACCGTCCCACCCCTCCCCGACCCTCCCGGGAGCTCGCGCCATGCGGCTGCGCAAAAAGACCAGAGAGCGGCTGTTCATCGCCTCGTTCCTCGCGGGGCCGCTCGCGGTCTACCTGATCTTCGTCATCTGGCCCTACGTGGAGACCTTCGGCTACTCCCTCACCGAGTGGAGCGGCGTCGCACCGCCGAGCAAGGTGGTGGGGCTGAAGAACTACGTGGACCTGTTCCACGACTCGATCTTCCTCAAGGCCCTCACCCACAACATGATCATCCTGATCGTGTTCCCCACCATCACCATCGTCCTGGCGATGTTCTTCGCCTTCATGCTGAACGTGGGCGGGCGCAAGGGCGGGATCGGCGGCGTGCGCGGGATCCGGGGCTCGGCCTTCTTCCGGATCGTGTTCTTCTTCCCGCAGGTCCTCTCGGTCGCGATCATCGTGATCCTGTTCCAGGCCGCCTACGAGTCCAACAGCGTCGGCCTGTTCAACGCGGTGGTCATCAAGCTCGGCCTGACCGACGCGAACCACCCCTGGGAGTTCCTGAACTCCCCCACGTTCGTGCTCTGGTGCATCATGTTCATCCTGGTGTGGCAGTGGGTCGGCTTCTACCTGGTGCTGTTCTCCGCGGCGATGCAGCAGATCCCGCGCGACTACTACGAGGCGGCCCTGCTGGACGGCGCCGGCCGGACCCAGACCTACTTCAAGGTCACGATGCCGCTGCTGTGGGACTCGGTCCAGACCGCCTGGGTGTACCTGGCGGTCGCCGCGATGGACGCCTTCGCCCTGGTCGCCACCCTGACCCCGGGCTCCAGCTTCGGCGGCGGCCCGGACGAGCACGGCGAGGTGCTGGCGACCTACCTGATGCGCAACTTCCAGGTGCTGGGCAAGGCCGGCTACGCGTGCGCGATGGGCGTCGTCATCTTCTTCATCACCCTGATCCTTTCGCTCGTCGTCATGCGCGCCACGCGCCGCGAGCGCCTCGAGTACTGAGCGCGGAGGACAAGACGACATGGCAGCAGATATGACGCAGACCCCTCCCGCGGCGACGCCCGGAACAGCGGGCACAGCCGACCCGAAGGGGGGCAAACCCGGCGGCGAGCGCTCGCGCCGGTTCGCCGAGTCCGGCGCGACCCTGAACGTGTTCGGCACCGGCTTCATGGGGGTCTGGGCCATCATGGTCCTGGGCCCGGTCCTGTGGGTGATCCTGGGCGCGTTCAAGAACAGCAGCGAACTCAACGGCAGCGCCTGGTCCTGGCCGCACCACTGGTCCTTCGGGGCCTTCTCCCGGGCCTGGCACACCGGCATCAGCACGTACCTGAAGGACACGGTCATCGTCCTGGTCTTCTCGGTGACCCTGACGATGCTGTTCGGGGCGATGGCGGCCTACGTCCTGGCCCGCTTCGAGTTCCGGGGCAACAGGTTCATCTACTACCTGTTCGTCAGCGGCGTCATGCTGCCGGTGTACCTGGCGCTGGTGCCGCTGTTCTTCCAGGTGAGCAAGCTGCACATGCTGAACACCTACCAGGGCCTGATCCTGGTGTACGTCGCGTTCTCGATGCCGTTCACCGTGTTCTTCCTGCACTCGTTCTTCCGCACCCTGCCCACGGCGGTGTACGAGGCAGCCATGATCGACGGCGCCTCGCACACCCGCGCCTTCTTCCAGGTGATGCTGCCGATGGCCAAGCCCGGCCTGATCAGCGTGGGCATCTTCAACATCCTGGGGCAGTGGAACCAGTACCTGCTGCCGGTGGTGCTGATGCAGTCCCAGCACGGCGAGGCCCCGCACTACATGCTGTCGCAGGGCCTGGTGTCGCTGATGGTGGCGCAGGGCTACAGCGGCGACTTCCCGGCCCTGTTCGCGGGCATGACGATCGCGATGCTGCCGGTGATGGCGGTGTACTTGTCGTTCCAGCGACAGGTGCAGGCGGGTCTGACGGCGGGGACGCTGAAGTAGCGCTTCCACAGCGCTTCCAGCGGATCCAGTGCAGCCAGTGCAGCCAGTGCCGGGTGGCGACCGCATCGCCGCCCGGCCGGTGTGTCGAGGGCGCTCGGCTTGCGGACGCTCTTGGCTTGTGTGTGGGTGGTTGGGTTTGGCGGCTGGGTGCGGTTTGGTCGTGGGCTGACAGGCACAGGCGTTTTCTGACGGCTTCGCGCATGGTTCACGGGATCCGTTGGTGGCGCGGGTCGATGGTGCCGCTGGTTTTGCGGGGCGGCGGTGGTGTGGGTAGGTGGTGCTGGCTACTGCCACAGTCAAAGGCGGCAGTCAAAGGCGGCAGTCAAGGGCGCCTCCGGCGGCGCCTGCGCGGCGAGCGGCCTCGCTCCGGGGAGTGGGGGTCGCGCTGGCTGCCGCCGGACGCTGCTTGTGGTCGCCTTCGTCCCGGATTCCCCGTCGCATCGTCGCCTAACGGAAGCAGACCGGTCCGGTGGTATCAAGTCGGATCGCCC